>NZ_CP117430.1:5335548-5649404 GCF_030687395.1 Pseudomonas wuhanensis | reverse complement strand
CTCAGGAAGCCGAGCGTCTGGGCGCCAAAGGCCTGTTGCTGCTGCCGCACTACCTGACCGAAGCCAGCCAGGACGGTGTTGCCGACCACGTTGAAGCGGTATGCAAATCGGTAAAAATTGGCGTGGTGGTTTACAACCGCAACGTCTGCCGCCTGACCGCTCCTTTGCTGGAACGTCTGGCCGAGCGCTGCCCGAACCTGATTGGTTACAAGGATGGCCTGGGCGATATCGAGTTGATGGTGTCGATCCGTCGCCGCCTCGGTGATCGCTTCAGCTACCTGGGTGGTCTGCCGACCGCCGAAGTCTACGCCGCGGCCTACAAGGCTTTGGGCGTACCGGTTTACTCCTCGGCGGTGTTCAACTTCATCCCGAAAACCGCGATGGATTTCTATCACGCCATCGCTCGTGAAGATCACGCCACTGTCGGCAAGATCATCGACGACTTCTTCCTGCCGTACCTGGACATCCGTAACCGCAAGGCCGGTTACGCCGTGAGCATCGTCAAGGCCGGGGCGAAAATCGCAGGCTTCGACGCAGGTCCTGTGCGTGCGCCGTTGACCGATCTGACGGGCGAAGAGTACGAAATGCTCGCCGCGCTGATCGACAAGCAAGGTGCGCAATAACACTCGATAAAACCTGGGCCGCTGAGCAATCAGCGGCTTTTTGCGTGAGGACTTCTTTTAAAAGGGGCAGCCCGTGGCAGATACAAAGCGTTTCGATAACTACATCAACGGCGAATGGGTGGCGGGCAGTGATTACTGCGCCAACATCAACCCGTCCGAGCTGACCGATACCATCGGCGACTACGCCAAGGCCGATCTGGCTCAGGTCCACGCCGCCATCGACGCCGCTCGCGCCGCGTTCCCGGCCTGGTCCACTTCGGGCATTCAGGCGCGTCACGATTCACTGGATAAAGTCGGTACTGAAATCCTCGCTCGTCGCGAAGAGCTCGGCACTTTGCTGGCCCGGGAAGAAGGCAAGACCCTGCCCGAAGCCATCGGCGAAGTGACTCGCGCCGGTAATATTTTCAAGTTCTTCGCCGGTGAATGCCTGCGCCTGTCCGGCGATTACCTGCCGTCGGTGCGTCCGGGTGTGAACGTTGAAGTCACTCGCGAAGCGTTGGGTGTGGTCGGACTGATCACCCCGTGGAATTTCCCGATTGCGATCCCTGCGTGGAAAATCGCTCCGGCCCTGGCCTACGGCAACTGCGTCGTGCTGAAGCCTGCTGATCTGGTGCCGGGTTGCGCCTGGGCGCTGGCGGAAATCATCTCTCGCGCAGGCTTCCCGGCCGGCGTGTTCAACCTGGTGATGGGCAGCGGTCGCGTGGTTGGCGATGCGCTGGTGCAGAGCCCGAAAGTCGACGGCATCAGCTTCACCGGTTCCGTGGGCGTGGGTCGTCAGATCGCTGTCAGCTGCGTATCGCGCCAGGCCAAGGTTCAGCTGGAAATGGGCGGCAAGAACCCGCAGATCATTCTGGATGACGCCGACCTCAAGCAAGCGGTCGAGCTGTCGGTACAGAGCGCGTTCTATTCCACCGGCCAGCGTTGCACCGCGTCGAGCCGCTTCATCGTCACCGCCGGGATTCACGACCAGTTCGTCGAAGCCATGGCCGAGCGCATGAAGTCGATCAAGGTCGGTCACGCGCTGAAAAGTGGTACCGATATCGGTCCGGTGGTTTCCCAAGCTCAGCTTGAACAAGACATGAAGTACATCGACATCGGCCAGTCCGAAGGTGCGCGTCTGGTCAGTGGCGGTGGTCTGGTGACCTGCGACACGGAAGGCTACTTCCTCGCCCCGACGCTGTTTGCCGACAGCGAAGCTGCGATGCGCATCAGCCGCGAAGAGATCTTCGGCCCGGTGGCCAATATCGTTCGCGTGGCTGATTACGAGGCGGCGCTGGAAATGGCCAACGACACCGAGTTCGGCCTGTCGGCGGGCATCGCTACCACGTCGTTGAAGTACGCTAACCACTTCAAACGCCACTCCCAGGCCGGGATGGTGATGGTCAACCTGCCGACCGCCGGCGTGGATTACCACGTTCCGTTCGGTGGGCGTAAAGGTTCATCCTATGGATCACGTGAGCAAGGTCGCTATGCGCAAGAGTTCTACACGGTCGTAAAAACTGCCTACATCGGTTCCTGATACACCGCAGTACCTGTGGGAGCTGGCTTGCCTGCGATAGCATCACCGCGTTGAGACTGACACTGCGTGGTGCCTGCATCGCGGGCAAGCCCGGCTCCCACAAAAGCCAGATACGACAAAAAAATTGTTATTACCCGCATAAAAATAATCAGTGGGAGTACATCTACAATGCAATCGACCAAGCCGACTCACGTCCGCTATTTGATCCTGCTCATGCTGTTTCTGGTGACCACGATCAACTATGCCGACCGGGCCACCATCGCAATCGCCGGCTCCAGCCTGCAAAAAGACCTCGGCATCGACGCGGTCACCCTCGGCTATATCTTTTCCGCATTCGGTTGGGCCTACGTGGCCGGGCAAATTCCCGGTGGCTGGCTGCTGGACCGTTTCGGTTCAAAAAAAATCTACGCCCTGAGCATCTTCACCTGGTCGCTGTTCACCGTGCTGCAAGGCTATGTCGGTGAATTCGGGCTTTCCACCGCCGTCGTCGCGCTGTTCATGCTGCGCTTTTTGGTGGGCCTGGCCGAAGCGCCATCCTTCCCCGGTAACGCACGCATCGTGGCGGCCTGGTTCCCGACCGCTGAACGCGGTACCGCCTCGGCGATCTTCAACTCGGCGCAATATTTCGCCACCGTGTTGTTCGCGCCGCTGATGGGCTGGATCGTCTATAGCTTCGGCTGGCAGCATGTGTTCATCGTCATGGGCGTGATCGGCATCGTCTTCTCGGGGATCTGGCTGAAGGTGATCTACAGCCCGCGCCAACACCCGATGATCAACGACGCCGAGTTCAAACACATCGCCGACAACGGCGGCATGGTCGACATGGACCAGGACAAAGGCAAAGGCAAAGGCAAAAAGGGCGACGGTCCGAAGTGGGACTACATCCGCCAACTGCTCACCAACCGCATGATGCTCGGCGTGTATCTGGGCCAATACTGCATCAACGGCATCACTTACTTCTTCCTCACCTGGTTCCCGGTGTATCTGGTGCAGGAGCGCGGCATGACCATCCTCAAGGCCGGTTTCATTGCCTCGCTGCCGGCAATCTGCGGGTTTATCGGTGGTGTGCTTGGCGGGGTGATTTCCGATTACCTGCTGCGCAAAGGTCACTCGCTGACGTTCGCCCGCAAGGCGCCGATCATCGCTGGCTTGCTGGTTTCCAGTAGCATCGTGGCTTGCAACTATGTGGACGTTGAATGGATGGTCGTCGGCTTCATGGCCCTGGCGTTCTTCGGCAAAGGCGTGGGTGCGTTGGGCTGGGCGGTGGTGTCCGACACCTCGCCGAAACAGATCGCGGGTCTCAGCGGTGGTCTGTTCAACACCTTCGGCAACATCGCGTCGATCACCACGCCGATCGTTATCGGTTACATCATCAGCTCCACCGGCTCGTTCAAATGGGCGCTGGTGTTCGTCGGTTGCAACGCGCTGGTAGCAGTCTTCAGCTATCTGGTGATCGTTGGCCCGATCAAGCGTGTGGTCCTCAAAGAGCCGCCTGTCAGCGGTCCTGAAACCAACAATAAGTTATCTGAAGCGCATTCCTGAGGAGCGGCGTCATGCAGTTGATTGAACATTCCGACTCGCCGCGCTACATCCGCCTGCACGAGCGGGACAATGTGGTGATCGTAGTCAACGATCAGGGCGTGCCGGCCGGCACTGAATTCCCCGATGGCCTGGTCACCGTGGATTTTGTGCCGCAGAGCCACAAGGTCACTCTCGAGGACATTCCCGAAGGCGGCCAGGTGATTCGTTACGGCCAGACCATCGGTTACGCATTGCAGCCGATTCCGCGTGGCAGCTGGGTCAAGGAAGATCAACTGCGCATGCCCACCGCACCACCGCTGGACAGCCTGCCGCTGTCCACCGAAGTGCCGACCGCGCAGGCACCGCTGGAAGGCTTCACCTTCGAGGGTTATCGCAACGCCGACGGCACCGTCGGCACGCGCAACATTCTGGGCATCACCACCACCGTGCAGTGCGTTACCGGGGTGCTGGACCATGCGGTGAAACGCATCAAGGACGAGTTGCTGCCCAAGTACCCGAACGTCGATGACGTGGTGGCGCTGACCCACAGTTACGGCTGCGGCGTGGCGATCACCGCCACCGACGCGTACATCCCGATTCGCACCGTGCGCAACCTGGCGCGCAACCCGAACCTGGGTGGTGAAGCGCTGGTGATTAGCCTGGGCTGCGAGAAGTTGCAGGCCGGGCAGGTGATGCACGAGAACGACAGTTCGGTGGATTTGAGCGAGCCGTGGTTGTACCGCCTGCAGGATTCCAGCCACGGTTTCACCGAGATGATCGAGCAGATCATGGCGCTGGCTGAAACCCGCTTGAAGAAGCTCGATCTGCGCCGCCGGGAAACCGTGCCGGCGTCCGAGCTGATCCTCGGCATGCAGTGCGGTGGCAGCGATGCGTTCTCTGGCATCACTGCCAACCCGGCGCTCGGCTATGCCTCAGACCTGTTGTTGCGGGCGGGGGCGACGGTGATGTTTTCCGAAGTCACTGAAGTGCGTGATGCGATTTACCTGCTGACGTCCCGTGCCGAAACCGAGGAAGTGGCTCAGGAACTGGTGCGGGAAATGGACTGGTACGACCGTTACCTGGCCAAGGGTGAAGCGGATCGCAGTGCCAATACCACACCGGGGAACAAGAAGGGCGGGTTGTCGAATATTGTCGAGAAGTCCCTGGGCTCGATCGTTAAATCCGGCAGTAGCGCGATCAATGGGGTGCTCGGCCCTGGCGAGCGCTTTAAGCGCAAAGGGCTGATTTTCTGCGCGACCCCGGCCAGTGATTTTGTCTGCGGGACGTTGCAGTTGGCGGCGGGGATGAACCTGCATGTGTTCACCACCGGGCGGGGTACGCCTTATGGGTTGGCGATGGCACCGGTGGTGAAGGTGTCGACCCGGACCGAATTGGCGCAACGCTGGCCGGACCTGATCGACATTGATGCCGGGCGGATTGCGACCGGGCGAGCTTCGATCGAGGACCTCGGCTGGGAATTGTTCCACTACTACCTGGACGTGGCCAGCGGCAAGAAACAGACGTGGGCGGAGCAGCATAAGCTGCATAACGACATCACCTTGTTCAACCCGGCGCCTATCACGTAAGACGGCGTTATCGTTCGTCGCGGGCAAGCCCGCTCCCACAGTGATCTTCGGGGTTCACACAATTTGTGCAACAAAGAAGCACCCTGTGGGAGCGGGCTTGCCCGCGATGGCGATCTACCAGACGGCAGGGGACATGGTGGCTTATCATTAGCCCCCTAACGACGCCCACCCAAGGTTCCCCCGGCATGCTGGCTATCTTCCTCGAAACCCTGAACATCACCGCGCCGGTGTTTGCCATGCTGTTTCTGGGGGCGCTGCTCAAGCGCATCGACTGGATCAACGACAACTTCATTCATACCGCGTCGGCCCTGGTGTTCAACGTCACCATGCCGGCGTTGCTGTTTCTGGGCATCTTGCATGCCGACCTGCATGCCGCGCTGCAACCGGCGCTGCTGATCTACTTCTCGGTCGCGACGCTGGCGTGCTTTGCGATTGCCTGGGGCTGGGCGATCTGGAAATGCCCGCGGGAAGACCGAGGCATCTATACCCAAGGCGCTTTCCGTGGCAACAACGGCGTTATCGGTCTGGCCCTGGCGGCGAGTATGTACGGCGACTACGGGATTTCCCTCGGGGCCATTCTTGCAGCGTTGGTGATCCTGTTTTACAACACGCTTTCGACCATCGTACTGGCGGTCTACAGCCCGGTGATCAAGTCTGACCCGTGGAGTATCTGCAAAAGCGTGATGGTCAACCCGTTGATCATCAGCGTGTTTGCGGCGGCGCCGTTTGCGTATTTCAAGATCGGTTTGCCGGGGTGGCTGGAGACGTCCGGCCAGTACCTGGCACAAACCACTTTGCCATTGGCATTGATCTGCATCGGTGGCACGTTGTCGCTGGCGGCGATGCGCAAAAGCGGGCCGACGGCGCTCAGTTCAAGCCTGATGAAGATGATCGGCCTGCCGGTGCTGGCGACGCTTGGCGCCTGGCTCTGGGGTTTTCGCGGGGCGGAATTGGGGATTCTGTTTCTGTACTTCGGCAGCCCGACTGCAGCGGCCAGTTTTGTCATGGCCCGGCAGGCCAACGGTAATCATGAACTGGCGGCGGCGATCATCGTGATTACCACGCTGATGGCGGCGGTCACCACCAACGTCGGGATTTTTTTGTTGCAGTGGGGTGGGTGGATTTAGCCTCGGCATTTGCGGTGGCTTCCAGGGCCTCATCGCGGGCAAGCCCGCTCCCACAGTGATCTTTGGTGTTCACACAATTTGTGCAATAAAGGAGATCCCCTGTAGGGGAGCGGGCTTGCCCGCGATGGCGATAGTCCTGCCAGCACAAATGTCTGCTTGTTACTCGGGCTTTTGGTAGCTGTCGATCACTTCCTGCGCCGCCCGAAACGCATCAATCGCCGCCGGCACGCCGGCATACACCGCGCAATGCAGCAGCGCCTCGCGAATTTCTTCCACGGTGCAGCCGTTGTTCAGCGCGCCACGCACATGGCCTTTCAATTCTTGCGGGCACTTCAAGGCGGTCAGCGCGGCGAGGGTGATCAGGCTGCGGGTTTTCAGCGGCAGACCTTCGCGATTCCACACACCGCCCCAGGCGTGTTCATTGACGAAGTCCTGCAACGGTTGGGTGAACTCAGTGGCGTTGCCCAAGGCGCGGTCGACGAAGGCGTCGCCCATTACTTGGCGGCGGACTTCAACCCCAGGCTTGTTATCAGTGCTCATGGCAATTCCCTCTTATGGTGTTGGCGACGCCAGGCGCGCAGCGACGTGAACAGCAAAAACGCCCCCAGCGCCGGCAGGACGAAAAACAGCATCAGGTGTTCAAGCTTGCCGGCCAGCGGCATGCCGGTGGTGAACGACACCACGTGCAGTCCATAGGCCAGGTACAAACCCAAAAACAGCAGACCTTCGGCGCGCGTCACCCGGTAGCCGGAATAGAACACGGGCAGGCACAGCACCGCGACACCAAGCATTACCGGCAGGTCGAAATCCAGGGCGTTCGGCGAGACTGACAGCGGCGACGGCGCGATCAATGCGGTCAGCCCGAGTACACCCAGGAGGTTGAGCAGGTTGCTGCCGATCACGTTGCCCACCGCGATGTCCCGCTGACCGCGCAACGCGGCGATCAACGAAGTGGCCAACTCCGGCAGGGACGTGCTGACGGCAACGATGGTCAGACCGATGATCCGCTCCGACAAGCCCAGGTCGGTCGCGACCGCCACTGCGGCGCCGAGCAGCAAGTGCCCGGCGAACACCAGCATCGCCAGACCGGCGACGATCATTAGCAGGCTGCTGAACCACGGTGCCTGCGGCGCTTCATGAGCCGCCGATGGCGGACGGGCCGAGTGCCGTGACTGACGCAGCAGCAAGCCCAGATACAGTGCCAGCGCTATCAGCAGCATCACGCCGTCGGCCCGAGTCAGTTCTTCATTCCACGCCAGTACGAACACCAGCAGGCTGGCGCCGATCATCAATGGAATATCCAGGCGCACCAATTGCCGCGAAACCCGCAGCGGAATTATCAGCGCCGAGAGCCCTAGGGTGACGAGGATGTTGAAGATGCTGCTGCCGATCACGCTGCCGACGGCAATGTCGGCGTTTTGCGCCAGGGTGGCTTGCAGGCTGACCGCCATCTGCGGTGCGCTGCTGCCGAGGGCCACGATGGTCAGGCCGATGATCAGCGGCCGCACATGCAGTCGCGCGGCCAGACGTACGGCGGCGCGTACCATCAGTTCGGCGCCGGCGATCAGTAAAAACAGACCGCTGAACAATTCAATCACGCTGATCAGGGGTAAATCGGCCAGTCCGAAAATAGTCAGCGCTCCGTCTAATCAGTCGTCGAGGGCTTGCACGCGAACTTTCGCGGTGCCACTGCGCAGCATGCCCAACCGTTCGGCCGCTTCACGGGACACGTCGATCAGGCGCCCACGGGAGTACGGCCCACGGTCGTTGATGCGTACCACGCAGGATCTGTCGTTATTCAGGTTGGTAATCTTCACCCGGGTGCCGAACGGCAACTGGCGATGGGCGGCGGTCAGGCCATGCTGGTTGAAACGCTCGCCGCTGGCGGTGCGTTTGCCATGATGCTTGGCACCGTAATACGAAGCCGTGCCGGTCTTGTCGTAACCGTGTGGATCGACGGTATCGGTACTGGCACAACCGGCCAGCAGAGAGAGCAGGGCGCAGGCGCTGAGCAGACGTTTCATAGAAGGTATCCCGGATACAAATGTGAGAGCGGGCTTTTGTGGCGAGGGGGCAAGCCCCCTCGCCACAAAAGCCCGCTCCCACAGGGAATGGAGCCAGGTTTGAATGCTGGCTCCATTCGCATCAGCCTTCGAGCTTGCTTTTAAGCAGTTCGTTGACCTGTTGCGGGTTGGCCTTGCCTTTGGAGGCTTTCATGGCCTGGCCGACGAAGAAGCCGAACATCTTGCCGCGTTTGGCTTCGTCTGCCGCGCGGTACTGTTCGACCTGTTCGGCATTGGCCGCGAGCATCTCGTCCAGCACCGCCGAGATTGCGCCGGTGTCGGTCACTTGCTTGAGGCCGCGCTTGTCGATGATCTCGTCGGCGCTGCCTTCACCGTTGGCCATGGCTTCAAACACCACCTTGGCGATTTTGCCGGAGATGGTGTTGTCCTTGATGCGCAACAGCATGCCGCCCAGTTGCTCGGCTGAAACCGGCGACTGGTCGATGTCCAGGCCTTGCTTGTTCAACAGGCTGCCCAGTTCAACCATGACCCAGTTGGCCGCCAGTTTGGCGTCGCCACTGATGTTCACGACTTTCTCGAAGTAATCGGCTTGCTCGCGGCTGGTGGCCAGGACGCTGGCGTCGTAGACCGACAGACCGAACTGCGCCTGGAAGCGCTCGCGTTTCTGCGGTGGCAGTTCCGGCAGGGTGGCGCGCACGTCGTTGAGGAACGAGTCCTCGATGACCACCGGCAGCAGGTCCGGATCGGGGAAGTAACGGTAGTCGTTGGCTTCCTCTTTGCTGCGCATCGGACGGGTTTCGTCCTTGTTGGGATCGTACAGACGAGTCTGCTGGATCACCTTGCCGCCGTCTTCGATCAGCTCGATCTGGCGTTGCACTTCAGTGTTGATCGCCTTCTCGATGAAGCGGAACGAGTTGACGTTCTTGATCTCGCAGCGCGTGCCGAATTCAACCTGGCCTTTCGGACGGATCGACACGTTGCAGTCGCAACGCAGCGAGCCTTCGGCCATGTTGCCGTCGCAGATGCCGAGGTAGCGTACCAGCGCGTGGATCGCCTTGACGTAAGCCACGGCTTCCTTGGCGCTACGCATGTCCGGCTCGGAAACGATTTCCAGCAGCGGCGTGCCGGCGCGGTTCAGGTCGATGCCGGTGGCACCGTTGAACTCTTCGTGAAGGCTTTTACCGGCGTCTTCTTCCAGGTGCGCACGGGTGACACCGACACGTTTGATCGTGCCGTCTTCCATGGCGATGTCCAGGTGGCCCTTGCCGACGATCGGCAATTCCATCTGGCTGATCTGGTAGCCCTTGGGCAGGTCCGGGTAAAAATAGTTTTTACGGGCGAACACGTTGTGCTGGCCAATCTCGGCATCGATGGCGAGACCGAACATCACCGCCATGCGCACCGCTTCCTGGTTCAGCACCGGTAGTACGCCGGGCATGCCGAGGTCAACCAGGCTGGCCTGGGTGTTCGGCTCGGAACCGAAAGTGGTGGAACTTCCGGAAAAGATTTTCGACCGGGTGGTGAGCTGGGTATGAATCTCCAGCCCGATCACGACTTCCCATTGCATGTGTTTCTCCTCAGAAGCCGGTTGGGGTGCGGGTGTGCCAGTCAGTGTTCTGCTGATACTTATGGGCAACGTTCAACAGGCGGCCTTCCTGGAAATACGGGGCGAGCAACTGCACGCCGACCGGCAGGCCATCGACAAAACCTGCAGGCATGGACAAGCCCGGCAGACCGGCGAGGTTGGCGGTGATGGTGTAGACGTCTTCCAGGTACTCAGCGACCGGGTCGCTGTTCTTGGCGCCGAGCTTCCAGGCCGGGTTCGGCGTGGTTGGGCCGAGGATGATGTCGACCTCATTGAAGGCCGCCATGAAGTCGTTCTTGATCAGGCGACGGATTTTCTGCGCCTTCAGGTAGTAGGCGTCGTAGTAACCGGCCGACAGCGCGTAGGCGCCGACCATGATCCGGCGCTGCACTTCCGGGCCGAAACCTTCGCCACGGGAACGCTTGTACAGGTCTTCCAGGTTTTTCGGGTCTGCGCAGCGATAGCCGAAACGCACGCCGTCGAAACGCGACAGGTTGGAAGACGCTTCCGCCGGGGCGATCACGTAGTACGCAGGGATTGCGTGCTGCATGTTCGGCAGGCTGATTTCCTTGACCACGGCGCCGAGCTTTTTCAGCTCTTCAACGCTGGCCATGACCAGGTCGGCGATGCGCGGGTCGAGACCTGCGCTGAAGTATTCCTTCGGCACGCCGATGCGCAGGCCTTGCAGCGAACCGTTGAGGCCGGCGCTGTAATCAGGCACGGGCTCGTCGATGCTGGTGGAGTCCTGCGGGTCGAACCCGGCCATGCCTTGCAGCAGGATCGCGCAGTCTTCGGCGGTGCGGGCCAGTGGGCCGCCCTGATCGAGGCTGGACGCGTAGGCGATCATGCCCCAGCGCGAAACACGACCGTACGTCGGTTTCAGGCCGGTGAGGTTGGTCAGCGCGGCGGGCTGACGAATCGAACCGCCGGTGTCGGTGCCAGTCGCAGCCGGCAGCAGACGAGCGGCTACCGCAGCAGCCGAACCGCCAGACGAGCCGCCCGGAACGTATTCCAGGTTCCACGGGTTTTTCACCGCGCCGTAGTAACTCGACTCGTTGGCCGACCCCATGGCGAATTCGTCCATGTTGGTCTTGCCCAGGGTCACGGCCCCGGCAGCAGCCAGTTTGGCGACCACGGTGGCGTTGTACGGCGCTTTGAAGTTGTCGAGCATCTTCGAGCCGCAGCTGGTGCGGATGCCCTGGGTGCAGAACAGGTCTTTGTGCGCGATCGGCGCGCCGAGCAGGGCGCCGCTCTCACCGTTGGCCCGACGAGCGTCAGCGGCTTTCGCCTGCTGCAGCGCCAGGTCTTCGGTGAGGCTGATGAAGCTGTTGAGCTGCGGGTCGAGCTGGGCGATGCGCGCCAGCAGGACTTTGGTCAGCTCTTCGGAAGAAAACTTTTTATCGGCGAGTCCGCGGGCGATCTCGGCCAGAGTCAATTGATGCATTGCAGGCTCTTTCCCTTTAGTCGATGACTTTCGGAACCAGGTACAGGCCGTTTTCGACCGCTGGTGCGATGGACTGATAGGCCTCGCGATGATTGGTCTCGGTCACGACGTCTGCACGCAGGCGCTGGCTGGCTTCCAGTGGGTGGGCCAGCGGCTCGATACCGTCGGTATTGACCGCTTGCATTTCGTCGACCAGCCCGAGAATGCTGTTCAGGGCCGAAGTGATGTGTGGAAGATCGGCATCATTGAGGCCAAGGCAGGCCAGATGAGCGATTTTTTCCACGTCGGAGCGTTCAAGCGCCATGGGATTCTCCAGTGGAAAACAAAACGGACCGCGTCCGTGTGTTAGATTGTCGGAACACTACCGCATATCTACGGTCTCAGGGCCGCGATTGTGGTGCTTGGTGCACAGAAAAGCAGCCAATTTAACATATTGGCGCCTTGCCCAAAATCCCTGTCGTTGTTAGAGTTTGCCGCACTTTTTTACCCACGCGTTGCCTAGGGTCCCTTTCCCATGTTCAAGAAACTGCGTGGCATGTTTTCCAGCGATCTTTCCATTGACCTGGGCACTGCCAACACCCTTATTTACGTGCGCGAGCGCGGAATCGTCCTGAATGAGCCATCGGTTGTGGCTATTCGGACACACGGTAACCAGAAAAGTGTCGTTGCTGTCGGCACCGAGGCCAAGCGTATGCTCGGCCGTACGCCGGGCAACATTGCTGCCATTCGTCCGATGAAGGACGGTGTGATCGCCGACTTCAGCGTCTGCGAAAAAATGCTGCAGTACTTTATCAACAAGGTCCACGAAAACAGCTTTCTGCAGCCTAGCCCTCGTGTGCTGATCTGCGTTCCATGCAAATCCACCCAGGTTGAGCGTCGTGCCATCCGTGAATCGGCTCTTGGTGCCGGTGCTCGTGAAGTGTTCCTGATCGAAGAGCCGATGGCTGCTGCAATCGGTGCCGGCCTGCCGGTTGAAGAAGCTCGCGGTTCGATGGTTGTCGATATCGGTGGCGGTACCACTGAAATCGCGCTGATCTCCCTCAACGGTGTGGTTTACGCCGAATCCGTACGGGTTGGCGGCGACCGCTTCGACGAAGCGATCATCACCTACGTGCGTCGCAACTACGGCAGCCTGATCGGCGAATCCACCGCCGAGCGCATCAAACAGGAAATCGGTACGGCCTACCCGGGCGGCGAAGTTCGTGAAGTCGACGTTCGTGGCCGTAACCTGGCCGAAGGCGTTCCACGCGCATTCACCCTGAACTCCAATGAAGTGCTGGAAGCTCTGCAAGAGTCCTTGGCCACCATCGTTCAGGCTGTGAAAAGTGCGCTGGAGCAATCGCCTCCGGAGCTGGCGTCGGATATCGCCGAACGTGGCCTGGTACTGACCGGTGGTGGCGCCTTGCTGCGCGACCTCGACAAGTTGCTGGCCCAGGAAACCGGTCTGCCGGTGATCGTCGCCGAAGACCCGCTGACCTGCGTTGCTCGCGGTGGTGGCCGTGCATTGGAAATGATGGATAAACACACCATGGACCTGCTGTCGAGCGAGTGATCTCACCCGATGCATCTATGTTGGTGAGCCCGCAGGCAGCACTTTGCAGTGCTGCCTGTTGGCGTTTATCTTCTGTCAGTCTGCATCCAGGCCGGTTTGATGCCGTATGAATAAAGAGAACATTTGCCTGGGAGGAGCGGCTTATTAAACCGCTTTTCACCAAAGGCCCCTCACTGGGCGTGCGCTTGTTGGTGCTGGCCGTGCTATCGGTTGCGCTGATGGTGGTCGATGCCCGCTTCACACTGCTCAAGCCAGTGCGTAGCCAAATGTCGCTGGTGCTGATGCAGTCTTACTGGATCACCGACCTGCCGCAGCGGTTATGGCAAGGTGTGGCCAGCCAATTTGGCAGCCGGACCGAGTTGGTCGCCGAAAACGAAAAACTCAAAACCGAAAACCTGCTGTTGCAGGGCCGCATGCAAAAGCTGGCCGCCCTCACCGAGCAGAACGTTCGGCTGCGCGAGTTGCTCAACTCTTCTGCGCTGGTCAACGAAAAGGTCGAAGTGGCCGAGTTGATTGGCATGGACCCCAACCCCTTTACCCATCGCATCATCATCAATAAAGGTGAGCGCGACGGTGTGGTCCTTGGTCAGCCGGTGCTCGATGCCCGCGGCCTGATGGGACAGGTGGTGGACTTGATGCCGTACACCTCTCGCGTGCTATTGCTGACCGACACCACCCACAGCATTCCGGTGCAGGTGAACCGTAACGGTCTGAGGGCGATTGCCAGCGGCACCGGTAACCCGGAACGCCTCGAGTTGCGTCATGTGGCCGATACCGCCGATATTAAAGAAGGCGATCTGTTGGTCAGCTCTGGCCTCGGCCAGCGTTTCCCGGCGGGTTATCCGGTGGCGACGGTCAAGGAAGTGATCCACGATTCCGGTCAGCCATTTGCCATCGTCCGTGCGGTGCCGACGGCTGCGTTGAACCGCAGTCGTTATCTGCTGCTTGTGTTCAGCGACGGTCGCACAGCCGAGGAGCGCGCCAACGAAGCCGCCCAGGCTCAAGAGGCTCTGGACCGACAGGGTGGCGGGCCGATCATCCCTGCAACTGTGCCGAAACCGGCCGTGTCGGTGATACCGGCTGCCGCTGCAGCTCCGGCTACTCCGGCTACTGCACCTGCCGCAGTGGCCCCGGTCAAGCCTGCCACCGCCAAGCCACCCGCGGCCAAACCCGCGGCAGTGAAGCCTGTTGCCAAACCGCCTGTCGCTGCGCCGGCCACCACTGGGGGAACAGAATAATGGGCGGTGCAACTTCCTCCCGAAACGGCTGGATGGTCTGGCTGACTTTCGCCATCGGCATGTTGCTCAGCGTTTCACCGCTGCCGCAGTTCATGGAAATCCTGCGTCCTCTGTGGCTGGCCTTGCTATTGGCCTTTTGGGCGTTGGCCCTGCCGCAGAAAGTCGGCATGGCGACCGCCTGGTGCCTGGGGCTGGCCGAAGACGTGTTGTATGGCACGCTGCTGGGCCAGAACGCGTTGATCCTCACGCTCATTACCTTCCTGGTGCTGTCGTTGCAACAGCGCCTGCGTATGTTCCCGATGTGGCAACAGAGCCTGGTGATCCTGGTGATCTTCGGCCTCGCCCAACTGGTTCAGTTGTGGTTGAGCGCCCTGACCGGCAATCGTCAGCCGACCTTGGCGCTGGTGTTGCCGGCACTGGTCAGCGCGTTGCTCTGGCCATGGATCAGCTACGGTTTGCGCGGTTTGCGTCGACGCTACAAAATCAATTAATTCGGTCAGGCATGTGCCCGCACCGGTGCCCTGTCTCGCCAAAAAGGAACAGTATTTGTGAGACAGGGCGCCAAGCAGGGAGATGTCTTGATGAAGCAGCTGTACCTCGCCTCAGGCTCGCCGCGTCGGCGTGAACTGCTCACGCAGATCGGCGTGTCGTTCTCCGTCATCAGCGCGGACATCGATGAAACCCCTTTATCTGAAGAATCCCCATCGGCCTATGTCGAGCGTCTGGCGCGCGGCAAGGCCGAGGTCGGGCACGGCACGGTCGTGTCCGACGCGGATTTCTGCGTGCTGGGCGCCGATACCGCCGTGGTGCTGGACGGGAAAATTCTCGGCAAGCCGGTGGACGAAGCCGACGCATGCGCCATGCTTATGCTGTTGTCCGGGCGCGAACATGAAGTGCTGACAGCGATTGCGGTGCGCGATGGCGAGCGCTGCGAGTCTTTGGTGGTGCGCAGCCTGGTGCGTTTTCGCCACATTGACCGCGACGAAGCGCCAGCCTACTGGGCCAGCGGCGAACCCCGGGACAAGGCTGGCGGTTATGGGATTCAAGGGCTGGGCGCGGTGTTCGTCGCCGGGCTCAACGGCAGTTATTCGGCGGTGGTCGGATTGCCGCTGTGCGAAACCTGCGAGCTACTCGGCCATTTCGGCATACCCTGTTGGCAAACCTTTAACGCGCGTTGAGCGTCGTACTGACAAGATGCGGCCATTATCGTGAACATGCCTGAACGAGACCCTGCCATGAGTGAAGAGATCCTGATCAACATCACGCCGATGGAATCGCGCGTGGCGGTGGTCGAAAACGGTGTCCTGCAAGAGGTCCACGTCGAGCGCACACAAAAGCGCGGGATCGTCGGCAACATCTATAAAGGCAAGGTCGTGCGGGTATTGCCGGGCATGCAGGCGGCCTTCGTCGATATCGGACTGGACCGCGCCGCGTTCATTCATGCCTCGGAAATTTCCCTGCGCGAAGGCCCGGCGGTGGAGAGCATCAGCGCGCTGGTTCATGAAGGTCAGAGCCTGGTGGTGCAAGTCACCAAGGACCCTATCGGCTCCAAAGGCGCGCGCCTGACGACGCAATTGTCGATTCCATCTCGCTATCTGGTGTACATGCCGCGCACCGCCCACGTCGGCATTTCCCTGAAGATCGAGGACGAAGCCGAGCGCGAACGCCTCAAGCAGGTGGTCACCGACTGCGTGGCCAAAGAAGGCATCAAGGAAGCCGGCGGTTTCATTTTGCGTACCGCGGCCGAAGGTGCCGGGGCCGATGAAATCCTCATGGACATCCGCTACCTGCGCAGGCTCTGGGACCAGATCAACGAACAGATCAAGACCATCAGCGCGCCGAGTGTTATTTACGAAGACCTTGGCCTGGCGCTGCGCACCTTGCGTGACCTGGTGAGCCCGAAGATCGAGAAGATCCGCATCGACTCCCGGGAAACCTTCCAGAAAACCACGCAGTTCGTCGCCGAACTGATGCCGGAAATTGCCGACCGCCTGGAGCATTACCCTGGCGAACGGCCGATCTTTGACCTGTATGGCGTCGAAGACGAAATCCAGAAAGCCCTGGAACGCAAGGTGCCGCTCAAGTCCGGCGGCTATCTGGTGGTCGATCCGGCGGAAGCCATGAGCACCATCGACGTCAATACCGGCGCTTTTGTCGGTCATCGCAACCTCGAAGAAACCATCTTCAAGACCAACCTCGAAGCCGCCACCGCCATTGCCCGTCAGTTGCGCCTGCGTAACCTGGGCGGGATCATCATCATCGACTTCATCGACATGGAAGATGAAGAGCATCAGCGTCAGGTGTTGCGCACGCTCGAGAAGCAACTGGAACGCGATCACGCCAAGACCAACATCATTGGCATTACCGAGTTGGGCCTGGTGCAGATGACCCGCAAGCGCACCCGTGAAAGTCTTGAGCAAGTGCTGTGCGAGCCGTGCAGCAGTTGCCAGGGTCGCGGCAAGCTCAAGACGCCGGAAACCGTGTGCTACGAGATCTTCCGCGAAATCCTGCGTGAGGCCCGGGCCTATCAGGCTGAAGGCTATCGGGTGCTGGCGAATCAGAAAGTGGTCGACCGTTTGCTCGACGAAGAGTCGGGCAACGTCGCCGAGCTCGAAGGTTTTATCGGGCGCACCATTCGGTTCCAGGTGGAAACCATGTATTCCCAGGAACAATACGACGTGGTGTTGCTCTGAATCGTTGTGTTTCAACTCCACTAGAACGGCTGGCCTCAGCTTTTTGCAGTATTTTTGCCATGGGAGCCAACTGACATGGACCGTCTGACACGCATTTTGGCCGCACTGACCCGCTGGGGTCTGGGCCTGTGTGCGTTGGTTTTGGTGCTGATGGCGCTGTTCGTCAGCCTCGGCCGAGAGTTGACGCCGCTGGTGGCCGAGTACCGTACTGACGTCGAAGACAAAGCCAGCGATGCCTTGGGCATGCCCCTGCAGATCGGCAAGCTGGAAGGCAACTGGAGCGGCTTCGCCCCGGTTCTGCTGGCCCATGACGTGATGGTTGGCGAGGGTTCCAATGCCTTGCGCCTGGATCAGGTGCGCGCGGTGCCGGATCTCTGGGCCAGCCTGCTGGCGCGCGAAGTGCGCATCGCACACCTGGAACTCAACGGTCTGAAGATCAGCCTCAAGGAAGGTGAGGATGGTCATTGGGCGCTGGAAGGTTTGCCGGTGCAGCAGGACCAGCCGCTGAACCCGGAGCAGTTGCTCAATCGCATGCAGATGGTCCAGCAACTGTCGGTGCTCGACAGCCAGATCACCTTGCAGCCGTTGGGAGAGTCGCCGCTAACCCTGACCTACGTCGGCCTGAACCTGAAAACCGGTCCATCCCGCCAGCGGCTCGATGCCCGCCTGACGCTGCCCGACGGCCAGCCGGTTGCGGTGAGCCTGCGCACCCGTTTGCGCGCAGCCCAATGGAAGGATGGTGAAGCGGACGCTTACCTGAGCCTGCCGCAAAGCGATTGGTCGAAATGGTTGCCCGAGCGCCTGACCCAGCAATGGAATTTTTCCGAGATCAAGGCCGGTGGCGAGTTCTGGATGAACTGGAGCAAGGGCACCGTGCAACGCGCCGCGATTCGTTTGAACGCACCGCAACTCAAGGGCGCCTATGCCGAGCGCAAGCCGATCCAGATCAATAATCTGGCGCTGAACGGGTATTTCCAGCGCAGTTCCACCGGCGTCCTGGTAACCCTGGACTCTCTGGCCATGAGCCTGGGGGACACCCGCTGGGAATCGAAACTGCAATTTCAACAAACTGCCGCGACCGATACGGTGCCGGAGCTCTTGCATGTGCAAGCCGACCGTCTCGATCTCACACCGCTCACTCCACTGCTGAATGCACTGGGCCCACTGCCCGAAGGGATCGCCACGGCGGTCGAGCGGCTCAAGGTCACCGGGGTTTTACGCAACGTGTTGATCGACTTCCGCCCAGCCGCTACCGATGACAGCAAATTCAGCTTTGCCGCCAATCTGGAAAAGGTCGGCTTCGATGCTTATCGCGGTGCACCAGCGGTGCGAAATGTCAGTGGCAGCATCAGCGGCGACCTCGGGCAGGGCGAGCTGCGCATGGACAGCAAGGATTTCTCCCTGCACCTGGACCCGATTTTCGCCAAGCCATGGCAGTACATTCAGGCCAACGCCCGGTTGACCTGGAAACTCGACAAAGAAGGTTTCACCCTGATCGCGCCGTACCTGAAGGTACTGGGCGAGGAGGGCAAGATTGCCGGCGACTTCCTGATCCGCCTGCATTTCGATCACACCCAGGAAGACTACATGGACCTGCGGGTCGGCCTGGTCGACGGCGACGGTCGCTACACCGCCAAGTACCTGCCGACGGTTCTCAGCCCGGGGCTGGACGAATGGTTGCGCACCGCGATTCTCAAAGGCGCGGTGGATGAAGGCTTCTTCCAGTATCAGGGTTCGCTGAACCACGGCGCCGCCGAAACGGCTCGCAGCATCAGTCTGTTTTTCAAGGTTCACGATGCCGAGCTGGCGTTTCAGCCGGGCTGGCCGCATGTCAGCAAGGTCAGCGGCGATGTGTTCATCGAAGACAGCGGTGTGCGGATTCTCGCGAGCAAGGGCCAATTGCTCGACACCCAAGTCAGCGACGTCTACGTCAATATTCCCCGTGCACCTGCCGGGCAGAGCCCTCATCTGTTCCTCGACGGCGCGTTCGCTGGCGGATTGGGCGATGGCCTGAAGATTCTGCAGGAAGCGCCGATCGGCACCGCCGACACCTTCGCCGGTTGGGAAGGCGAGGGCGATTTGCAAGGCAAGCTCAAGCTGGATATCCCGCTGGTCAAAGGCGAGCAGCCGAAAATCCTCGTCGACTTCAAGACCGCAAAAGCTCGTTTGAAGCTGCGCGAGCCCACCCTGGAACTGACGCAACTCAAGGGCGATTTCCGTTTCGACAGCACCAAGGGGCTGAGCGGGCAAAAGATCACGGCGCGAGCGTTCGACAAGCCAGTGACCGCACAGATCTTCGCTGAAGGCAGCCCAGGCAAGCTCAACACTCGGATCGCCGCGGCGAGTGAGGTCGAGGTCAAAAAACTCACTGAATGGCTGAATGTCACTCAGCCATTGCCGGTGACGGGGACGATCCCTTATCAGCTGCAACTGAACCTTGATGGCGCCGACAGTCAATTGATGGTCAGCTCCAATCTCAAGGGCGTGGCGGTAGATTTGCCGGCACCGTTCGGCATGGCGGCCGATGTTGGGCGCGATACCGTGTTCCGCATGACCCTGCAAGGCCCGGAGCGGCGTTACTGGGTCAACTACGGTGAGCTGGCGAACTTCACGTTTGCGGCACCGACCGGCAATTTCGCCGACGGTCGCGGCGAGTTGCTTCTCGGTGGCGGCAATGCCGTGTTGCCCGGCGCCAAAGGCTTGCGCGTGCGCGGTGTGCTGTCCGAGCTGGATGTTGCCCCCTGGCAGGATCTGGTGAGCAAGTATGCGGGCCAGGATCCGGGCGGCAGTGCCAAACAGTTGCTCAGTAGTGCGGATTTGAAGGTTGGAAAACTCACTGGTTTCGGCACCACCCTCGATCAGGCCTCGGTGCAGTTGACGCGTAAACCGGCCGCGTGGGCCTTGCAACTCGACAGTCAGCAGGCCAAGGGCAGCATCGGTATTCCCGATGCGAAAGCCGCACCGATTGCGGCCAATCTGCAATACGTACGTTTGCCGGCACGAGACCCTACGGCGCTGGCTGACGAGAATTCGCCGGATCCACTGGCCACCGTGGACCCGACGAAGATCCCGGCGCTGGATATCACCATCAATCAGCTGTTCCAGGGGCCGGATCTGGTGGGCGCCTGGTATCTGAAAGTCCGGCCGACCGCCAAGGGCGTCGCTTTCAATGCCCTTGATCTGGGCCTCAAGGGCATCCTCTTGCGGGGCAGCGGTGGCTGGGAAGGCGTGCCGGGTAACTCCAGCAGTTGGTACAAGGGCCGGGTCAGTGGCAAGAACCTTGCCGACGTGCTCAAGGGTTGGGGTTTTGCGCCGAGCGTCACCAGCGAAGAGTTTCACATGGATGTCGACGGTCGATGGCCTGGCTCTCCGGCGTGGCTGGCGACCAAACGCTTCTCCGGCAGTCTTGATGCGTCGCTGAATAAAGGTCAGTTCATTGAAGTCGAGGGCGGTGCTCAGGCGCTGCGGGTATTCGGCTTGCTCAACTTCAACTCCATCGGCCGCCGCTTGCGCCTGGACTTTTCCGACCTGTTCGGCAAAGGCTTGAGCTATGACCGGGTCAAAGGCCTGCTGGTCGCCAGTAACGGGGTCTACGTGACCCGTGAACCCATTCTGCTGACCGGTCCGTCGAGCAATGTGGAGCTCAACGGCACGCTGGACCTGGTGGGTGATCAGGTCGATGCGAAGTTGCTGGTGACCTTGCCGGTGACCAACAATCTGCCGATCGCCGCGCTGATTGTCGGTGCACCGGCCGTCGGCGGGGCGCTGTTCCTGATCGATAAACTGATTGGTGACCGCGTGGCGCGCTTTGCCAGCGTCAAATACACCGTCAAAGGCCCATGGAAAGAACCGAAAATCACCTTCGACAAGCCTTTTTGAATTCTTTTGAAAAAGCACTCTTTGGGCCTATGGAGTAGCATGACCAAAGGGTTTTTTGTAGCCGCCACGTTTCCTGTAGCAGCTGCCGCAGGCTGCGTTCGGCTGCGCAGCAGTCGTAAAATCGGATGCCGCGGTCCTTCAGGCAAACTGTGTATTGCGGATTTACGACTGCTGCGCAGCCGAACGCAGGCTTCGCCAGCTGCTACAAGGGCACGTCGTTGACCTGCGGCAGTGCGCAATCACAAAAAAGGAAATGGCCATGTCTGTAGCGGTGATTCAAATGGTCAGCCAGAGCGACGTGCTGGCCAATCTGGCCCAGGCCCGTCGTCTGCTTGAGCAGGCGGCGACCGGTGGCGCGCGGCTTGCCGTACTGCCGGAAAACTTCGCTGCCATGGGCCGTCGCGACATTGCCGACATCGGCCGCGCCGAAGCTATGGGCGAAGGCCCGATCCTGCCGTGGTTGAAACAGACCGCCCGCGACCTCAAGTTATGGATAGTGGCAGGCACATTGCCGTTGCCGCCGGTGGATCAACCGACGGCCAAAGTGCATGCCTGCTCGTTGCTGGTCGATGACCAGGGCGAAACCGTTGCACGGTATGACAAGCTGCACCTGTTCGACGTGGACGTAGCGGACAATCGCGGGCGTTATCGAGAATCCGATGACTATGCTTATGGCAGTGGTGTGGTAATTGCCGACACTCCTGTCGGTCGAGTCGGCCTGACGGTGTGTTATGACCTGCGTTTCCCGGAGCTGTACAGCGAACTGCGTGCGGCTGGCGCGGAGTTGATCACCGCACCGTCGGCCTTTACCGCGGTGACCGGCGCGGCCCATTGGGACGTGCTGATTCGCGCGCGAGCCATCGAGACTCAGTGCTACATGCTCGCGGCCGCCCAAGGTGGGACGCATCCGGGGCCACGAGAAACCTTTGGTCATGCCGCCATTGTCGACCCATGGGGGCGTGTGCTGGCACAACAGGATCAAGGCGAGGCCGTGCTGCTGGCCGAACGCGACAGCAGCGAACAGGCGTCCATCAGGACGCGGATGCCGGTGTCCACTCACCGGCGCTTTTTCTCGCAGGGCGCCCAGCGACCTGCCTCAGAACGATGAATTTAAGGCGTAAAGCATATGAGCGAGTTGTTGTCCTCCGTCAGTGAACACCTCCTGGCGCCCGGCGGCGTAACGATCGAGAGCCTGCAAGGTGTGCTCGGCGATCTGGCCGGCCCGGGCATCGATGCCGCCGACCTGTATTTCCAGGGGCAGATTTCCGAGTCCTGGGCACTGGAAGACGGGATCGTCAAGGAAGGCAGCTTCAACCTCGACCAGGGTGTCGGCGTGCGTGCGCAATCGGGTGAAAAGACCGGTTTCGCCTACAGCAATGCGATCACCCTCGAAGCGCTGGGCGCGGCGGCCCGTGCAGCCCGCTCGATCTCCCGGGCCGGGCAGAATGGCAGTGTGCAGGCGTTCACCACCCAGGATGTCGCCCAGTTGTACGGGCCGGACAACCCGCTGGAAGTGATGAGCCGTGCCGAGAAAGTCGAGCTGCTCAAGCGTATCGACGTGGCGACTCGTGCCCTCGACCCGCGTATCCAGCAAGTCACCGTGAGCATGGCCGGGGTCTGGGAACGGATTTTGATTGCTTCCACCGACGGCGGGCTGACGGCGGATGTGCGACCGTTGGTGCGTTTCAACGTCAGCGTGATCGTCGAGCAGAATGGCCGTCGTGAGCGCGGCGGTCATGGCGGTGGCGGTCGTACCGATTACCGCTATTTCCTCAGCGACGACCGTGCCATGGGCTATGCCCGCGAAGCGTTGCGCCAGGCGCTGGTGAATCTGGAAGCGATCCCGGCCCCGGCCGGTACGTTGCCGGTGGTGTTGGGTTCCGGTTGGTCCGGCGTATTGCTGCACGAAGCTGTCGGTCATGGCCTGGAAGGCGATTTCAACCGCAAGGGCAGTTCGGCCTACAGCGGGCGCATGGGCGAGATGGTTGCCTCGAAGCTCTGCACCATCGTCGATGACGGTACGCTCGCCGGGCGCCGTGGTTCGCTGAGCGTCGATGATGAAGGCACGCCGACCGAGTGCACCACGCTGATCGAAAACGGCGTACTCAAAGGCTATATGCAGGACAAGCTCAACGCACGCTTGATGGGCGTGGCCCGAACCGGTAATGGTCGTCGCGAATCCTACGCGCACCTACCAATGCCGCGTATGACCAACACCTACATGCTGGCGGGCGAAAGCGATCCGGCGGAAATCATCGCCTCGGTGAAGCGCGGCATCTACTGCGCCAACCTCGGCGGCGGTCAGGTGGACATCACCAGTGGCAAGTTTGTGTTCTCCACCAGCGAGGCGTACCTGATCGAAGACGGCAAGATTACTGCCCCGGTCAAAGGCGCGACGTTGATCGGCAACGGGCCGGAAGCCATGAGCAAGGTGTCGATGGTCGGTAATGATCTGGCGCTGGACAGCGGTGTGGGAACGTGTGGCAAGGATGGGCAGTCGGTGCCGGTGGGTGTCGGCCAGCCAACGCTGAAAATCGATGCGATCACTGTGGGTGGCACAGGATCGTAAGAAGGGATGGAGCTTCGGGTGAGCCGCTTGGCAACTCACCCGATTCGGGACTTAACGCAAACCGCGTTGAGTCTCGTCCAGCTCACGGATGTACTTGAAGATTTTACGGCTCGAGGCCGGCGGCTTGTTGGTCGCCAGTTCGTGCTGGGCCTGACGGATCAGGGAGCGCAATTGCTGACGATCAGCTTCCGGGTAGTCGAGCACGAACTTCTCCAGGACCGCATCGTCGCCCGCGATCAAGCGATCGCGCCAGCGTTCCAGGCCATGGAAACGTTCGTTGTACTGCCGAGTGGAGGCATCCAGTTGATCGAGCAGAGTCAGAATGGCGTCAGTGTCCTGATCGCGCATCAGTTTGCCGATGAACATAAGGTGCCGTTTACGCGCGATATTCGCGGTGTGTTTGGAGGCATCGCCCAGAGCCCGGCGCAAAGCGTCGGTCAATGGCAGTTTTGCCAGCAAGTCAGGCTTGAGCGTTGTAAGGCGCTCGCCGAGGTCAACCAGAGCATGCAGCTCGCGTTTAACCTGGGATTTGCTTTTTTCTCCCGTATCGAGGGAGTCGTCGTAAGAATCAACCATGGTGGCCGTCCGCAAAGAAACGCCGCCATGATAACCAGTCGGGGGCCGCTTGTCCGGCCCGGTCGCTCGAAGGCCCCAGCCGAAAGCAGAATTTGAGTGGAGAACAGCATGAGTGCAGTTGAAAGCGTCGGCCCACAAGCGTTGCCGGCACTGCAAGAACAAGTCGAGCAGATCATCGCTGAAGCCAAGCGCCAGGGCGCCAGTGCCTGTGAAGTGGCCGTGTCGCTGGAGCAGGGCCTGTCGACCACGGTGCGTCAGCGCGAAGTCGAAACCGTTGAGTTCAATCGCGATCAGGGTTTTGGTATCACCTTGTATGTGGGGCAGCGCAAAGGCTCGGCCAGCACCTCGGCCAGCGGTTCGGAAGCGATTCGCGAAACCGTCGCCGCCGCGCTGGCCATTGCCAAGCACACCTCCGAAGACGAAGCCTCGGGCCTGGCGGATGCCGCGTTGATGGCCAAGGATCTGCAGGATTTCGACCTGTTCCACGAATGGGGCATTACCCCGGAGCAAGCCATCGAGCAGGCCCTGGCCTGTGAAGCGTCGGCGTTTGCCACCGACAGCCGGATCAAGAACGCCGACGGCACCACCCTCAGCACTCACCAGGGCTGTCGGGTTTACGGTAATAGCCACGGTTTTATCGGCGGATACGCGTCGACTCGTCACAGCCTCAGCTGCGTGATGATCGCCGAAGCCGATGGCCAGATGCAGCGCGATTACTGGTACGACGTGAACCGTCAGGGCAATTTGCTGGCCTCTGCGCAGAGCATCGGCCAACGCGCCGCGCAACGGGCGGCGAGCCGTCTGGGCGCGCGTCCGGTACCGACCTGCGAAGTGCCGGTGTTGTTTTCCGCGGAACTGGCCGGTGGCTTGTTCGGCAGTTTCCTGTCGGCGATCTCCGGCGGCAGCCTGTATCGCAAATCGTCGTTCCTCGAAGGCACTCTGGGGCAGAAATTGTTCCCGGAATGGTTGACCATCGATGAACGTCCGCACCTGATGCGCGCTCTGGGAAGTTCGGCCTTCGACGGCGATGGCCTGGCGACTTACGCCAAGCCATTCGTGGAGAAGGGCGAGTTGGTGTCCTACATACTCGGCACCTACTCCGGCCGCAAACTAGGCATGCCGAGCACCGCCAACGCCGGCGGCGTGCACAACCTGTTCGTCACCCATGGCGATGAAGATCAGGCAGCCTTGCTGCGCCGCATGGGCCGTGGCCTGCTGGTCACCGAACTGATGGGGCAGGGCCTGAACATGGTCACTGGCGATTACTCCCGTGGCGCGGCGGGTTTCTGGGTCGAGAACGGCGAAATCCAGTTCGCGGTCCAGGAAGTGACCATCGCCGGCAACATGCGCGACATGTTCAAGCAGATCATTGCGGTCGGTAATGACCTGGAGTTGCGCAGCAACATTCGCACCGGTTCGGTGTTGATCGAGCGGATGACAGTGGCGGGTAGCTAACCCCGGTCGCTGCACAAAAAGGTGCGCCATCCATCGGATGGCGCGCCTTTTTTATTGGCCGCAACACCGATCCTGTGGGAGCGGGCTTGCTCGCGAAGAGGCCATCACATTCGACATCTGCGGCGGCTGGTACACCGCTTTCGCGAGCAAGCCCGCTCCCACAATGGGATCCCTGGCTTGTCATGCTTGTTTTGGTTCTCATTATCATCTAATAATAAATCTCATTACCGAATGAGCCCGGATCATGAGTTCTGCCTTGCACGAGCAGCCTTACCTCGAAAGCTGGCGTTGGATGAGTCGCCAGATCCGTTGCGCCATGGACCCTGACGAGCCGCGCCTGATCGAACATTACCTGGCCGAGGGCCGGTATCTGGCGTGTTGCACGGCCACCTCTCCCTGGACCATCGCCGAAACCTCCTTCCGTTTATTGCTCGACACTGCCACCGACGTCGCACTGCCCTGGCACTGGCGCAGCCTGTGTCTCGACCAGGCCTGGCGGCCGTTGCGCGATCTCGAACGGCAATCACTCTGCGGTTGCCGCCTCAAGCGCTGGCAAAGCTACGCCTGGCAACTGGCGACCTGCGAGTTGCAACCTTCGATTCCTCTCATAGAACTGGTGCAAGGATCTCCTGATGAATAACACACGTATCGAACGCGACAGTATGGGCGAGTTGCAAGTCCCGATAGACGCGCTTTACGGCGCGCAAACCCAACGCGCAGTGGATAACTTCCCGATCAGCGGCAAACCGATGCCCATGCAGTTCATCCGGGCGCTGATTCTGGCCAAGGCTGCTGCCGCCCGAGCCAACGTCGAGCTCAAACAGATCAGCGAATCCCAGGGCAAGGCGATCGTCGACGCGGCTCAAGGCCTGCTCGAAGGCGACTTCATGCAGCACTTCCCGGTGGATATCTTCCAGACCGGTTCCGGCACCAGCTCCAACATGAACGCCAATGAAGTGATCGCCACCCTGGCCAGCCGCTTGTTGGGCGAGCCGGTGAATCCCAACGATCACGTCAATTGCGGCCAAAGCAGCAACGACATCATCCCCACCACCATCCATGTCAGCGCCGCATTGAGCTTGCATGAGCAGTTGCTGCCGGCGCTGGTGCATCTGGTGCAGGTGATCGAGCACAAGGCCGAGCAGGTTCATCCATTCGTCAAAACCGGGCGTACCCATTTGATGGACGCCATGCCGGTGCGCATGAGTCAGGTGCTCAATGGTTGGGCGCAACAGCTCAAGGCCAATATCGGTCACTTGCAGGATCTGCTGCCGAGCCTGCAATCCCTGGCCCAGGGCGGCACGGCGGTGGGTACCGGGATCAATGCCCATCCGGAGTTTGCGGCGCGTTTCAGCCAACAACTCAGCCAACTGACTCAGGTTCAGTTCACGCCGGGCAAGGACCTGTTTGCGCTGATCGGTTCGCAGGACACGGCGGTCAGCGTTTCAGGGCAGCTCAAGGCCACAGCGGTTTCCTTGATGAAAATCGCCAACGACCTGCGCTGGATGAATTCCGGCCCGTTGGCCGGGCTCGGTGAAATCGAACTCGAAGCCTTGCAGCCGGGCTCGTCGATCATGCCCGGCAAGGTCAATCCGGTGATCCCGGAAGCTGCCGCGATGGTCGCCGCTCAGGTGATCGGCAACGATACGGTGATCACCGTTGCCGGTCAGTCGGGCAATTTCGAGCTGAATGTCATGCTGCCGATCATCGCCCAGAACCTGCTGAGCAGTATCGAGTTGCTGGCCAATGTCAGCCGTCTGCTGGGCGACAAGGCTATCGCCAGTTTCAAGGTCAACGAGGCCCGGCTCAAGGAAGCGCTGTCGCGCAATCCGATTCTGGTCACTGCACTCAATCCGATTATTGGTTACCAAAAAGCCGCTGAGATTGCCAAGAAGGCTTATCAGCAGGGCCGGCCGGTGATCGATGTCGCCCTGGAACACACCGACCTGACGCGTAGCCAACTGGAAGAATTGCTCAACCCAGAGAAGCTCACCGCAGGCGGCGTTTAATCACTGCTACCGCTTTGGAGGCTCACCATGGAGCACTGGAAACGCACGATCGAAAGAGCAAATCGCTGTTTCATGCTGGGCGAGCTGGTCGATGCCCGCGAGGCTTATTTGCAGGCATTGGCCCTGGCACAAGTGTTGTTCGAGCGCTGGGCGGATGCCGACGAAGCGGTGGCGGCTTGCGTGATTTCCCACCATAACCTGGCGGACCTGCACTTGCGTCTGAACCAGCCGGAGGAGAGCGCCGAGTACTTGTGCGCGATCCATCAACGACTGTTGCAGACCATGCAGAACCCGCGACTGGCGCCGGCTTTGCGTGAGGCCGCGCTGCGCCAGAGCAGCAAAACCTATGTCGAACTGCTGAATTTCATCAGCGATCACGGCGAGTATCCGCGCACCCACCGTTTGTTGCACACCGACACCGCGTCGCCCTCGCATCAGCCTGCGCCCTTACAACATGGAGTTCATTGAAATGGCTTTTACCTTGCCTGCCTTGCCGTACGCCTACGATGCCCTGGAACCGCACATCGATGCGCAGACCATGGAAATCCACTACACCAAACATCACCAGACCTACATCAACAACCTCAACGCTGCGGTAGAAGGCACTGAATTTGCTGAATGGCCCGTGGAAAAACTGGTGGCGGCTGCCCAGCAATTGCCGGAAAAACTTCGTGCGGCGGTGATCAATCAGGGCGGTGGGCATGCCAACCACTCGTTGTTCTGGGAAGTCATGGCACCCAACGGCGGTGGCCAGCCTGAAGGCGCGCTGGCCAAGGCGATCGACGAACAACTGGGTGGTCTCGACAACTTCAAGGAAGCCTTCACCAAAGCTGCGCTGACCCGTTTCGGTAGCGGTTGGGCCTGGTTGAGCGTGACGCCGCAAAAGACCTTGATCGTTGAAAGCAGCGGCAACCAGGATAGCCCATTGATGAATGGCAATACGCCGATTCTCGGCCTGGACGTTTGGGAACACGCTTATTACCTGCGCTATCAGAACCGCCGTCCGGAATACATCAATGCGTTCTACAACGTGATCAATTGGCCTGAAGTCGCCGCGCGTTATCAGGCTGCGCTGGTTTGAATCTTCTATAAAAACAATCCAGGGCTGACTATGGGCACTGAAACACTGGCGGCCGGAAGTGGACGGATGTTTCGTTACGCACTGGGATCGCTGTTACTGCTGGCAGGAATGACGTTATTGGCTGCCCAGGGGCTGAGCTGGCTGGACCTCGAACCGAAACTGCAGCGTGCCCTGCAAGGCGGGGCGATTTGCGCCTTGGGTACAGCTTTGGGCGCAGTGCCGGTGCTGGTGATTCGGCAGATGCCTCAGGCAGTCAGCGATACGCTGCTGGGTTTCGGGGCCGGAGTGATGCTCGCGGCGACGGCGTTTTCGCTGATTGTGCCGGGCATTGCCGCGGCCGAAAACCTCGGCCTGACGCCTTGGGCGGCCAGCGGCCTGATCAGCTTCGGCATCATGCTGGGTGCATTCGGGCTGTTTCTGGTGGATCGCAAGGTCTCTGGTGCTACGCCCGAAATGCTCGTGGGGACACTGGAGCGACCGGTTATTCCGCCGCGGATCTGGCTGTTTGTGTTTGCCATCATCGCCCACAACATCCCCGAAGGCATGGCGGTCGGCGTCTCGGCCGGCGGTGGCATGCCTGACGCCGACAGCCTGGCCATGGGCATCGCCTTGCAGGATGTGCCGGAAGGGCTGGTGATTGCGTTGGTGTTGGCGGGAGCAGGGGTGTCGCGGGTCAAGGCGTTCCTGATCGGTGCTGCGTCAGGGTTGGTCGAGCCGGTCTTTGCTCTGTTGTGTGCTTGGCTGGTGAGCCTGGCCGAACTGCTGTTGCCTTTGGGGCTGGCACTGGCGGCTGGTGCGATGTTGCTGGTGGTGACTCACGAAGTCATCCCCGAGTCGCGCCGCCATGGTCACGACAAACTGGCCAGCCTTGGGCTGCTGATCGGGTTTTGTCTGATGATGGTGATGGATACCGCGCTTGCTTGAGGTGTGCAGGCTTAGTGAAAAGGTGCTTTTGTGGCGAGGGAGCTTGCTCCCGTTCGGCTGCGGAGCAGTCGTAAAATCAGCGAATGCGGTTATGTTTGGCGTACACGGGTGGCAATTTTGGGGCCGCTTCGCAGCCCAGCGGGAGCAAGCTCCCTCGCCACAAGAGCCCGCGCTGTTTATTCGCCTTCGTCGAAGTAACGGTTGATCAAGTCTGTCAGCGCATCCAGTGCTCTCTGCTCGTCTTCGCCTTCGGTACTGATATAGATTTTGGTGCCCTTGCCTGCAGCGAGCATCATCATGGCCATGATGCTTTTGCCATCGACCGTGGATTCTGGGGTGCGTCCCACCCTGATCGTGCAATCCTTGAACTCACCGGCGACGCCAACGAATTTTGCAGACGCGCGGGCATGCAGGCCCAGCTTGTTGATGATTTCGATTTCCAGAGCAGGCATCGCGATGTGAATCCTTTAGCTGAGGTCGCGGTGGCGGACCTGGACGTTCTTCAGGGTTTTTAGCAGGACCTGACCCAGACGTTCGGTCAGGTAGACAGAGCGGTGATGCCCGCCGGTGCAGCCAATGGCAATGGTGACATAGGCGCGGTTGCTGGCGGCAAAGCGGGGCAGCCACTTGAGCAGGTAGGAGGAAATGTCCTGGAACATCTCTTCGACGTCAGGTTGTGCCGCCAGGTACTCGGCCACCGGTTGATCGAGCCCGGACTGTGCCCGTAGCTCCGGCTTCCAGTAAGGGTTGGGCAGGCAGCGCACGTCGAACACCAGATCGGCGTCCACCGGCATGCCACGTTTGAACCCGAAAGACTCCACCAGGAACGCAGTGCCCGGTTCCGGCTGATTCAGCAGGCGCAGCTTGATGGTATCGCGTAACTGATACAGGTTCAGATTGGTGGTATTGACCTTGAGGTCGGCCAGATCGGCGATAGGCCCGAGCAGGTTGGTTTCGTCCTCTATCGCCTCCGCCAATGAGCGATTGGCGCTACTGAGCGGGTGACGACGGCGAGTTTCCGAAAAGCGTTTGAGCAAGGTTTCTTCGTCGGCGTCCAGGTACAGCACATCGCACTGGATATGCCGGCTGCGGACTTCTTCCAGCAATTCGGGAAACCGCGACAGGTGGCTTGGCAAGTTACGCGCATCGATGGACACGGCCACCAGCGGTTGTGCCAGTTCGGTATGAATCAGCGCGCGTTCGGCCAACTCCGGCAGCAGACCGGCAGGCAGGTTGTCGATGCAGTAATAGCCGTTGTCCTCGAGCACATCGAGGGCGGTACTTTTACCTGAGCCGGAGCGGCCGCTGACGATGATCAGGCGCATGATTAGTGACCGTTCTGCTCGTCCAGGACAACCTTGTACAAGGCTTCGTTGCTCGGGGCGCTGCGCAGTTTTTCGCGCACTTCCTTGCGATCAAGCATGCTGGCGATCTGGCGCAGCAGTTCCAGGTGTGCGTCGGTGGCGGCTTCCGGGACCAGCAGCACAAACAGCAGGTCAACCGGGGCTCCGTCGATGGCGTCGAAATCGATAGGCGCGTCCAGGTGCATCAAGGCACTGATGGGCGAGTCGCAGCCCTTTAGGCGGCAGTGGGGGATGGCGATGCCGTTGCCAAAACCGGTGGAACCGAGTTTTTCACGGGCAACCAGGCTCTCGAATACATCCTGCATGGCCAGATCCGGCACTTCTTTGTGGATAAGGTTGGCAATCTGTTCGAGGGCTTTCTTTTTACTGCCGCCCGGCACGTTCACGAGGGAACGGCCGGGGGTCAGGATGGTTTCAAGTCGGATCATGGGTTGGGGATGTTAACGACCGGTCGCGCCCTGGAGGAGGCTCTGGGTCTTTTCCTTATGCTTTTTGAGTTGGCGATCCAGCTTGTCGGTCAGCAGGTCGATGGCGGCATACATGTCCGTATGCTCGGCATTGGCGACCACTTCTCCGCCGGGAATATGCAGCGTGGCTTCGATCTTCTGCAGCAGTTTTTCGACGTTCATCGTGACTTGCACATTGGTGATCTTGTCGAAATGCCTCTCCAATCGGTCGAGTTTTTCGCCGATGTAGGTGCGCAGGGGTTCGGTCACTTCCAGTTGGTGTCCACTGATGTTGACTTGCATACAGCTTCTCCTTCGTTGCCAGTGCATAAAGCGGTAGATCAGATGATCTACCACTGGAACGCTGTGGCGTGGCTCTACATCAACCGCTTGCGTTCGCTCGAAGGCGCGATCCCGAGGGATTCGCGGTACTTGGCGACGGTGCGGCGAGCCACCTGAATGCCTTGTGCCTCCAGTAAACCAGCGATCTTGCTGTCACTCAACGGCTTTTTCTGATTTTCCGCGGCAACCAGTTTTTTGATGATCGCGCGGATCGCCGTGGACGAGCATTCACCGCCTTCGGAGGTACTGACGTGGCTGGAAAAAAAGTATTTCAGTTCATAGATGCCCCGTGGGGTATGCATGAATTTTTGCGTGGTTACCCGTGAAATCGTCGATTCATGCATGCCCACCGCTTCGGCGATGTCATGCAGCACCAACGGCTTCATGGCTTCGTCACCGTATTCAAGAAAGCCGCGCTGATGCTCGACGATTTGGGTGGCGACTTTCATCAAGGTTTCATTGCGGCTTTGCAGACTCTTGATGAACCAGCGAGCTTCCTGCAGTTGATTGCGCATGAAGGTGTTATCGGCGCTGGTATCGGCACGACGCACGAAACCGGCGTACTGGGCGTTGACCCGCAGGCGTGGCACCGACTCCTGATTCAGCTCCACCAGCCAGCGTTCGTTGTCCTTGCGCACAATCACGTCCGGAACAACGTATTCGGCTTCGGTGGACTCGATCTGCGAGCCCGGACGCGGATTGAGGCTCTGGACCAGTTCGATGACCTGGCGCAGCTCATCTTCCTTGAGCTTCATGCGGCGCATTAGCTGGCTGTAGTCGCGGCTGCCGAGCAGGTCGATGTAATCGGTGACCAGACGCTTGGCCTCTGCCAGCCAGGGGGTCTTGGCGGACAGCTGGCGCAGTTGCAGCAGCAGGCACTCACCGAGATTGCGGGCGCCGATGCCAGCGGGTTCGAATTGCTGGATGCGGTGCAGGACGGCTTCGATTTCGTCCAGTTCGATGTCCAGTTCCGGGTCGAACGCTTCGAGGATTTCCTCGAGGGTTTCGTCCAGGTAGCCCTGATTGTTGATGCAATCGATCAGGGTTACGGCGATCAGGCGATCGGTGTCGGACATCGGTGCAAGGTTCAGCTGCCAGAGCAAATGGCTTTGCAGGCTTTCACCGACCGACGTACGGGTGGTGAAATCCCACTCGTCGTCATCGTTGCTCGGCAGGCTGCTGGCGCTGGTCTGGTAGACGTCCTCCCAGGCGGTGTCGACGGGCAATTCGTTGGGAATTCGCTCGTTCCAGTCGCCTTCCTCTAGGTTATCCACCGTCGGGGCGGTTTCCTGGTAGGAGGGTTCCTGAACGTCGGCGTTGGGTTTCTGTTCGGCGCTATCGGCCAAGGGGTCTGCGTTATCGAAGTCGTCGCCTTCTTCTTGGCGTTCGAGCATCGGATTGGACTCCAGGGCCTCCTGGATTTCCTGTTGCAGGTCCAGGGTCGACAATTGGAGCAGGCGTATGGCCTGTTGCAGCTGCGGTGTCATCGTCAGCTGCTGGCCCATTCTCAAGACTAGCGATGGTTTCATGGCAGGGGCTTAACACCTTATTCGCCGGCGCACATGCGCCATCCACTACAGGGCGCCGAAGCGCCAAACATAAGCAAATTATATGCCCGAAACTGAAGTGTTTGCCTAGAGCGCTGTAACAATAAAAAGTTATTGATTTTTTTATTGAAGCGAGCGCCCTCTCGGCGACCCGGGCACCTCAGTGCTTACAGGCGGAACTCATGGCCCAGATACACTTCCTTGACCAGTTCATTGGCCAGGATGGTGGCAGAGTCACCTTCGGCGATCAGTTGACCATCGTTGACGATGTAGGCGGTTTCGCAGATATCCAGGGTTTCGCGGACGTTGTGGTCCGTGATCAGCACGCCAATGCCTTTGGCCTTGAGGTGATGAATGATCTGCTTGATGTCGCCTACCGAAATCGGGTCCACACCGGCGAAGGGTTCGTCGAGGAGGATGAATTTCGGATTGGTGGCCAGCGCTCGGGCGATTTCCACTCGGCGGCGTTCACCACCGGACAGGCTCATGCCGAGGTTGTCGCGGATGTGGTGGATGTGGAATTCCTGCATCAGGCTTTCCAGCTCTTGGCGACGACCGGCCTTGTCGAGTTCCTTGCGAGTCTCGAGGATGGCCATGATGTTGTCGGCCACCGACAGTTTGCGGAAGATCGACGCTTCTTGCGGAAGATAGCCGATACCCGCCTTCGCACGACCGTGCATCGGCTGGTGGCTGACGTCCAGGTCATCGATCAGTACGCGGCCCTGATCGGCCTGTACCAGGCCGACAATCATATAGAAGCACGTGGTTTTACCGGCGCCGTTAGGACCAAGCAGGCCGACGATCTGACCGCTGTCGATAGACAGGCTGACGTCGCGCACGACCTGACGGCTCTTGTAGCTCTTGGCCAGATGCTGAGCTTTCAGAGTTGCCATTACTGGGCCTTTTGCTCGTCGGTTTTCTTCTTCGGCTGGATCACCATGTCGATGCGAGGACGCGACTCGGTGACCTTGTTACCCGTGGCGCGACCGGCGCTCGCAAGCTTTTTGACCGTGTCGTAGACGATTTTCTCGCCTTGGGTGACGTTGTTGTCCTTGTCGATGACTTTGGCGCGATCGATCAGCACGACGCGGTTTTGCGAGGCGTGGTACTGAATAGTTACGCCGTAGCCCTGAACCGGCTTGGTGTCGCCCGCCGTTTGCAGTTGCTCGAAGTAGGCGAGGTTGCCCACCGAAGTCACTACGTCGATGTCGCCGGCCGGGGTACGGGTGATGGTCACGGTATTGCCGGTGACCTTCATCGAGCCTTGGGTGATGATCACGTCGCCTTTGTAGGTGGCAACGCCATTCTTGTCGTCCAGTTGGGCATCGTCGGCCTGAATGCGGATAGGCTGCTCTTGATCGTTCGGCAGAGCCCAGGCGCTCACGCTTCCCAGTGCTGCGCCCAGACTGAGCAAAATAGGGAGAGTTTTAACGAGCCTCATACTGTCCTCTTACGTTCGATAGCAGGTGTATCCTGCTTTCTTTCAAGTACGCTTTCATTCCGTTGCCTGTCGATACACCGCCAGCGCCGTCGATTCTAACGGGTTGATCGGTCTGCGCATATTCCTGCTGCGGGAACACTGTCATACGGGTTGTGGTAATCAGGGTCTTGCGATTTTTTTCGTCGAAACGCGTGATACGTACCGAATCAATCAGCTCGACCTGAGTGCCGTCCGGGTTGACTTCGCCGCGCTCACTCTGGACGTGCCAGGGGAATTCGGTGCCACGAAACATGTTCAGGTCAGGATTGGTCAGCAACGTCACTTCGGTCGCTTTCAGGTGCTCGACCTTGTCCGACGTCATTTCGTATTGCAGTTTGCCGTCGGGCAGGTACTGCACGCTGTGGGCGTTGACGGCGTAATAGTCGATCGCGCTTTCATCGACCTTCACCACCGGTTTGTCGAGGAAGCGTTCCGGGCTGATGTTCCAGTAGCCGACCGCTGCAAAAATCGCTGCGATGCAACCGAACATCAGGATGTTGCGGATCTTTTTGCTCAGCATGATGGGCTCACAGGTACGCGGCGTTGGCCGCATCGAGGCGGCCCTGGGCGCGCAGGATCAATTCGCAGAATTCGCGAGCGGCACCCTCGCCACCACGGGCCTGGGTGATGCCGTGGGCGTGTTCGCGCACGAAACTGGCAGCGCTGGCCACCGCCATGCCCAGACCGACGCGGCGAATCACCGGCAGATCAGGCAGGTCGTCGCCGAGATAGGCCACTTGTTCATAACTCAGGTTGAGTTGGGCAAGAAGCCCGTCGAGTACCACCAGTTTGTCTTCTCGGCCCTGAAACAGATGTGGAATGCCGAGGTTCTTCGCTCGCCGCTCGACCACCGGCGTTTTGCGGCCGCTGATGATCGCGGTCTGCACACCGGCGGCCATCAACATCTTGATGCCCTGGCCGTCGAGGGTGTTGAAAGTCTTGAATTCGCTACCGTCTTCGAGGAAATACAGGCGCCCGTCGGTCAGTACGCCGTCGACGTCGAATACCGCCAGTTTGATCTGTTTGCCACGTTGCAGCAGGTCCGTGCTCATTACATTACTCCCGCACGCAGCAAGTCGTGCATGTTCAAGGCGCCGACCGGGCGGTCTTCGCTGTCGACTACTACCAGCGCATTGATCTTGTGGTCTTCCATGATTTTCAGCGCCTCGGCGGCGAGCATCTCGGCGCGTGCGGTCTTGCCGTGGGCGGTCATCACTTCGTCAATGGTCGTGCTATGAATATCAATGGTGCGGTCCAGGGTGCGGCGCAGGTCGCCGTCGGTGAAGATCCCGGCGAGTTTTCCATCTGTGCTTAGTACGACGGTCATGCCCAACCCCTTGCGGGTCATTTCCATCAAGGCATCCTTGAGCAGCGTACCGCATATCACTTGCGGTAACTCGGTGCCGGCATGCATGACGTTTTCCACTTTCAGTAACAAGCGGCGGCCAAGGGCACCACCCGGGTGGGAAAAAGCGAAATCTTCAGCGGTAAAGCCGCGAGCTTCAAGCAAGGCAACGGCGAGAGCGTCACCCATGACCAGCGCCGCGGTGGTCGACGAGGTAGGTGCCAGATTCAGCGGACAGGCTTCGTGTTCGACGCTTACATTGAGGTTGACTTCCGCTGCCTTGGCCAGCGGCGACTCGGGGTTACCGGTCAGGCTGATCATTTGAATGCCCTGGCGCTTGATCAGCGGCAGTAACGTGACGATTTCGTTGGTCGACCCGGAGTTCGACAGCGCCAGAATGATGTCATCACGGGTGATCATGCCCATGTCGCCATGGCTGGCCTCGGCCGGGTGCACGAAGAACGCCGTGGTGCCTGTGCTGGCCAGGGTGGCGGCAATCTTGTTGCCGATGTGCCCCGATTTGCCCATGCCGACCACGACCACGCGGCCTTTGCTGGCCAGAATCATCTCGCAAGCACGTACGAAATCTGCATCGATATGGGGTAGCAAGCCTTGCACGGCTTCCAGTTCGAGGCGGATGGTACGTTGTGCTGATTGAATTAGGTCGCTGGATTGGTTCATGTCGGAAATCGAATAGCCTGATGAAAAGGCGGCGATTATAACGGTAATGATCAAAACCCTCACGCAAGTTCGTCACGGTTTGTCATTACTTGTTACCGAATCCTCTCTAAATAGATGATTTCAGGAGGTCATGTTGCTGAACATGCCCGGCTTGGGCCTTGGGCGCTTGAGCTTTGCAGTGATATAGTTCGCCGCCAGTTCGGCCTGCCCGGGGAGGTATGTGCTTTCGCCAGAAAGCCAGGCGTCCGAGTGAGAGGCTGCATCGCAAGGAGTTTAGATGAGTGCCGATAACGCCTACGCGGTCGAGCTGAAGGGACTGACCTTCAAGCGCGGTGCGCGCAGCATTTTCAATAACGTCGATATCCGCATACCACGCGGCAAGGTCACCGGCATCATGGGGCCTTCCGGGTGTGGCAAGACCACGCTGTTGCGGCTGATAGGCGCACAATTGCGCCCAACCAGCGGCGAAGTCTGGGTCAATGGCCAGAACCTGCCAACGTTGTCGCGCAGCGATCTGTTCGATGCGCGCAAGCACATGGGCGTGCTGTTTCAGAGCGGCGCATTGTTTACCGATCTCGATGTGTTCGAGAACGTCGCCTTTCCATTGCGTGTTCATACCTCGCTGCCGGAAGAAATGATTCGCGACATTGTCCTGCTCAAATTGCAGGCCGTGGGCTTGCGGGGCGCCATCGATCTGATGCCTGACGAATTGTCCGGCGGCATGAAGCGTCGCGTCGCGCTGGCGCGGGCGATTGCCCTCGACCCGCAAATCCTCATGTATGACGAGCCCTTTGTCGGCCAGGATCCGATCGCCATGGGCGTTCTGGTGCGCCTGATCCGCCTGCTCAACGATGCGCTGGGCATCACCAGCATCGTGGTTTCCCACGATCTGGCCGAGACCGCGAGCATCGCCGACCACCTCATTGTGGTGGGCGATGGGCAAGTGTTGGGGCAGGGCACGCCCAAGGAGTTGATGACCTCCGATGAGCCACGTATCCGTCAATTCATGACAGGCGAACCCGACGGCCCGGTCGCCTACCACTTTCCAGCGACGGATTACCGCGCAGATCTTCTGGGGAAGCGCTGATGCGCAAGATTTCATTAATAGAGAGAGTGCGTCGGTTCGGCTCTGCCGGTATCGAGGTGCTGGCGGTGTTCGGGCGTTCGGCGCTGTTCCTGTTTCATGCCTTGCTCGGTCGTGGTGGCATCGGCGGCGGTTTTGGCCTGCTGGTCAAGCAGCTGCATTCGGTGGGCGTGATGTCCCTGGTGATCATCGTGGTCTCCGGGGTGTTCATCGGCATGGTGCTGGCGCTGCAAGGCTTCAACATTCTGTCCAGCTACGGCTCGGAGCAGGCCGTCGGGCAGATGGTAGCGCTGACGCTGCTGCGTGAGCTGGGGCCGGTGGTCACAGCCTTGCTGTTCGCCGGGCGTGCGGGTTCGGCGCTGACCGCCGAAATCGGCAACATGAAGTCCACCGAGCAGTTGTCCAGCCTGGAAATGATCGGGGTCGACCCGCTCAAGTACATCATTGCCCCGCGCCTGTGGGCCGGTTTCATTTCCCTGCCGGTGCTGGCAATGATTTTCAGCGTGGTGGGTATCTGGGGCGGTTCGTGGGTGGCTGTCGACTGGCTGGGTGTCTATGAAGGCTCCTACTGGTCGAACATGCAAAACAGCGTGACGTTCGTCGACGATGTGCTCAACGGCATTATCAAAAGCATCGTTTTTGCCTTCGTCGTGACCTGGATCGCCGTATTCCAAGGCTATGACTGCGAGCCCACTTCCGAGGGGATCAGTCGTGCCACTACCAAGACCGTGGTGTATGCCTCTTTGGCTGTACTCGGCCTGGACTTTATTTTGACCGCCTTGATGTTTGGAGATTTCTGATGCAAAACCGCACCCTGGAAATCGGTGTCGGCCTTTTCTTGCTGGCTGGCATCCTGGCTTTGCTGTTGCTTGCGTTGCGGGTCAGTGGTCTGTCCCCAAGCCCGAGCACCGACACCTATAAACTTTATGCATATTTCGACAATATCGCCGGTTTGACTGTCAGAGCTAAAGTGACCATGGCCGGTGTGACCATTGGTAAGGTCACGGCGATCGATCTGGACCGCGACAGCTTCACCGGCCGGGTGACCATGCAACTGGAAAAGCGCGTAGATAACCTGCCGACCGACTCCACTGCATCTATCCTGACCGCTGGCCTGTTGGGTGAGAAATACATCGGCATCAGCGTGGGCGGTGAAGAAACTCCACTCAAGGATGGTGGAACCATCCATGACACGCAGTCGTCGCTGGTGCTTGAGGACCTGATCGGTAAATTCCTGCTCAATACCGTTAGCAAAGACGCCAAATGAGGAGCTTTTGAATGATCTCTATCTTGCGACGTGGCCTGTTGGTATTACTCGCGGCCTTGCCGTTGATGGCTAACGCCGTGGCGGCGCCTTCCGCGCATGATCTGGTACAGGACACCACCACCCGGTTGTTGGCGGATCTAGCCGCCAACAAAGAAAAGTACAAGCAGGATCCGCAAGACTTTTATGCGGCGCTGAACAGCATCGTGGGGCCCGTTGTGGATGCCGAGGGTATTTCCAAGAGCATCATGACGGTCAAGTACTCGCGCAAAGCCACGCCTGAACAAATGCGCACATTTCAGGAAAACTTCAAAAAAGGCCTGTTCCAGTTCTATGGCAATGCTTTGCTTGAGTACGACAACCAGGGCATCGTCGTCGATCCTGCCAAGGATGAGTCGGGAGACCGTACCAGCGTTGGCATGACGGTCAAAGGCAGCAGTGGCGCGATCTATCCTGTGTCGTACACACTCGAAAAGATCAATGGCGAGTGGAAGCTGCGCAACGTGATCATCAATGGCATCAATATCGGCAAACTGTTCCGCGATCAGTTCGCTGATGCGATGCAGCGCAATGGCAACGATCTGGACAAAACCATCAATGGTTGGGCCGGGGAAGTCGCCAAAGCCAAGGAAGCCACCGAAAAATCTACCGAGAACCAAACCCAATGAGTGAATCGGCCATTCGCATGAGCGAATCCGGCGAGCTGCTGCTCAGTGGCGTGCTGGATTACCGGACAGGCCCGAACCTGCGCAAGCAGGGGCAGGCGCTGATCAAGTCCAGTAACGCGGCTGCGCTGGTGGTTGATTGCTCCTCGGTGGAGAAGTCCAGCAGCGTCGGCTTGTCGCTGCTGCTGTGCTTCATGCGCGATGCCCAGGCGGCCGGCAAGGCCCTGAGCATTCGTGCGATGCCCGACGATATGCGTGAAATCGCTCAGGTCAGCGAGTTGACCGAGCTGTTGGCGCATCCCTGAACCGCATCTATAAAGAAGCCCCCCGTCAGAGTCCTGCTTCGCGGGGTTCGCAGGCGCGGGGCTTTTTTGTATGATGTCCGACCCGCGCGCACAGAGCGCCGATTGAGGTTGAGCATGCAGGCCACCGAAGTGAAGAGCTTTCTTGAAGGAAAGCTGTCCGAGACTCTTTTACAAGTGCAGGTAGAAGTTGAGGGCGAAGGCTGCAACTTTCAGCTGAACGTGATTAGCGATGAACTGGCGGCGTTGAGCCCGGTGAAGCGTCAGCAGCAGATCTATGCCCATTTGAACCCATGGATCACCGATGGCAGCATCCATGCGGTCACTATGAAATTTTTCAGCAGCGCGGCCTGGGCCGAGCGCACCTGAGCCCAAGGGCGTCGAGATTCTTATGGATAAATTGATTATTACCGGTGGCGCTCGTCTTGATGGCGAGATCCGCATTTCCGGGGCAAAGAACTCTGCCCTGCCGATCCTGGCTGCCACCTTGCTGTGTGATGGCCCGGTGACCGTGGCCAACCTGCCGCACCTGCACGACATCACCACCATGATCGAGCTGTTCGGTCGCATGGGCATCGAGCCGGTGATCGACGAGAAGCTCAGCGTCGAAATCGACCCGCGCACCATCAAGACCCTGATCGCGCCGTACGAACTGGTGAAAACCATGCGTGCCTCGATCCTGGTGCTGGGCCCGATGGTTGCCCGTTTCGGCGAAGCCGAAGTCGCACTGCCTGGCGGTTGCGCCATCGGTTCGCGTCCGGTCGACCTGCACATCCGTGGCCTCGAAGCCATGGGCGCGGTCATCGACGTAGAAGGTGGCTACATCAAGGCCAAGGCCCCTGAGGGTGGCCTGCGCGGTGCGCACTTCTTCTTCGACACCGTCAGCGTGACCGGTACCGAGAACATCATGATGGCCGCTGCCCTGGCCAAGGGCCGCAGCGTTCTGGCCAACGCCGCTCGCGAGCCTGAAGTCGTCGACCTGGCGAACTTCCTGAACGCCATGGGCGCGAAGGTTTCCGGCGCTGGCACCGACACCATCACCATCGATGGCGTCGAGCGTCTGCACCCGACCACTTACAAGGTGATGCCTGACCGTATCGAGACCGGCACCTACCTGGTGGCGGCAGCGGTGACCGGCGGTCGCGTGAAGGTCAAGGACACTGATCCGACCATCCTGGAAGCCGTTCTGGAAAAACTCCGCGAATCGGGTGCTGAAATCACCTGCGGCGAAGACTGGATCGAACTGAACATGCACGGCAAGCGGCCGAAAGCCGTCAACGTGCGGACCGCTCCATACCCGGCGTTCCCGACCGACATGCAGGCGCAGTTCATCTCCCTCAACGCCATTGCCGAAGGCACTGGTGCGGTGATCGAGACGATCTTCGAAAACCGCTTCATGCACGTTTACGAACTGCACCGCATGGGCGCTCACATCCAGGTCGAAGGCAACACCGCCATCGTCACCGGCATCGAAAAACTCAAGGGCGCGCCAGTCATGGCTACCGACCTGCGTGCTTCGGCCAGCCTGGTGATCTCGGCGCTGATCGCCGAGGGCGATACCCTGATCGACCGCATCTACCACATCGACCGTGGTTACGAGTGCATCGAAGAGAAACTGCAGATGCTCGGCGCGAAAATCCGCCGCGTACCGGGCTAGTTTCTGCTGCATGGGCACAGGGACGTGTCCGTTGATTTGTTGAAGTCGAGCCTGTTTCAGGCTCGATGTGTGTCCGGCGCCATTTGCGACCGGGCATGAGTACCTTGATAAGGACTGACGTTTCCCATGTTGACTATCGCACTGTCCAAGGGCCGCATCCTTGACGACACCCTGCCGCTTCTGGCTGAAGCGGGCATCGTGCCGACCGAGAATCCGGACAAGAGCCGCAAGCTGATCATCCCCACGACCCAGGCCGATGTGCGCCTGCTGATCGTGCGCGCCACCGATGTGCCGACCTATGTCGAGCATGGTGCCGCCGACCTGGGCGTCGCCGGTAAAGACGTGCTGATGGAATACGGCGGCCAGGGTTTGTACGAGCCTCTGGATCTGCGAATTGCCCTCTGCAAGCTGATGACCGCCGGCCGTGTCGGCGATGTCGAGCCCAAGGGCCGTCTGCGAGTGGCGACCAAATTCGTCAACGTCGCCAAGCGTTACTACGCCGAGCAGGGCCGTCAGGTCGACATCATCAAGCTCTACGGCTCGATGGAGCTGGCGCCGCTGATCGGTCTGGCGGACAAGATCATCGATGTGGTCGACACCGGTAACACCCTGCGCGCCAATGGCCTGGAACCCCAGGATTTCATTGCCGACATCAGCTCCCGACTGATCGTCAACAAAGCATCGATGAAAATGCAACACGCCCGTATCCAGGCGTTGATCGACACCCTGCGCAAGGCAGTGGAGTCTCGACACCGCGGCTGATTCACCTGCGCGACCTTGAGTCGCGCCCGTCTATCCGCCTCATAGCCAGAATTCTCGGGTGCCCAAGCGGATCAACGGCTAGCTTAGGGCGCCCGAGTTTTTGCCAATCCTATGAGGCTCTCGCTATGACCGCACCGACTGCAATTCGCCGACTCAACGCTGCTGACCCGGATTTCGCACATCATCTGGATCATCTGCTGAGCTGGGAAAGTGTGTCTGACGACTCGGTCAATCAGCGGGTGCTGGACATCATCAAGGCTGTGCGCGAACGTGGCGACGCGGCGCTGGTGGAATTCACCCAGAAGTTCGACGGCCTGCAAGTCGCCTCCATGGCAGACCTGATCCTGCCGCGCGAACGCCTGGAACTGGCCCTGACCCGCATCACCGTGCCTCAGCGTGAAGCGCTGGAAAAAGCCGCGGCCCGCGTGCGCAGCTATCACGAAAAACAGAAACAGGACTCCTGGAGCTACACCGAAGCCGACGGCACGGTGCTGGGCCAGAAGGTCACGCCGCTGGATCGCGCCGGTCTGTATGTGCCGGGCGGCAAGGCGTCGTACCCGTCCTCGGTGCTGATGAACGCCATTCCGGCCAAGGTTGCAGGCGTGACCGAAGTGGTCATGGTCGTGCCGACTCCACGCGGCGAAATCAACGAGCTGGTGCTGGCCGCGGCCTGCATTGCCGGGGTTGACCGGGTGTTCACCATCGGCGGCGCCCAGGCCGTTGCAGCGCTGGCTTACGGCACCGAAAGCGTGCCGAAGGTCGATAAGGTTGTTGGCCCTGGCAACATCTATGTCGCCACCGCCAAGCGCCACGTGTTCGGTCAGGTCGGCATCGACATGATCGCCGGCCCCTCCGAGATCCTCGTGGTGTGTGACGGTCAGACCGATCCGGACTGGATTGCCATGGACCTGTTCTCCCAGGCCGAGCACGACGAAGACGCCCAGGCGATTCTGGTCAGCCCGGACGCCGGGTTCCTCGACAAGGTCGCGGCCAGCATCGCCAAACTGCTACCGACCATGGAACGCGCCGAAATCATCAAAACCTCGATCAATGGTCGTGGTGCGCTGATCAAGGTTCGCGACATGGAACAAGCCATCGAAGTCGCCAACCGTATCGCGCCAGAACACCTGGAGTTGTCGGTTGCCGATCCGCAGGCCTGGTTGCCGCAGATTCGTCACGCCGGGGCGATCTTCATGGGACGTCACACGTCCGAGGCCCTGGGCGACTATTGCGCGGGTCCTAACCACGTGTTGCCGACGTCCGGCACCGCGCGCTTCTCTTCGCCGCTGGGTGTTTACGACTTCCAGAAACGTTCGTCGATCATCTTCTGCTCCGAGCAGGGTGCCTCCGAACTGGGCAAAACCGCTTCCGTGCTGGCCCGTGGCGAGTCGCTGACCGCTCACGCGAGGAGCGCCGAATACCGCATCGTTGACGAAGACTTTCTTCAAGGGCAGGGCAACTGAGCATGAGTAAATTCTGGAGTCCCTTCGTCAAGAATCTGGTGCCTTACGTGCCAGGCGAGCAGCCAAAGTTGGCGAAACTGGTGAAGCTCAACACCAACGAGAACCCGTACGGTCCATCGCCTAAAGCCCTGGCGGCGATGCAAACCGAGCTGAACGACAACCTGCGTCTGTACCCGGACCCGAACAGCGACCTGCTCAAGCAGGCTGTTGCCAAGTACTACGGGGTGCAGGGCAATCAGGTGTTCCTCGGCAACGGTTCAGATGAAGTCCTGGCGCACATTTTCCACGGTTTGCTGCAACACGATCAGCCGCTGTTATTCCCGGATATCAGCTACAGCTTCTACCCGGTTTATTGCGGGTTGTACGGCATCGCATTCGACGCAGTGCCGCTGGATAAACAATTCCAGATCAACCCGGCAGACTACGCCAAGCCGAACGGCGGGATCATTTTCCCTAACCCGAATGCGCCGACCGGTTGCCTGTTGGCGCTGGACGCTGTTGAACAAATTCTCAAGGCCAGCCCGGATTCCGTGGTCGTGGTGGATGAGGCTTACATTGATTTCGGCGGTGAAACGGCGATCACGTTGGTGGGCCGTTATCCGAACCTGTTGGTCACTCAGACCCTGTCCAAGTCCCGTTCGCTGGCGGGCCTGCGGGTTGGTCTGGCGGTAGGGCATCCGGACCTGATCGAGGCGCTGGAGCGGATCAAGAACAGCTTCAACTCCTACCCGCTGGATCGTCTGGCGATTGTGGGGGCTACGGCGGCGTTCGAGGATCGCGAGTATTTCGACAAGACCTGCCGGTTGGTCATCGAGAGTCGTGAGAAGATGGTCGCGCAGCTGGAGGCGAAGGGGTTTGAGGTGTTGCCGTCGGCGGCAAACTTCATTTTCGCTCGTCACCCGAAGCATGATGCGGCAGGGCTGGCGGCGAAGTTGCGCGAACAGGGCGTGATTGTTCGGCACTTCAAGCAGGAGCGGATTGCCCAGTTCCTGCGGATTTCCATCGGCGCGCCGGAGCAGAATCAGGCACTAATCGACGGCCTCGGCGACCTGTAAGGCATCCCCAATCCTGTGGGAGCGTGGCTTGCCCGCGATAAACGATAACGCGGTCTACCTATTGCACCGCGGTGTCCCCATCGCGGGCAAGCCACGCTCCCACAAGGTTTTGTGTGTTACTCGTGATGCGGTTCGCCCACGAATGTCAGCGACGTAAACAGCCCGCGCGTCGCTACATCAGCATTGTCTTTTAGCGGGATTTCCACCTGCGCCGCAATCACATTCAGCCCTTCATTGCGCACCAGTACCTGGGCGCGGCCGTCCTTGTCGGTTTCGGTGCTCAAGGTATTCGGCGCGCTGCGATAGTCGCCCACCAACTTCACGCCCGCCGCCGGCTTACCGTCCAATAGCACTCGAACCGGCAACGATTTACCCGGCCCAACGGTAAGCGGATCAACCTCCGGCAGAATCAGCAATTTCATCTGATCGAGCTTCGGCAACTTCGCCCCCGGCTGGTATATCGCCAGGCTGTACTTGAAGGTTTGGGTCGACTCAATGGCCCCCGGTACTTTGCTGCGCCCTTCGTTGATCCATTTTTTATCCGCCGTTTGCGACCACATGCCATTGTTCAGCGCCACAGCCACTACCGCCGGCGGTTTCAGCGGTTGCAGACGGGCGTGGTCGGTCAGCCGTTGCACGTTCACCGGGATCATTTTGCCGCCGACGTCATAAGCCCAGGCGCCACTGATTTTCTGCGCCTTGAAGGCGTTGTCTTCGGCGCCGTGGCCGTAGATGACTTCGATGTTGCCGCGACGTTCTTCGGTCCAGAGACCGTGGGCCGAGACTTGACTGGCGCTTAACAGACCGAGCAGCAAGCCGGGTAGCGCCAAAGATTTGAAGTGTTGCATGGTGGACGTCCTTTTACAGATTGAGTGTCAGGCTGACAGTGAAATTGCGCGGCTCGCCGGGGTTGACCCAGTAGTTGCTGTAGGAGCGCTCGAAGTATTTCTCGTCGAAAAGGTTGTTCAGGTTCAGGCCCACGGTGACGTTTTCGCTGGCCTTGTAATGAGCCAGCAGGTCGACGGTGTGGTAGGCCGGCAGTTCGAAATCGCTGCCGGCTTCACCCGAGCGATCACCGACATAGGTGAACGCCGCACCAAGGTCGGAACCGCGCAAATGGCCATCCTGAAACTCATAAACGCCCAACAGACTGCCGCTGCGTTTGGCCACGCCGAGAATTCGGCTACCGGTGGGAATCACCTTGTCACCTTGGGTGACTTCGGCGTCGATGTAAGCGAAAGCACCCATCACTCGCACGGCGTCGGTCACTTGCCCGGTGAGTTGCAGGTCGACACCCTGGCTGCGGGCCTTGCCCATGGCGCGGCTGGAGTCGGTGCTCGGATCGAGTGCCAGGACGTTTTCCTTTTCGATATGGAAGGCGGCGAGGGTGGTGCTCAAGCGGTCGTCGAACAGCTCGCTCTTGATCCCGACTTCATAACCGACGCCTTCTTCCGGGTCGAAGGATTTACCGGCGGCGTCCAGCCCGTTGTTCGGTTTGAATGAGGTGGAGGCGTTGGCGAACAGCCCCACTTCGGGTGTCATTTGGTAGAGCAGGCCGGCCCGTTGGGTCAGTGCATCATGGCGCTGGCGGCTGGTTGCGTTGCGACTGTGATCGTCGATGCTTTGTTCGAAATGTTCGAAGCGCGCACCGAGCATGCCGCGCAGTTTGTCGGTGAAGACAATCTGGTCCTGAAGGTTCAGCGCCTGGCTTTCGACATGCTCGAAGAAGTCGGTCCCGGAGCGCGCGCCATTGGGTTTCGGCTGGCCGTAGATCGGTCGATAGATATCGATGGCGTACGGGCCGCCGGCAATGGTCGTGACCCGTTCGTTCTTGCGGAAGTTCTCGTATTCGCTGCCGATCAGCAGTTCGTGTTGCCAGCTGCCGATGTCGAACAAACCGCGCAGTTCGAGTTGGGTGATGCTGTCGTGCCAGTTGGTATCGCGTTCGCGGTAGCGACGGTTGACGGTGTGGCCGTCGGCGTTCAAGGGACGATTTTCGGAGGCGAAGCCCCAGAGTTTGCCTTCCTTGTAATGACTGGCGAGGCGTAGTTTCCAGCTGTCGTTGAGCTGATGTTCGAGGGCGGCTTGCAGCAGATTGTTGTGGTTGTCGATGTTGCCGTCGTTGGGTTCGCCAAGGAAGGTCGAACGGGAGACGCCGCTCCATTTATTGTTCGGCGCGACGATACCGCGATCGAATGTCGAGCTGTGGCGTACGAATTCGCTCTCCACCAACAGGCTGGTGTCCGGGTTCAGTTGCCAGCTGAAGGAAGGCGCAACGAACACTCGCTGACTGTCGACGTGATCGCGGAAGCTGTGGTTGTCCTCGACGGCCAGGTTCACCCGGGACAGGACATTGCCGTCATCATCCAGCGGTGTGTTGACGTCCACGGCGGTGCGATAGCGATCCCAATTGCCGGCGCTGGTTTGCAGTGTGGTGAAGGCTTCGGGCTGGGGTTTCTTGGTGACGATGTTCACCGTACCGCCCGGATCGCCACGACCATAGAGGCTGGCGGCCGGGCCTTTGAGCACTTCGATGCGTTCGATGTTGGCCACGTCCGGCGTGCTTGGATAACCGCGGTTGGCGCTGAAACCGTCCTTGTAAAACTCCGAAGTGGTGAAGCCGCGCACGCTGTATTCGTAGAGCGTCAAGCCGCCGAAGTTGTTCTGCTTCGACACGCCGCCGGCGTATTCCAGTGCGCGCTCGACGCTGGTGCTGCCCAGATCCTTGAGCACACTGACGGGAATCACGCTGATCGATTGCGGGATATCGCGAATGGCCGTGTCGGTTTTGGTTGCGCTGGAGGAGCGGGTGGCGCGGTAACCCTTGACCGGGCCGGTGGGGGATTCGTAGTCGGAGGTGACGCTGATGGCGTCCAGTTCAACGGTTTGCGATTCTTCGGCGAAGACCGGATCCCCCAGCAAACCGAGGGCCAGACCTGCGAGGGAAGCCATTGTTCGAGACGACATGTTATGTTGTTCCAATAGTGTTATTGAAACAATATAACATGCCTAATGAGAATGTCTGCTGTTAACAGATTCGGAGTTACGGAGCTGCTGAGGGCGCAGCTCCTACCGGCTTACTCTTTTTCTTTTTCCTTGATCGGCGCGGGTGGCGGACGCAGACCGATTTCTGCCGTGAGCTTGAGCTCTTTACCGTTGCGCATCACCTGAATGGTGACCTTGTCGGTCGGCTTGATTCGCGCCACCTGGTTCATTGACTTGCGGCCGTCGCCAGCCGGTTCACCGTCGATGCTGAGGATCACGTCGCCCAGTTGCAGGCCGGCCTTCTGCGCCGGACCGTCACGGAAAATCCCCGCGACCACAATCCCCGGACGCCCGGACAGACCAAACGATTCCGCCAGTTCCTGACTCAACGGTTGTACTTCGATGCCGAGCCAGCCGCGAATCACCTGGCCGTGTTCGATGATCGACTTCATCACTTCCATGGCCAATTTGACCGGGATCGCGAAGCCGATGCCCTGAGAACCGCCGGACTTGGAGAAGATCGCTGTGTTGATGCCGGTCAGGTTGCCGTTGGCGTCCACCAGCGCACCGCCGGAGTTGCCGGGGTTGATCGCGGCGTCGGTCTGGATGAAGTCTTCGTAGTTGTTCAGCCCGAGCTGATTGCGCCCGGTGGCGCTGATGATGCCCATGGTCACGGTCTGGCCGACGCCGAACGGGTTGCCGATGGCCAGGGCCACGTCGCCGATGCGGATATTGTCGGAACGGCCGACGGTGATCGACGGCAGGTTTTTCAGGTCAATCTTCAACACCGCGAGGTCGGTTTCCGGGTCGCTGCCGATGACCCGGGCCAGGGTTTCACGACCATCCTTGAGCGCCACCACGATCTGGTCGGCACCGCTGGTCACATGGTTGTTGGTCAGCAGGTAACCTTCCGGGCTCATGATCACACCCGAACCGAGGCTCGACTCCATGCGCTTCTGCTTGGGCGAGTTGTCGCCGAAGAAGCGGCGGAACTGTGGATCTTCGAACAGCGGATGGCTGGGTTTGTTGACCACTTTGGTGGTGTACAGATTGACCACCGACGGCGCGGCCGTGGTCACCGCGTCGGCATAGGACACCGGACCCTGCTGCAGACCGAGGGTTTGCGGGGCTTGCTGCAGATTGACGTCCAGGCTCGGTAGCCCGACCCACTCCGGGTAACGCTGCATAATCAATAGAGCGATAAGCACGCCGGCCAACAGCGGCCAGCCGGAAAAACGCAGCGCCTTGAGCATTAAGCACGTCCTGAAAGGTTGCAGGCGGTATGAGACCGCCCATAATGTCGCGCATTATACGAGGCCGCGCGCGCCTCTGAACGGGATATTTAGGAGTCTTTTATGGCCGTCGCCCTGAGCACCCTGGTCGAAGAAGCCGACCGCTACCTGGCAAGTGCGAAGATCGCCGATTACTGCCCCAATGGTTTGCAGGTCGAAGGCCGGCCGCAGGTGATGCGCATCGTCAGCGGTGTTACCGCCAGCCAGGCGTTGCTGGACGCTGCGGTAGAGGCCCAGGCCGATCTGGTGCTGGTACATCACGGCTATTTCTGGAAAGGCGAGAACCCGTGCATCACCGGCATGAAGCAGCGCCGGTTGAAAACCTTGCTCAAGCACGATATCAGCCTGCTGTCTTATCACTTGCCGCTGGATCTGCACCCGGAAGTCGGCAACAACGTACAGCTTGCGCGGCAACTGGATATCACCGTCGAAGGCCCGCTGGATCCGGACAATCTGAAAGTCGTTGGCCTGGTCGGCTCGTTGAACGAACCGATGACCCCTCGCGATTTCGCCCGGCGCGTGCAGGAAGTCATGGGGCGCGAGCCGTTGCTGATCGAAGGCAGCGAGATGATTCGTCGGGTCGGCTGGTGCACCGGTGGCGGCCAGGGGTACATTGACCAGGCAGTGTTGGCCGGTGTCGACCTGTACCTCAGCGGCGAGGCCTCCGAGCAGACGTTCCACAGCGCCCGGGAAAACGACATCAGCTTCATCGCCGCCGGCCACCATGCCACCGAGCGTTACGGTGTGCAGGCTTTGGGTGATTACTTGGCGCGACGTTTCGCCCTCGAGCACATCTTCATCGATTGCCCGAACCCGATTTGACTACAGGGCTGGAGCCCAAACGAGGGGGTATATTCATATACCCTTTCGATCTAGCCAGCGTCCTGATTAGAAGGGGGCGCTGTGCTAGGATTCCCCGCTCGAACACGGCCCGCAGGCCGTCCATAAGATCGTTTTCGTGAGTAGCCATGGTCGACAAACTGACGCATCTGAAACAGCTGGAGGCCGAAAGCATCCACATCATCCGCGAGGTCGCCGCCGAGTTCGATAACCCGGTGATGCTGTACTCCGTCGGTAAAGACTCCGCCGTGATGCTGCACCTGGCACGCAAGGCATTCTTCCCGGGCAAACTTCCGTTTCCGGTGATGCACGTCGACACCCAGTGGAAGTTCAAGGAAATGTACGCGTTCCGCGACCGCATGGTCGAAGAGCTCGGCCTGGACCTGCTGGTGCACGTCAATCCCGAGGGTGTTGCGCAGGGCATCAACCCGCTCACCCACGGCAGTGCCAAGCACACTGACATCATGAAGACCGAAGGCCTTAAACAGGCACTCGACAAGTACGGCTTCGATGCGGCATTCGGTGGCGCCCGTCGCGACGAAGAGAAATCCCGGGCCAAAGAGCGCGTGTATTCCTTCCGTGACACCAAGCACCGTTGGGATCCGAAAAACCAGCGTCCCGAGTTGTGGAACGTCTACAACGGCAAGGTCAACAAGGGCGAATCGATCCGCGTATTCCCATTGTCGAACTGGACCGAGCTGGACATCTGGCAGTACATCTACCTCGAAGGCATCCCGATCGTGCCGCTGTATTTCGCCGCTGAACGCGACGTTATCGAGATGAATGGCACCTGGATCATGATCGACGACGAGCGCCTGCTCAATCACCTGAGCGATGAAGACAAGGCACGCATCGTCAAGAAGAAGGTCCGTTTCCGTACACTGGGCGACTACCCGTTGACCGGTGCGGTCGAGTCCGAGGCCACCAGCCTGACCGACATCATTCAGGAAATGCTCCTGACGCGAACTTCCGAACGCCAGGGCCGAGTCATCGATCACGATGGCGCCGGTTCCATGGAAGAAAAGAAACGTCAGGGTTATTTCTAAGGGGTTGTCATGTCGCACGCATCTGATTTGATCAGCGAGGACATCCTCGCCTACCTGGGCCAGCACGAACGCAAGGAAATGCTGCGCTTTCTGACCTGTGGCAACGTCGACGACGGCAAGAGCACCCTGATCGGGCGCCTGCTGCACGACTCCAAAATGATCTACGAAGATCACCTGGAAGCCATCACCCGCGACTCGAAAAAAGTCGGCACCACCGGCGAAGACATCGACCTGGCGTTACTGGTCGACGGCCTGCAGGCCGAGCGTGAGCAAGGCATCACCATCGATGTCGCCTACCGTTATTTCTCCACCGCCAAACGCAAATTCATCATCGCCGACACCCCCGGCCATGAGCAGTACACCCGCAACATGGCCACCGGTGCCTCCACCTGTGACCTGGCGATCATCCTGGTGGACGCCCGTTACGGCGTGCAGACCCAGACCCGTCGCCACAGCTTCATTGCCTCGTTACTGGGCATCAAGCACATCGTTGTCGCCATCAACAAGATGGACCTCAACGGCTTCGACGAAAGCGTGTTCGAGTCGATCAAGGCCGATTACCTGAAGTTCGCCGAAGGCATCGCGTTCAAGCCGACCACCATGGCGTTCGTGCCGATGTCCGCGCTCAAGGGCGACAACGTGGTGAACAAGTCGGAGCGCTCGCCGTGGTACACCGGCCAGTCGCTGATGGAAATCCTCGAAACCGTCGAAATCGCCAGCGACCGCAACTACACCGACCTGCGTTTCCCGGTGCAGTACGTCAACCGTCCGAACCTGAACTTCCGTGGTTTCGCCGGCACCCTGGCCAGCGGCATCGTGCACAAGGGCGATGAAGTCGTTGTGTTGCCGTCGGGCAAGAGCAGCCGCGTGAAATCCATTGTCACCTTCGAAGGTGAGCTGGAGCACGCAGGTCCTGGTCAAGCGGTGACGCTGACCATGGAAGACGAAATCGACATCTCCCGCGGTGACTTGCTGGTGCATGCCGACAACCAGCCGCAAGTGACCGACGCCTTCGACGCCATGTTGGTGTGGATGGCCGAAGAGCCGATGCTGCCGGGCAAGAAGTACGACATCAAACGCGCCACGACTTACGTGCCGGGTTCGATCACCAGCATCGTCAATCGCGTGGACGTGAACACCTTGGCCGAAGGTCCCGCCAGCTCGCTGCAACTGAACGAGATCGGTCGGGTCAAGATCAGCCTCGACGCAGCCATCGCGCTGGACGGTTACGACAGCAACCGCACCACCGGTTCGTTCATCGTCATCGATCGACTGACCAACGGCACAGTTGCGGCCGGCATGATCATCGCTCAGCCGCTGGCGCATGGCAGCAGCACCCACCACGGCAAACTGGCTCACGTGGCTACCGAAGAGCGTGCCCAGCGCTTTGGCCAGCAACCGGCCACCGTGTTGTTCAGCGGCCTGTCGGGCGCCGGCAAAAGCACCCTGGCCTACGCCGTTGAACGCAAGCTGTTCGACCTGGGCCGCGCGGTGTTTGTGCTCGATGGCCAGAACCTGCGTCACGACCTGAACAAAGGTCTGCCAAATGATCGCGCCGGGCGTACTGAAAACTGGCGTCGTGCGGCGCACGTTGCGCGTCAGTTCAACGAAGCCGGTCTGTTGACCTTGGCAGCGTTCGTTGCACCGAGTGCCGAAGGTCGTGAGCAGGCCAGGGACCTGATCGGCAAGGAGCGTCTGCTGACGGTCTACGTCCAGGCCTCTCCGACGGTCTGTGCCGAGCGTGATCCGCAAGGTCTGTACGCGGCGGGTGGCGACAACATCCCGGGCGAATCCTTCCCGTACGACGTGCCGCTGGATGCCGATCTGGTGATCGACACCCAGTCGCTGTCGCTGGAAGAAAGCGTCAAGCAAGTGCTGGATCTGCTGCGCAAGCGTGGCGCGATCTAAGCGTTAGCTGCAAATGAAAAACCCGCGGACGAGTGATCGTCTGCGGGTTTTTTTGTGTCCTTGAAATCGCCATCGCGGGCAAGCCCGCTCCCACAGGGATCTTTAGTGAACACAAAATTTGCGTTCCACAGAGAACCACTGTGGGAGCGGGCTTGCCCGCGATGGCGCCGGTACAGGCACCTCAAACCTTGGCGGTGTACTCACGGTGCATCTGCCCCAGCAGCGCATCCTTGTCATTCCAGAGCTGATTGATCCAACCCTGAAACTCCAGGCGATACACCCCATCCTGATCGTAGTTTTTGCCGACGAACTGCGGTGGAATCTTCAGTTCCTGAAAGTGCACCACCACATCCCTCACGTTCCCACAGAGCAAATCCCAATAACCCGGACGCCCGGCCGGATAGTGAATGGTCACGTTGACGATGGCTTCCAGTTGGTCGCCCATGGCATCCAGCACGAAGGCAATACCGCCGGCTTTTGGCTTGAGCAGGTAGCGGAACGGTGAGCTCTGTTGGGCGTGTTTGCCCTCGGTGAAGCGCGTGCCTTCGACGAAGTTGAAAATCCCCACCGGGTTATCGCGGAACTTGTCGCAGGTCTTGCGGGTGGTTTCCAGATCTTTGCCTTTCTTCTCTGGATGCTTCTCCAGATAGGCCTTGGAGTAACGTTTCATGAAAGGAAAACCGAGTGCCCACCACGCCAGACCAATTACCGGCACCCAGATCAGTTGCTGTTTGAGGAAGAACTTCAGCGGGCGGATGCGCCGATTGAGCACGTACTGCAACACCATGATGTCGACCCAGCTCTGGTGGTTGCTGGTGATCAGGTACGAGTGCTGATAGTCCAGGCCTTCCAGCCCGCTGAGCTGCCAGCGCGTATGCCCGAGCAGGTCCATCCAGGCCTTGTTGTTGCTGATCCAGGTTTCGTGGATGTGGCCCATCAGCCAGTCGGTGAAACGCTGGGCGGCGGGGAAGGGCAGCAGCAGTTTGAAAATCGCCACCACGAACAGCGGCGTGCAGCAGGCAATCGTGTTCAGCGCCAACAACAGCGAGGCGATTACACCGCGCAGGGGGGCAGGTAGAAAATCCAGCATTTAAAGATCCATAGGTCGGTTGGCAGCTTGGATCGCGGTCAACGCGATGGTGTACACGATGTCGTCGACCTGCGCGCCGCGCGGCAGATCATTCACCGGTTTGCGCAGGCCTTGCAGCATCGGCCCGAGGCTGACGCAGTCGGCGCTGCGCTGCACGGCTTTGTGGGTGGTGTTGCCGGTGTTCAGGTCGGGGAACACAAACACCGTGGCACGACCGGCCACCTGACTGTTCGGCGCCAGTTGTCGGGCCACGGTTTCGTTGGCGGCGGCGTCGTACTGCAACGGGCCGTCGATCAACAGCGAGTGTTGCTGTTCGTGGGCGAGCAAGGTGGCCTCGCGAACCTTCTCGACTTCTTCACCACTGGCCGACTCGCCACTGGAGTAGCTGATCATCGCCACGCGCGGAGTGATGCCGAACGCCGCTGCCGAATCGGCGCTTTGCAAGGCGATCTCGGCCAGTTCGCTGGCGCTAGGGTGCGGGTTCATCACGCAGTCGCCGTAAACCAGCACTTCTTCCGGAAACAGCATGAAGAACACCGATGACACCAGCGTGCAGCCCGGCGCCGTTTTAATAAGCTGCAGCGCCGGGCGGATGGTGTTGGCGGTGGAGTGAATGACCCCGGACACCAGCCCGTCGACTTCATCCAGCGCCAGCATCATGGTGCCGATCACCACGGTGTCTTCCAGTTGCTGCTCGGCCATCGGCGCGTTGAGGCTTTTAGTTTTGCGCAGCGCAACCATCGGCTCGACGTAACGCTCGCGAATCAGGTCCGGGTCGAGGATTTCCAGCCCCGGCGGCAACTCGATGCCTTGGGCGCGGGCCACGGCTTCGACGTCCGCCGGTTTGGCCAGCAACACGCAGCGGGCAATGCCGCGGGCCTGACAAATAGCTGCGGCCTGCACGGTCAGCGGCTCGCTGCCTTCGGGCAACACGATGCGCTTGTTGGCGGCCTGGGCGCGCTGGATCAGTTGATAACGGAACACAGCTGGGGACAGGCGCATTTCCCGTGGCGTGCCGCAGCGCTGGTGCAGCCAGTTGGCGTCGAGGTGGCTGGCGACGAAATCGGTGATGATTTCCGCACGTTCGCGGTCGTCGATCGGGATTTCCTTGTTCAAGCCGTTCAACTGGTTGGCGGTGTCGTAGGAACCCGTACTGACCGACAACACCGGCAAGCCGGCTTGTAAGGCGCCACGACACAAATCCATGATGCGCGGGTCGGGCAGGGTGTCGCTGGTCAGCAACAGGCCGGCCAAAGGCACGCCGTTCATCGCCGCGAGGCTGACGGCGAGGATGATGTCGTCGCGATCGCCGGGGGTTACCACCAGCACACCGGGTTTGAGCAGCTCCACGGTGTTGCGCATGGTACGAGCGCAGATAATGATTTTGGTCATGCGCCGGGTTTCGTAGTCGCCGGCGTTGAGCACCTGAGCGCCCATCAGGTCGGCCACGTCGCGGGTGCGCGGTGCGTTCAGTTCCGGTTGATACGGGATGCAGCCGAGCAGGCGGAAGTCGCCACTGCGCAGCAATGGCGAGTGTTCCTTCAGGCGCGAGGCGAAGGCCTCCATGCTTTCGTCAGTCTTGACCTTGTTGAGGATCACGCCCAGGACTTTCGGGTCTTTCGGCCCGCCGAACAATTGCGCCTGCAACTCCACCCGGCCGGACAATTCGGTCAGCACTTCGTTTTCCGGTGCCGAGACCAGAATCACATCGGCGTCGAGGCTCTTGGCCAAATGCAGGTTGACCCGCGCCGCGTAACTGGCGCTGCGGGTCGGGACCATGCCTTCGACGATCAGCACGTCTTTGCCGACAGCGGCTTGCTGATAAAGGGTGATGATTTCTTCAAGCAGTTCGTCCAGCTGACCGTCGCCGAGCATCCGCTCAACGTGGGCCAGGCCAAGCGGCTGAGGCGGTTTCAAGCCGTGGGTGCGGGCCACCAGTTCAGTGGAGCGTTCAGGGCCTGTGTCGCCCGGGTGCGGCTGGGCAATCGGTTTGAAAAAGCCGACTTTCAGGCCGGCCCGCTCAAGGGTGCGCACCAGCCCGAGGCTGATGGAGGTCAGACCCACACCAAAATCGGTGGGCGCGATAAAAAAAGTTTGCATGCGAATTCTCTAGAGGTGCATGGCAGTGGCGATCATCTATAACTGACGATCTGCCCAAATCAGTCGCCAAGGTTATCGCTAACCGAGCCTTGTGCGCACCATCCGCAATCAAAGGACTGGCCTATTTTCTCATTGCGCAGCGAAGGGTCCAGCACCCAGGCCCGGGATTGCCACGGGGGTTGGTGCCGCAGGTGTTGAGTATGGCCGCAGGAAAGCTCGGCTACCCAGTGGCCATCCTCGTCCTGATGAAAGCCTGTGACGGTCGAGGCTTTCGTCGCGCCCCGTCTGTCCGGGTTGTGTTCGCTTTCGGGCGATTGCTTCGCTAAACTTGGACATTCATCTTTCTTATGCAAAAGGTCTCGCCCCATGCTGATCGCCGCCAATAAGGCTGTCTCCATCGACTATACCCTGACCAACGACGCTGGTGAGGTCATCGACAGCTCCGCCGGCGGCGCGCCGCTGGTCTACCTGCAAGGCGCGGGTAACATCATTCCGGGCCTGGAAAAGGCACTGGAAGGCAAAGCAGTCGGTGACGAACTGACTGTCGCCGTAGAACCTGAAGATGCCTACGGCGAATACGCTGCCGAACTGGTCAGCACCCTGAGCCGCAGCATGTTCGAAGGCGTTGACGAGCTGGAAGTGGGCATGCAGTTCCACGCTTCCGCTCCGGACGGCCAGATGCAGATCGTCACCATTCGCGATCTGGACGGCGACGATGTCACCGTCGACGGCAACCACCCGTTGGCCGGTCAGCGCCTGAATTTCCAGGTCAAGATCGTTGCCATCCGTGATGCCAGCCAGGAAGAAATCGCTCATGGTCACGTCCATGGCGAAGGTGGCCATCACCACTGATTTTCTGCGCTAAGCTTTCGAGAACTGGAGAGGCGCCCTAGGGCGCCTTTTTAGTCCGCGGCTGTCCTCTGGTGGCACCGCCAAGTGGCTGTTTTGAGAAGAACACAGGAATTTGGAGTTCGTCATGAGTGCTTTTCACGACCTTAAACTGACAGCCCTGGATGGTCAGGAGCTACCTCTGGCGCCCTTCAAGGGGCGTGTCGTGCTGGTGGTCAACGTCGCCTCCAAATGTGGCTTGACCCCACAATACGCGGCGCTGGAAAACCTCTACCAGCAATACAAGGACAAGGGGTTCAGTGTGCTGGGCTTGCCGTGCAACCAGTTTGCCGGGCAGGAACCGGGCACGGAGAAAGAGATCCAGGAGTTTTGCAGCCTCAACTATGGCGTGAGCTTTCCGTTGTCCAGCAAGCTGGAAGTCAACGGTCACGATCGTCATCAGCTGTATCGTCTGCTGGCGGGTGAGGGCGCGGAATTCCCGGGCGACATCACCTGGAACTTCGAAAAATTTCTGCTGGGCAAGGACGGTCGCGTATTGGCGCGGTTCTCGCCGCGTACGGCGCCGGATGATCCTTCTGTGATCCAGGCTATCGAAAAAGCGTTGAGCTGATGTCCCCTTGTAGGAGCGAGGCTTGCCCGCGAAGGCGTCATGTCAGTCGACATCATTGCTGACAGACATGACGCCTTCGCGGGCAAGCCTCGCTCCTACAATCCGTTCTGTCTTTTGACTCTTAATCACCCAAATCAATAGTGCTGTTCAAGGCTGGATACTCTCCATATTATCGGCGTCATATAGTTTATGTCCCCGTGGAGCGTCCCATGCCCGTCAAAGCCCTGTTCAAGCCCTTTCACCTCGGTGCTCTCGAACTGCCGACCCGCGTCGTCATGGCGCCGATGACCCGCTCGTTTTCGCCGGGCGGGGTGCCCAATTCCAAAGTGATCGAGTACTACCGTCGTCGCGCCGCTGCCGGGGTTGGGCTGATCATTACCGAAGGCACCACCGTCGGTCACAAGGCCTCCAACGGCTATCCGAACGTGCCGCACTTCTATGGTGACGCGGCATTGGCCGGCTGGAAGAAAGTCGTCGATGCGGTGCATGCCGAAGGCGGCAAGATCGTTCCGCAGCTGTGGCATGTGGGCAGCGTTCGCCGCATCGGTACCGAGCCGGATGCCAGCGTGCCGGGTTACGGCCCGTCAGAAAAATTGAAGGACGGTCAGGTCGTGGTTCACGGCATGACCAAGGAAGATATCCAGGACGTGATTGCCGCGTTCGCCCAAGCCGCCAAGGATGCTCAGAGCATCGGCATGGACGGCGTGGAAATCCACGGTGCCCACGGTTATCTGGTGGACCAGTTTTTCTGGGAAGGCAGCAATCAGCGCACTGACGAATACGGTGGCAGCCTGGCGAACCGTTCGCGCTTCGCCATCGAACTGATTCAGGCGGTGCGTGCAGCGGTCGGTGAGGGTTTTCCGATCATCTTCCGTTTCTCCCAGTGGAAGCAGCAGGACTACACCGCGCGTTTGGTGCAAACCCCGGAAGCCTTGGGTGAGTTCCTCAAGCCATTGTCCGACGCCGGCGTGGACATTTTCCACTGCTCGACGCGGCGTTTCTGGGAGCCGGAATTTGATGGTTCCGAACTCAACCTGGCAGGCTGGACTCGCAAGCTCACCGGCAAGCCAACCATCACCGTCGGTAGCGTCGGCCTGGACGGCGAGTTCCTGCAATTCATGGTCAACACCGACAAGATCGCGCAGCCGGCCAGCCTGGAAAAACTGCTGGAGCGTTTGAACAACGATGAGTTCGATCTGGTGGCAGTGGGCCGTGCGTTGCTGGTGGACCCGGACTGGGCGCAGAAAGTGCGGGACGGTCGTGAACAGGACATTCTGCCGTTCAGCCGTGAGGCGTTGATGACGCTGGTTTAAGTAGAGTCTGGAAGGGCCCCTTCGCGGGCAAGCCCGCTCCCACAAGGTTTTGTGGCGGTCACATGATCTGTGAACACCCCGCAACACTGTGGGAGCGGGCTTGCCCGCGAAGACTGACTCAACATAACTAAAGATCTCAGGGGACGGTCGGCGCATTCGGAATCGCCAACTCCCCAACACAAGCCCCGCGCAACTGCCCCTCAAACTGCTCGATAATCGCCGCCCACCCCTGACGACTCGCATGCTGGCGCGCATTAAGACGTACGCAGCGCAAGGTTTCGCGCTCCTCCAGCAGCCAGCGTGCCGCATCGCAGAACGCCTCTTCATCCCCGGGCATGGCCAGTACGCCGTTGTAGCCATGGCGAATATGCTGGGCCGCCGCCGCTTGATCGTACGCCACCACCCCCAGCCCCGAGGCCAATGCCTCAAGCACCACATTGCCGAAGGTTTCGGTCAGGCTCGGAAATAGAAAAACATCCCCCGACGCATAGTGACTGGCCAAGGCTTCGCCGCGTTGTGAGCCGCAGAAAATCGCTTCGGGCAATTCCTTCTCCAGCATCGATCGTTGCGGACCATCACCGACCACAATCAATTTCATTTTTCGCTGTGGATAAGTCATTTTCAGCGTGTCGAAGCTGCGCTTGAGCAAGCCAAGATTCTTCTCCTGGGCCAGACGTCCTACGTGGATGAAAGCAATATCATCCTCGGCCAGTCCCCATTGCTCTCGCAGTGGCTTCAACCGTTTGGCTGGATGAAACAACTGGCTGTCGACGCCTCGAGAGAGCAGCGCCAAGCGCTCGAAACTGCGGCGTTCCAGTTCCAGTCGCTGGCTGGCGCTGGGCACCAGGGTCAGGGTCGAGCGGTTGTGAAACCAGCGCAGGTAGTGAGTCAGTAAGCGCGTCAGCAGCCCGAGGCCGTACTGGCTGGAGTACTGCTGAAAATTGGTATGAAAGCCGCTGACCACCGAAATCCCCAAGCGCCGTGCCGCGCGCAACGCCGACAACCCCAGCGGTCCTTCGGTGGCGATGTACAACACGTCCGGGCGATGCCGTTTCCAGCGCCGCAGCAGCTTGTGCATCGACGACTGACCCCATTGCAGGCCAGGATAACCCGGCAACGGCCAGCCTCGACACAACAGCAACTCATCGTTGCTGCCCATGAGTGGGTCGCCACCCTGACGTGGCCGCACCAACTCGACCTGATGCCCACGCGCGCGCAAACCGTCGAACAAGCGGCCAAGGGTATTGGCCACGCCGTTGATTTCCGGAGGGAAGGTTTCGGTGATCAGGGTGATATGCAGAGTTGTCGTCATGACCTCAGTGTCGGCTGAGGCCATGTCGTCATTGTGACGGTGGGATGATGGATTTATGACGCGATTAACGGCGCTCTGCCACCAGATTTTCCGCGCCACGCTCACGCACCCAGAACAGCGTTGCCCCAGCCACGGCCGCCGGCATCATCAGAATGTTGACCACCGGAATCAACAACACCAGATACACGCTCCCGCCGAAGCCGAGGCTCTGCCAGCGTTTCTGCCGCAGCCAGGCGAGCATTTCGTTCCAGCCGAGTTTGTGGTTATCCGCCGGGTAGTCGATGTACTGGATCGCCATCATCCACACCCCGAACAACAGCCACAGCGGCGCGGCGATGATGTTGACCACCGGGATGAACGACAGGATGAACAGCCCGATGGCCCTGGGCAGGAAGTAGCCGAGTTTGCGCATTTCCCGGGACAGGGTGCGAGGGATCATGGCGATCAGTTCGCCCCAGCTGAAGGCCGGGAAGTCGTCGGTGCCGCGCACCACCACTTCGACTTTCTCCGCGAGGAAGCCATTGAATGGCGCGGCGATGACGTTGGCCAGCATGGTGAAGGTGAAGAACACCATCAACACCACCAACACGACGAATATCGGCCAGAGGATGTAGCTGAGGAAGTTCAGCCAATCGGGCAGGGACGGCATCAGCGTATCGACCCACATACTGAACTGATGGCCGGCCAGATAGATCAATCCGACGAACAGCACCAGGTTGATCGCCAGCGGCAATAACACGAACAAGCGCAGGCTTGGGCTCAGGACCAGCTTGAGGCCCTCGCGCAGGTATTGCGGGCCAGACAGAACGGGGGCGGGCATAACGTGCTCCGAGCAAAGGGTAAACGCGCCGACCTTACCGGCTTTGCCTGACGGGCGAAAGCGCGGTAGCGGCATCGACATTAACTGTAACAAAGGCGTCTATGTATTCACCTCGATGGGATAGAGACCGCCTATGAGCTGGATTGTTAAACCGTATTTCCTTAATCTTCGCCACCTCGATACGCTGCACCCATTCTTTTACAGGACTGTCGAGCCCAAGCCTTCCCCAAGTGCTTTCAACGGTCCTTTTTTATTCCCGCCGGCAATCCGGCGTTCCGCGCCCAGTGTTTCGGGCCCGGTCAACAGGAGCAGGTCATGTCTGAAGTTCGTCATTCGCGAGTGATTATTCTCGGTTCCGGCCCTGCCGGTTACAGCGCCGCGGTCTATGCCGCCCGTGCCAACCTCAAGCCACTGCTGATCACTGGCATGCAGGCCGGCGGTCAACTGACCACCACCACCGAAGTCGACAACTGGCCGGGCGACGTCCACGGCCTGACCGGCCCGGCGCTGATGGAGCGAATGAAAGAGCACGCCGAGCGCTTTGAAACCGAGATCGTGTTCGATCACATCAATGCCGTGGACTTCGCCGCCAAGCCCTACACCCTGATTGGCGACAGCGCGACTTACACCTGCGACGCACTGATCATCGCCACCGGCGCCAGCGCTCGTTACCTGGGCCTGCCGTCGGAAGAAACGTTCATGGGCAAAGGCGTTTCGGCCTGCGCGACCTGCGACGGTTTCTTCTATCGCAACAAGCCAGTGGCTGTGGTGGGTGGCGGTAATACGGCTGTGGAAGAAGCCCTGTACCTGGCCAACATCGCCAGCACCGTAACCTTGATCCACCGTCGCGAAACGTTCCGCGCCGAGAAGATCCTGATCGACAAGCTCAATGCCCGGGTTGCCGAAGGCAAGATCGTCCTGAAGCTGAACTCGACCCTGGACGAAGTGCTGGGCGACAACATGGGCGTGACCGGTGCTCGCCTGAAGAACAACGACGGCAGCTTCGACGAGCTGAAAGTCGACGGCGTGTTCATCGCCATCGGCCACACCCCGAACACTTCGTTGTTCGAAGGCCAGCTGACGTTGAAAGACGGCTACCTGGTTGTGCAGGGCGGCCGTGACGGCAACGCCACTGCAACCAACCTCGAAGGCATCTTCGCCGCCGGTGACGTGGCTGACCACGTTTACCGTCAAGCCATCACCTCGGCCGGCGCCGGTTGCATGGCGGCACTGGATGCCGAGCGCTACCTCGACGATCTGCAGAACGCTTGATTCTGATTTCGTAGAAAGCAAAAAAACCGGCTTCGGCCGGTTTTTTTGTGCCCACGATTTAGAGGCTGATCAAAAAACCTGTGGGAGCGTGGCTTGCCCGCGATAGCAATTGATCATTCAACATTGATGTCGACTGATACACCGCTATCGCAGGCAAGCCAGCTCCCACAGGTTTTTGTGTTACCCGAAGTCGATTGCGATCAACCGCGAAACCGTTCCTGAACAAAATCCATGACCTTCAACGACTGGTAGATGGCATTGGCTGCAACCCGCCCGAACGGCCCACCATTCCAGTCCAGCAGATACGGTTTGAACAACTGATACCGCGCACTTTCCCCGCACACGGCTTCGGCAATGACCCTGCCACCAATCGAACCGGTATTCAGACCATGGCCACCAAACGAGGTACAGGCCCAGACGCCCGGTTCCAACAGCCCCAGGTTAGGCATTTTGTTGGTGGAATAGCCCATCAGGCCCGACCAGGCCAGTTCGATTTTTACCGGCGCCAGTTGTGGATACACCGAGACCATGTCCGCCTTGAGCATGGCCGCCAAGGCCTTTTCATTCTGTTCGTTGCGGGTGGTGATGCGTCCGCCCCAGAGCAGGCGGTCGCCTTCGACCACACGGTAGTAGTCCGAAGCGCGGCGATCATCGGAGAAGGCGGCGCCGGAATCGAGGACGTTTTTGATCGAGTCGCCCAGGTGTTCGGTGAGTACCACGTAGGTAGCGATGGGCAGGTAGGCGCGGCTGAGTTTCTGCAATTCCGGGCCGCCGTAACCGCCGGCGCAGAACACCAGGTCCTGGCAGCGCACGGAGCCGTGAGCAGTCTGGACAATTTTATCGGTGCCCTCGCGACGCCAGGCCAGCATTTTTGAGTGTTCGAAAATCCTGCCTCCAGCCGCTTCGATGGCGAGGGCCAGGCCCAGGCAATAATTCAGCGGATGAAAGTGCAAGGCGTTCGGGTCCTCGATGCCCTGGAAATAGCGCGGGGTGTGGGCCCGTTCGCGAACCTGGGCGGTGTCGAGGTAGTTGAGTTCATAGCCGAAGTCGCGGCGCATAGTGTCGATGTGGTTTTTCACGCCAGCGCTGTCGTCGTAACGCTTGACTCGAATCGTGCCAGCGGACGGATCGCAGCCGGTCAGAGCCAGTTCGGCGATGTTGTGCCGCACTATTTCCACGCCTTCGACGGACATTTTAAACAGCGCCCTGGCCTGTTCCAGTCCAAGTTTTTTGCGGATCGCCCCGGACCCTTCAGCCCAACCCGGCGAGACCACGCCGCCATTGCGACCAGACGCGCCCCAAGCGACTTGATGGGCTTCGAGGATGACCACGCGTTTACCGCGCCGGGTCAGTTCCAGGGCGGCGGTAAGGCCCGCGATCCCGGCGCCGATGATGCAGACGTCGCAGGTTTCGTGAGTATTCAGTTCGGACCTGGCCGCGCGGGGCAACGAGGTTTGGGAGTACCAGGTGGTGGGGAAGGACATGCTGAATCCTTGACAAGTTGCCGGTCAATGAAGCGAACGCCTGGCTTTTGTGGGAGCGAGCCTGCTCGCGATGGCGGTCGAACATTCAACATTGATACTGAATGTTATGGCCTCATCGCGAGCAGGCTCGCTCCCACAGGTGGGCGGTGTGATCGAGGTCGGTTACTTGACCGTCGAGTAGTCCACGCCGTACCACTTGGTCGACAGCTTGGTCAGCGTCCCGTCCTTGTGCATCGCGCCGATGATTTCACCGAGTTTGGCTTTCAACTCCGGGTCACCCTTGTCGGTGGCGACGGCCAGTGGTTCGTAGAACACCACACCGTTGTCGACAGCCCGCAGCGGATAATTCTTCTTGATGGCAGCTTCCAGCGTGCTGCGCTGAGTGAGGATGCCATCGAGCCGAACGCCATCGCCCAGGCGCAAGTCATCCAGCGGCCCGAGGGAACCGGCATAGGTCTTCACCTTTTTGGTCTGTACGTCGTAGGCGACGGGCGGCATGTCCGTCGCTTCGATGGCCAGCGCCTGGTTCAGGTAATCCTCGGAAGTGGTGCCGCCTTCGACACCGATCGTCTTGCCATTGAGGGCTTTGTGGTCGGTGAGTGTGGATTTGTTGTGAACTGCAAACACGTAGGGCACGTAGTAATAGGTCGCGGGAAAGTCGAGGATCCGTGCGCGACTTTTGGTGGCGGTCATCGAGCCCACGGACATGTCCCAGCGCCCGTTCCACTTGCCGGCGGTGATCACGTCCCAGTCGGGGGTGATGAACTTGACCGAGACGCCGAGACGCTTGGCGATCTCCTTGGAAACGTCGATGTCGAACCCGTCGATTTCATTCTTGTCGTTGATAAAACCCTGGGGTGGCCAGGTTGCCGAAGTGGCGACGGTCATGGTTTTGCTGCTTTGGATTTTGTCCAGTACGGCTCCGGCGTTGGCGGCGCCGACGAACAACAGCGACAGGGTGGCTGCGAGAGTTAGTACGTGTTTTTTACTGAGCATGTTCATCTCCACTTCTCGTTATTGTTATGCGGGGTAAAGCAGTTCTCAGTGACCGATGATTTGCGACAGGAATTGCTGCGCGCGTTCGGTCTGCGGGTTGTTGAAAAATTCGTCAGGGGTGGCTTGTTCGATGACCTGGCCCTGGTCCATGAACAGCACGCGGTCGGCGACCTTGCTGGCAAAACCCATTTCGTGGGTCACGCAAATCATGGTCATGCCGTCGGTGGCCAACTCGCCCATCACGTCCAGCACTTCGTGGACCATTTCCGGGTCCAGCGCCGAGGTCGGCTCGTCGAACAACATGACTTTGGGGTTCATGCACAGCGCTCGCGCAATCGCCACTCGCTGCTGCTGACCGCCGGACAATTGCGACGGGTATTTGTGCGCATGCTCGGCAATTCGCACGCGCTCCAGATAAACCTGTGCGCGCTTTTTCGCCTCGGCAGACGACACGCCTTGCACCAGTTGCGGGGCCAGGGTCAGGTTGTCCATCACGCTCAAGTGCGGGAACAGGTTGAAACTCTGGAACACCATGCCGATCTCCCGGCGTACGGCACTGACACTGTCTGCCTCGCTGGTGAGGGTGATGCCGTTGACTTGAATGTGGCCTTTCTGGAAGTTCTCCAGGTGGTTGATGCAACGAATCATCGTCGACTTGCCCGAGCCCGATGGCCCGCACACCACCAGAATTTCACCCGTGGCGACGTTCAGGTCGACATCGCGCAAGGCGTGAAAATTGCCATACCACTTGTTCAGGCCAGTGATGGAAATCATCGAGGGGCTGGTCTGCGCAGCAGGTGCCAGGTCGAGTCGTTCAGCGGTATTGGTTCGAGTCATCACGCATCAACCCCTTGCAATGGATCGGTTGACCCGTTTTTCGATTCGCGCCTGCACCCGTTCAAGGATGAACGACAGGGCCCAGTAGATCATGGCGGCGGTGATCAGCATTTCCAGGTGGCGAAAGTCCGCACGGCCCTGGGTCTTGGCCAGGTACATCAGTTCCCAGACGCCGATCACCGACACCAGCGAACTGTCCTTGAGCATGGCGATGAACTGGTTGCCGGTGGGCGGGATAATCACCCGCAAGGCTTGCGGCATGATCACCCGGCTCAGGGTCTTGAACGGGTTGATGCCCAGCGCCCGTGAGGCTTCCCACTGGCCCACCGGAATACTCTGGATACCCGCACGGAAAATCTCTGTCATGTAGGCGCCGTAGCACAGCGACAATGCCAGGATGCCGGCCGGCACCGCGTCGACCACGTAGCCCAGTTGCGGCAGTCCCAGGTAAATCAGATAGATCTGGATCAGCAGCGGAACACCGCGGAAGAACGACGTGTAAAACGAGGCGATGGCATTGGCCAAGCCATTGTTCGACAGCTTGGCCACGGCACCGATCAACGCCAGCACGAAGGCAATCACAATCGCGATGGCGGAGATGTACAGCGTGGTGGCAGCACCCTGGATGATCAGGAAACCGATCTTGTCGAGGATGAAGCTGTAGGAGAGGTCGAACGTGTCGAAGAAGGCCAGGAACAGGATCAGCAATTCGATCCAGACCACGGTGGTCTGCACCTTGAACTTCAAGCGCCCGAGGACGTGGAAGTTCAGCGTGCCCAGTGTGGCAATCGCCAGACCGATGGCGATATTGCGAGCGGTCAGGCCGTCCGGGGCATTGCCCAACAGCGGATGCAGGAAATGACTGAGGGCGCTGTTACCCAGGTTCATCAGGTAGGAACCGAGGAACAGCACCACGGCTACGCCAAGCAGGAACTGAGGATCATTGGACTTTTTCTTATAAATTATATTGTCGTGATACATGACTGCCTCAGGCTTGTAGGTGGTAGTGATCTCGCTAGATAAAAGGGGTATTTGGTAGATGCTTTTGTAGGAGCCAGGCTTGCCGGCGAAGGCGATCTTGAGGACGCCTTCGCCGGCAAGCCTGGCTCCTACGAGTCCGGTTCGTCTTAACCGATCAGCGTTAGGTGTATCTGGTGAGTATTGCGACGCAAAATCGGGGACTACAAGCGAACATAATTCGCTACGTCAGTCCCGGATCGCAGTTTGCGGTTCAGGAAAGCTTCGCCAGGCATGCCTCAAGGATATCCAGCCCTTCCTCCAGCACGGCGGCCTCAGTGGTCAATGGCGCCAGCAGCCGAATGATGTGTCGCGACTTGCCGCTGGGCATCAGCAGCAAACCCGAATCGCGCGCGAGAGCCAGCAGTTGTGTCAGTTGCGCCGAGGCCGGTGTGCCGTCGGTATTGATCAGCTCGATGCCGCGCATGGCACCGACGCCGGTCAAGCGGCCCAGATACGGTGACAGTTCGCGGGCTCGCCAGGATTCGTAGCGGCTGACAATCGCCTCTTCCTGTTGCGTGCCCCAGGCGTGCAGATGCGTGTCAGTCATTTCGTCCAGGGTCGCCAACGCGGCGGCGCAGGCGATGGGATTGCCCGAATAGGTACCGCCCAATCCGCCCTTGGGCAAGTTGTCGAGTAGCGACTTGCGCCCGACAACCGCACCCAGCGGCACGCCGCCGGCAATGCTTTTGCCCAGCAGGATCAGGTCCGGTTCAATGCCCAGTCGCGAGAACGCAAACCGCTGGCCGGTGCGGCCGAAGCCGGACTGGATTTCATCGGCGATCAGCAGGATGCCTTTGTCATCACAGAAGCGTCGCAGCGCCTGGGCAAATTCCACGTCCATCGCCAGGAAACCCGCCTCGCCCTGCACCGGTTCGACGATAAAACAGGCCACGTCATCAACATCGATCTCGACGCTGAACAGCCGTTCCATGGCTTTCAGGGCCTCGGCGCAGGTCACGTCATTGTCTTTGCTGGGGAAGGGCAGGTGAAACACCGGCCCAGGCAGCACACCGACTTTCTGTTTGTAGGGCGCGACTTTGCCGTTGAGGTTGAGGGTGGCGAGCGTACGGCCGTGAAAGGCGCCGTCGAAGGCGATGACTGCCGTGCGCCCGGTAGCGCCACGGACGATCTTCAGGGCGTTTTCCGCCGCTTCCGCGCCGCTGTTGGTGAGCATGCCGCTGACCGGGTAATCCACCGCAATAAACGCCGTCAGGCGATCCATGAGTTCGAGGTAAGGCACATGCGGGGCGGCGTTGAACGCGTAGTGGGTCAGTCGGGTGGCCTGTTCGCAAATGGCCTCGACGATGCGCGGATGGCAATGACCGAGGTTCAGCACGCCGATACCACCGACAAAATCGATGTAGCGTTTGCCGTCGGTGTCCCAGACCTCGGCGTTTTTACCGTGGCTGAGCGTGACGGGATGAACGATGTTGATTGACCGACTGATGTTTTCGCTGCTCATGGATACCGGACTCAGAAGAAGGGATGCTTCTTTTTATCTAAGCCGCGAGCAGAGGTGCCCGGCAAACGAAATAAAGTTGCCGGGTCAATCTTAAAAGTCGGGATGTGCCCTGATACCGATCGATGGCGCCACAGGCGGGCTTCAGTCAGCGGCGAGTCAGCGGCTGCTGCGCGAACTTCACTCCCGCCAGACCATGGGTAATCAGCGCCCGGATATTGCCGTGATCGCTGCCTTCCGGCGTCGCAACCACCGAGCGGTAATGCTCGCCAAATGCCAACAGCGCTTCTTCATCGCTCAGGCCTTCCAGCAATGCCAGACCCAGGGTCTTGCACGAACCTTCGTTCTGCCCTGCGGCGTTTTCCACGCCGCCGTTATTGAACGACTGGGGCTGATAGTCGTAACCGGCAGCGATGAATGCCAGGGTATCGGCGAAAGCATGTTCGCCGCTCTTGAGGCTGGCGCGCAGGGTGTTCAAATCACTCATTGGGTTTTCCTTTGGCGAACGCCGCTTGCTGGTCGGCGCTGGCTTCTTTCTGGTATTGGGCTTTCCACTCGGCGTACGGCATGCCGTAAACCACTTCGCGGGCTTCGTCGAGGCTGACGTCGATCTGGCGTTCATCGGCGGCGGCCTTGTACCACTTGGACAGGCAGTTGCGGCAGAAACCCGAGAGGTTCATCAGGTCGATGTTCTGCACGTCCTTGCGGCTGTCCAGGTGGGCAACCAGCCGGCGAAAGGCGGCGGCTTCAAGTTCCAGGCGTTGTTGATCGTTCATGATGGGCTCTGTGCAATCAAATCGTGGCGCGGATGATAGAAGCCTGGCGACCGATGCGCCAGACGCGGTCAGCGGCTTGCGGCCAGGGTAATCGATACCGACTCGGCGAAGCGCAAGGCATGGGGCTTGTCGACTTCGACTTCGGCGTACAGCACCGACTCGTTGACCATGATCAGGTCCAGCAATTCCTGGGTCAGGCGTTCGAGCAGGGCAAAGCGATTGCCCTCCACGTGGGCGATGATCGCCTTGGTGATGGTGCGGTAATTCAACGCGTGATCGATATCGTTGTCACGCACTGCATCCTGGGCGGCATACAGGATGGTCAGGTTGATCAGCACATCCTGCTTGTTGAGGATTTCGTCCTCGTTGATCCCGATGAAAGTTCGCAAACACAGGTCCTTGACCCGGATGCGTGCCATTCCTGGTTGAAGTTGTGGCATTGCTACTTGCTCCGTCCAATCAATTGCAGGAACTCCTGGCGGGTGTTGCTCGACTCGCGGAAGGCGCCGAGCATCACCGAGGTGTTCATGGTCGAATTCTGTTTTTCGACGCCGCGCATCATCATGCACATGTGCTGGGCTTCGATGACCACCGCGACACCGGCGGCGTCGGTCACTTGCTGCACGGCGTCGGCGATTTGCCGGGTGAGGTTTTCCTGGATTTGCAGTCGGCGGGCGAACATATCCACAAGCCGTGCAATCTTCGACAGGCCCAGCACCTTGCCCGTTGGAATATAAGCCACATGAGCCTTGCCGATGAAGGGCAGCATGTGATGTTCACAAAGCGAGTACAGCTCGATGTTGTCGACGATGATCATTTCATCGTTGTCGGAGGCAAACAGTGCGCCGTTGACGATTTCTTCGACACTTTGCTCGTAACCATGACACAGGTATTGCATCGCCTTGGCGGCGCGAACCGGGGTGTCTTGCAGTCCTTCGCGGTCGGGGTTTTCACCGAGGCCGATCAGGATCTCGCGATAGCTCTGGGACAGGGTGTTTTGAGGCAGGAATAACGTCATGGGACATCCTCGCGGGAGCGGCTTATTTGACGTGCCGTCCGCCGTTGACGGTCAGGGTCGTGCCGGTGACATAAGGGTTGTCGAGCAGATAGCGCAGGCTCTGGTAAATCACTTCGCTGCCGGGCTCGATGCCCAGTGCCGATTTGGCCAGAACCCTGGCGCGATATGCCGCGTCGTCGTCGGGATTGAACAGTAGCAGGGCTGGGGCGATACCGTTGACCTTGATGCCGGGCGCGTATTTCGCGGCAAAGGACAGGGTCAGGCTGTCGAGCCCGGCTTTGCTGGCACAGTAGCCGATGTGCTTGCTGCTGCCCCTGCGGGTCACGTCATCGCTGATGTGCACGATGTCGGCGGGGCTCGAGCGTTTGAGCAAGTCGGCACAGTGCAGGTTGATCAGGTAAGGCGCCAGCATGTGCACGCTGAACATTTGGGTGAAGGCTGCGGCCTCGGTGCCCGGGGTTTCGGCCAGCCATTCGGAGGCGTTATGGACAATCGCCCGCAAACTGTCGGTGTGGTTTTTCAGTTCGCCGATGAACGCGAGGATTCCGGTCTCGCTGGAAAAATCCGCAAACACCGCGGTCGCCCCCAGATCGCGCAGGGCTTGCACACCAGGCCGTTCGCTGCGGTAGCTGAAAATGACCGGATGGCCGTCTTCGAGCAAACGCTGCGCACAGTGCAGGCCGACACGCTGGCCGGCACCGGTGATGAGGATTGGGGCTGCGGTAGAGGTCATGAACGGCTCGCGTCGCGGTAAGAGCAAAACTATACCAGCGACGGGAGTTGTTCACCTACGTCCTGCGATGGCCTTGCCTTTGTAGGAGCGAGGCTTGCCCGCGAAGGGAACGACTCGGTCTATCTGTCAAACCGCGTCATCGTTCTTCGCGGGCAAGCCTCGCTCAGGGGTTACTGATTTTGAGTGGATGGTTCCCCGGGCAACGGTCGTTGCGGGGGGGTATGCAGCCAGCCGGCCAGCAGACGAGTCGAGAGCGGAATAAAGAAATACACCATCAATGGTGTCAGGCACAGGGTGCTGACAAACACGCGGGTCAGCAAACCTGTCTCAGCCAGTAGAGGCCCCAATACAAAGTTGAACAACAGGGACACCGGAAAGAACGCCAGCCAGATGGCCACAGCCTGTTTCCAGCGTGGTGGACGTTGACCGACCGCACCGAACCAGCCATCGATGCCACTGACCCGATGTTCTGACGGGTTGGCAAACAGATCACTGCCGCGTCCCAGCCAGGCAGTGCGCGATGCGGAATGCTCCCAGGCGTGCATGGTCTGCTCGTCGGCGAAGCGGAAGATAATCTGGAATTCGTCATCGTCGGGCGGCGGAGCGAGCACGCCGGAGCCGAGGTAACCGGGGAAGTCGGTGGCCAGTTGTTCGCCTTCGCGTAACCAGGCCATGAGGTCCTGATAACGCCCATTGGCGACGCGGCGCGCAACCATCAGCGTGACGGGGGAGGTAGACATTTTGTATCTCCGTATTACAAATGCGTCGCTCCGGGTAGGAGCTTTCGCTGGACACAACGCCGGGGTGGTGGGCTGCGTCTCGGAACAAGCAAGGATTATTCCTGATTTTGCTGATAACGTCAGCGACGTTCGTCGCAGATCAACGTCTTGAATTCTCATGGAATATGAGGTTTAAAATGGGATCCAATTCATATGTGGACATCGAATGCCTGTGCTGACTGATGTTGCGCCTGGGTTGCCACCCATCACCTCCCTGATTCGAGAAGAGCTGTTTCCGATTCGTGAGGTAGCGCGCCTGACGGGGGGTGAATCCGGTCACGCTCCGCGCATGGGAACGGCGATACGGTCTGATACAACCCACGCGCACCGAAAGCGGGCACCGTTTGTATTCGATGACCGATATCGAGCGTGTTCACAGCATCCTCGGCTGGATAGAACGCGGCGTCGCGGTCAGCAAGGTCGGCAAGATACTGGCCAAGACCGAACCGCTCAAGGTGCTGGCGCAGGTCATCCCCAACGAATTCGTTCAAGCCGACTACGGCCAATGGCAGCAGCAGGTCAAGGCGGCGGTGAGTGTTTTTGACGAAGTTCAACTGGAGCAAGTCTACGGTCAGATTTTTTCCAGTTACCCGCTGACGGTGGTATTTCAGGACATTCTGATTCCGGTCTGGAAGCTATTGCTACAACGCCATGACGCGTTCGGTCAGACCAGCGAATGGCTTTTTCTGGATGGTTTTCTACGTTCTCGAGTGTTGCAACGCCTGCTGCTGGTGCGAGTCATGCAACCGCGACGTGTGATTGTCTGCGCCCTGGCCGATCAATGTCGTGAGCTCGATGTGCTGGTCACGGCGCTGTATCTGAGCAGTGTCGATTCGGCTATTCAGTTGTTGGCGATCGGTCAGCCTTTCGACGAGTTGATCCTGGTCTGTGAGAAGATCAGGCCCAAGGCACTGGTGCTGGTTTCCAATCACGCGCCGGCCGGCGAATTGCCTCGACGTTTGAAACGCTTGGCCATGAGCCTGGATTGTCAGGTGTTGCTGGCCGGGGATGCATCGGACCTGGCACAGGAGAGCCTGGCCGGATCATCGGTCGGTTGTCTGGGAAACGAGGGAGTGTTAATGCGCCAGCGTCTGAAACAGTTCCTGGCGGGAAACCTGGATACCTGAACGTAGGTAGACGCAGAGATCAGATATGCAGTGCGGGATGGGTCAGGCGATGTTGCTGAAGGATGTACTGACGCAGACGTTCGGTTTCGTCCGTGTCGCTCTGGCTCAACTCATAGGCGTAGAAACCCTGCTCGGTTTCACGCTCAAAGGTGCCGCGCAACGCAATCCGCTCATAGCCTGACGGGCTGAACCACAACGCGAAGTGCTTTGGCGCCTTGGTCTTGTTGCGAACTTCCAGCAACACCCCTTTGAACGATATTTCATGCACCCACATCGTGCCGGGTTGCCCCTTGGCATTTTCCAGCGCCACGGGCTCTTCGAGCGCCAGGCGCCATGGCCGAATCATCGGTCCGTCTTCATAGATGCTGGGGACGCCGAGGCGTAGATGCATTGCGTGAAATTCATCTTCCACCAAGTGCAGCGGGAAGGTCATTTGCTGATTTTCGAAAGTGGCCTGGATGGTGACTTGTTCATGAGCGGCCAGGCGTGTGAGCAAATCACGAATCTGCGAACCACCGTTGACGAGCAGGCTCGACGTCGCATCCCGCACATTGAGTTGCGGGTTGTGTTGCATGTTCTGGATAAAATCCAGCTCATCCTGCGTCAGGAGTGCGTCGCGCTGCATGATTTTGCTCGAAAGGAATAATTACAAAGTCATCGGTGATTGTAGTAAATGACCACTAATTCGCTGATTGGTTTGAGCCGTTCGTCGCTTTGAGTGCGACAATTTCTGCCTGTGCCTCGGCCAATTGCGCTTCCAGCTGCGCGACTCGCTGCTGCGCCTTGACCTGAACCGTGACGTCTTTCTGCACCCCGACGAAATAGGTCTGCCCGTCGTGCGGGTTTTTTACCGTGGAAAGCGACAGTTCATTCCAGAACGGGGTGCCGTCCTTGCGGTAATTCCTGAGGATTTCCCGGCAGGAGCCACCACTGCCCAACGCCTGCCGAATCGAGGCGAGGGCTGCCTGATCCCGGTCTCCTGCCTGCAAAAAGCGGCAATCCTGGTAGAGGATTTCTTCGCTGCTATAACCGGTCAGGCGTTCGAACGCCGGGTTTACGTAAATCAGGATGTTGTCTTGCTCGCCTTCCTTTTCAGCAATCACGATGCCGTCGTTGGACGCGTCGATCACCATGTGCAGCAGAGAGGCATTGATCATCGCAGAGTCCTTTGCATATGGATTGATACGTTGCATTCTAAAAGATCAATGAGGACGGTGCTGTTAATATCTCCTACTTTTATTTAGATTCAGGATCAGATTGATGAAAGTCGCCATCCTTTCCGGCTCGGTGTACGGCACGGCTGAAGAAGTCGCCCGTCACGCTGCAAGTATTTTGAACGCCGCCGGTTTTGAAATCTGGCATAACCCACGCGCGACACTCGCCGATGTTCTGGCATTTGGCCCCGAAGCATTTCTGGCGGTGACCTCGACCACCGGTATGGGCGAGTTGCCGGACAACCTGCAACCGCTGTATTTCGCCATCCGCGATCAATTGCCCGCCGCCTGGCGTGGTTTGCCGGGCGCGGTGATCGGTTTGGGCGACTCCAGTTATGGCGATACGTTCTGCGGCGGCGGTGAGCAAATGCGTGAGTTGTTCGGCGAACTGGGCGTGCGCGAAGTCCTGCCGATGCTGCGCCTGGACGCCAGCGAAACCGTGACGCCGGAAACCGACGCTGAGCCTTGGCTGGCGGAACTGGTCAGCGTTTTGCGGGGCTGACCAGCCGCTCGCGTTTTTATTGGCGGCGATGCTTCGACATGGATCCAGACTCACCCGCGCACTGACTCGCTCGGCCATCAAGCTGGCTGCCAATGCAACTACCCGAAGTCCGAGGGCTGACTAGACTGCTGTAACGCAGCAAAAAACAATAAAAAACCAGAAGAATAAAAAGGGAATTCTTGCCGTGAGCGTAGCCCCCGTCCAATCGCCACACAGCATCAAAGACAAAGTCAGTGCCGCCGAATGGCAGGCCCGCGTCGATCTGGCTGCCTGTTATCGTCTGGTCGCCCTGCATGGCTGGGACGACCTGATCTTCACGCATATTTCCGCCAAAGTGCCGGGCACTGAAGACTTCTTGATCAACCCGTTCGGGCTGATGTTCCATGAAATGACCGCGTCGAGCCTGGTCAAGGTCGATCAGGCCGGCAACAAGTTGATGGACAGCCCTTACGAGATCAACCCGGCGGGTTACACCATCCACAGCGCCGTGCATGAAGTCCGTCATGACGTCGCGTGTGTATTGCACACCCACACTGCGGCGGGGGTGGCGGTATCGGCGCAAAAGCAGGGCATCTTGCCGATCAGTCAGCAGTCCTTGTTCGTCCTGTCCAGCCTGGCTTATCACGCCTATGAAGGTGTTGCGCTGAACCATGAAGAAAAGGCGCGACTGCAAGCCGACCTTGGAGAAAACAATTTCCTGATGCTGCACAACCACGGTCTGCTGACCTGTGGCGGCACCATCGCCGACACGTTCCTGATGATGTTTACCTTTCAGCGCGCCTGCGAGATTCAGGTGCTGGCGCAGAACGGTGGTGCGGAGCTGATCGCCATCGAGCCGCAGATTCTGGCGGGCGCCAAGGCGATGATCGCCGGTGTCACCAAAAGTGCTCAAGGGATGGGCGGCGCGCTGGCCTGGCCGGCGCTGCTGCGCAAACTCGATAAACAAGCCCCGGGTTATAAACTCTAAATGGCCCTCGCCGAGATTCCTCTGCGTGTCTGGCGCAAACGCAGCCAGACGTTCGTATTCCGTGATCAGACTATCCGCTATTGGGCTGCGGGGCAGGGCGAGCCGCTGCTGCTGATCCATGGCTTCCCGACCGCCAGTTGGGACTGGCATTACCTGTGGCAACCGCTGGCGCAGCGCTATCGGGTGATTGCCTGCGACATGCTCGGCTTCGGCGATTCGGCCAAACCGGTGAACCACGACTACAGCCTGCTGGAACAGGCCGATCTGCAACAGGCTTTATTGGCGCATCTGAACGTTGAGCACCCCGTTCACGTGTTGGCGCACGATTATGGCGACAGCGTGGCCCAGGAATTGTTGGCCCGGCACTATGAAGCGCGCGCTGATATCGCCAGTTGCGTGTTTCTCAATGGCGGGCTGTTCCCTGAAACCCATCGCCCGGTGTTGATGCAAAAACTCCTGCTCAGCCCCTTGGGCTGGATGATCGGGCGAGCCTTTACCCGTGACGCGCTGGTGAAGAGTTTTCAGCAGGTGTTCGGTCCGAAGACCCGGCCCACGGAAAGTGAACTGGATGATTTCTGGAGCCTGGTCGACAGCAATCGCGGGCAACGGATCATGCACAAATTGATCAGCTATATCCCGCAGCGCCGTGTCCAGCGTGAACGTTGGGTCAGCGCCATGCAGCGTGGCGAGGTGCCGTTGCGGGTCATCGATGGCGAGGTCGATCCGGTTTCCGGCGCGCACATGGTGGCGCGCTATCGGCAACTGATTCCCGACCCGGACACCGTCCTGCTGCCTGAGATCGGCCACTACCCGCAGATCGAAGCGCCGGCGCAGGTGCTCGAGCACTACCTGGAGTTTCGCGACCAGTTAATTTCACCGCCGCTCAAGTTGGCGTGTTCCTGACTATCCCGCTGCCTTATCGCGCACCATTCAGCCGCCCCCGTGTTCATTGTGACCGGCAGCCCCGTGGCTGACACTCGCACTCATTGTCCCCTGGCCTGCTGGAGTTCCCCATGAATGAGTCTGTGCGCTTCGAAGATAAAGTGGTGATCGTCACCGGTGCGGGCGGCGGCTTGGGTCGGGCGCATGCGTTACTGTTCGCAAAACAGGGCGCCAAAGTGCTGGTCAATGATCTCGGCGGCTCGGCTCAGGGCGAAGGCGCCAATGCCTCGGCAGCCGATCGTGTGGTCGCGCAAATTCGTGAAGCGGGCGGTACCGCAGAGGCTAACCATGACTCCGTCACCGACGGTGACAAAATTGTCCAGAATGCCCTCGATACATTCGGTCGTGTCGATGTCGTGGTGAACAACGCCGGCATCCTGCGGGACAAGACCTTCCACAAAATGGACGACAGCGACTGGGATCTGGTTTACCGCGTCCACGTCGAAGGCGCCTACAAGGTCACCCGCGCCGCCTGGCCCCACCTGCGCGAGCAAAACTATGGCCGCGTGATCTTCACCGCATCGACTTCGGGTATCTACGGCAACTTCGGTCAGTCCAACTACGGCATGGCCAAACTGGGCCTCTATGGCCTGACCCGCACATTGGCCATCGAAGGTCGCAAGAACAACATCCTGGTCAACGCCATCGCCCCCACCGGCGGCACCCGAATGACCGAAGGCCTGATCCCGCCACAAATGTTCGAGCAACTCAAACCGGAACTGGTCAGCCCGCTGGTGGTGTACCTGGCCAGTGAGCATTGCCAGGAAACGTCCGGGCTGTTCGAAGTGGGTGGCGGCTGGATGGGCAAGGTGCGCTGGGAGCGCAGCCTGGGCGCCGGATTTGATCCGCGGGTGGGTTTCTCGCCGGAAGATGTCGCGGCGCATTGGGAGCAGATCTGTGATTTCGAAGGCGCGGCGCATCCGAAGGACAATATTGAGGCGTTGAAGGAAATGATGGAGAACTTGCAGAAGTATTCGTAATGAGGTTTGAGGCCACCCAGTCGACGGTAGGTGATTGAGTGGCCTATTTGGCTATCGCTCGTATTGTTTTTCAGTCACGAATTTTGGCGCTTTCCAGTGTGGGCCTTTGAGAGCCATAGCCAAATCGCCCTCAGCCAATATGCCCTCCTCGAATAGCTCCTCGTAAGTCTTGCACAGCTCACCACGGGCGATCACTTCGAAGCGATAACGCCCAAACAGCATGTCAATCGAGGGAAATGCCAAGCCGATAGCCAGCACTGATAGCAGATCTCTTACAGATTCGTTTCGGATAGCTTGTTCGAGTTTCGCTAATGATGTTTTCGATCCACAACCTCCTTCGAAAGCCAGAATTTCCTGCCGTTTGGCGGCCTCAATGGCTTCGTCCGTATAACGAAGTCTTTCGTCGTTGCCGAGTTTGAAATCCTCAAGCGCTGCAGTATGAACATCGTTCCAGAGGGAAGCATTTTTCTTCGGTATAAAATCATCAGGAATGCCCATGGCTCTAAGTCTTTCCATCACACGAAGAGTATGTGCATAGAAGCGCCGGTCGGTATCGGTCATCTCAAATTTGCCCTCCAGAGTGTCCTTCAGACGCTGAACCATGATGCTGTCAGCACCCGAGCCACTTCTTGCAATGGCATACATTTCTTCCGATTCAGCTTTGTCTCTATCCGTCATACGTTGTGCTCGCTGCAAAGAGTTTTTAGTTTTTGCCGAGTAATTAACGTACACCAGCTTGCGAAGAGACGTGTCTGGTAGGTGAGTAAGCGTATGCCTGCATTATTGTGTGAATAATTGAAGGGATAGATTTCAGTCAGAATATTGTTGGCCAAATAAAGGATGTTTCGTACAGAACGGCAGGACGTAGCTTTCACGACTTTTGTCGATTAAGCAGTATGAGGGAGCAGGCACCTATAGTCAGTTCCCACTAAAGTTTATTGCTCGGGTTTGAAGCCTGGTTTTCCGTTGGCGGCTCGCCAATCTTTAATGGCTTTTAATACGCCAGCGGGGCTGTCTTCAACACCTTCTTCTGGGTAATACAAAATTCCTGTGCCGTTTGGGTGTTCTGAAGTGCTTACTATGTTGTCCACGATTTCATCGTGTTCTTTCTCTGATTTGTAATCCCCTTGAACCAAACGGTCTATAAGGGCAATGTATTCTGACTCTGTGTAATCTTCGAATTTATCTTTAAGTTTCATCTCATAGTTCTCCATTTTTGGAGTGGGTTTCAATGTGTTGCTTTGGTGTCAGTAGACGAAGATTGTCTATGTCGTAGACTGAGCCACCCTCACTGATAAGCGTAACATGGTGAATCTCAAACTTCGTACGTCTACCCACTTGCTCCGAAGGCGGGGCGCTTGGTGATAGACCATTTCTAATATCAAATTTGTTGAATAAGGTGAACTGAGCAATCAAGAATGGATCATTTGCTACAGCTTTCCAAAATGTCTCCCGAAAGGCTCTAAACGTCTTGAATTGGCGCCCTCGCAACTGATCTGCAATCTGCGACGGGATAGGCGTTCCCTCTCTTTGTGATGCTGAGGATAACCATGTCCCTGAAATTTTTTGTCCGAATCCGCTAGCCACACCAGGCTCATTCCGCCGATCCCTGAACATCGTGTAAACAGGCGGCATACCCGACTCAGCCGGAAACACCGTGATGAAGCCCCCAAAACTGTAGAGATCCAGCTCCGGGAACGTATCGACCCTTCCTTCGAGAGCGGTCACCGTAGTGCCGTCGTAAACGACGACATTCCGTTCGCTCGCCGGGAGGGAGGTTGACGCGTTGTTCGGCTTGACTATCGGCGTCCAGGTCATGCCGATGGATGGGGCATCCGGATTGTAGGACCTGTAGGCGTTCAGTGTCGTGTCGAGCGTGGCGAGCTGCACCGGCATTTTGGAAGGAGCCGCCGTTCCGTGGGTGGCCGCAACAAAAAACTCGGTGGTATTGCCCACAGTCCTTGAGCCCATCGCAACCGGCAGTTCAATGTATCCATTGGCCTCGGCGATGGCGTGCAAGTCAGGGAGGCCGCCGGGCACGAGATCCGAGAGCGGGACGCTCAAGGCGTGGAGATCGTCAGGCTCGGATGTCGAGAGTGAGAGGCTCCAGTTGTGGAGGTTGTCGGGCACCAGATCCGAAATCGGCGGGATGCTCATTTCGCGCCGATCGCTGTTACCTAGTGGCGAGGGAAACAGCAGTGCGGCGAATCCGACCATCATCGCACCTGCCGACGCGGTACCCGCCGCAATCACGACGGCTACTGCGCTTTGCAGCGCGCCCCTGATTGCCTGGGTAGTGGCTGGATTGGTGGCGAGACGACCCGTTGCCAAGGTGAAAACCGGGCCAAGTGCCACAGCCGATCCCGATACGGGAAACGGTCGATTGGCTCTGGCTGCGTCCATGGCCGCGATAAATGCATACAGTTTTTTGAGCTGGGCATCCGTTTTCGTACGCCTTTTTGCAGCAATCTCCTCTTGTTCTTTCGCCTCTTTGGCTTTGCGTGCTGCTTCCGCGGCCATTCGCGCCTGTTCCTCGGCCACGCGTCGGGCTTCAGCCTGGGCTCTTCCCTGAGCCGCTGCCGCCGCTTTTTCATTGGCGTCGGCAATGGCGTTGTTTTGTGTGGCTAAGCGGGCGTCCAACAGCTTTATCTGCTCAGCCAGGAACTTCGCCTCGTAAGCTGCGGCGTAAGAGATATTCCATTTTTCTACTGCTCTGTAATAACCTATTTGCCCTGAGCGACGACCCGCGGGGGCCTCGAAACCCTTGGTCAGTGGGTCATGGCCATAATAAAGATTGGCTACTCTTATCTGTTCTTGATGATCTGTCCTTGCTTTGAAAAGTTGCAGCTCAAGCGTCCGTAACTCAATCTCAAGAACATCGGTTCCAGGGGGGACAACAGCCGCAACAGCCGCTCTTGTATTTGCGAGTTCGGCATTGGTTATATGAATGATGTTCTTGAAGTTTTCGTTGAAGAGTTCCTCGGTATAAGCATTGTTGTCATTCAGCCAATCAGTGGCGGAATCCATTAAGTCATATCCACGATCGGAGTGGTCGGGGCCTGACGCGCCCCCGGCGCCAAATCCGAAGCCAAAAGGCGATGAAGGCTTGCGAGGTATACCTCTATTAACAAGGATGTTTTTTTCTTGCGGCATATCGAATTCCTTTCGATTCCAATACTGGAATAGCCATGCCGGCATCCAATGATGACGGCCGTTTATGGTCCTGTGTGTCAGCGCCATCCAGGGCGCCGAGAAAGACTATAAATTCCATCGTAAAAGCCGGGCAGGTGAGTGTTTCCGACAGTGATGTAGGAAACATGAAGTTTTATCTCGGAAACAAACCCAATCGGCATAGGGGACGGCCTTCACAGGCCGCTCCCCTGCCACACCACCCGGCATGCGGGTCCGCACCGGGCGGTTCGAGAGATTGAGGTTATGAGAGTCGTACCAGACCCAGTCTGTCGAACCACGCTATATCCAACACTCGATTCAGCTCAAATCGGCTGTTACGCCACCAACTATGCGAGTTGGCCGCCACTCTGCGGGCCGTTTGGCTGCTGGCTCCCAGCGCCCTCAGTTCGCGGTAGATCGTCGGTCCACGCCGCCATTGCTTCAGTTGGATCGCTCGCAGTCGGTGTCGTATCCATTCATCCAGCTCTCGCCAGATTTTCGGGGTTTGTGACAACCCAAAGTAAGCTGTCCAGCCCAAGAGGTAAGGGCGTAGATTTTCGACTACTTGTCGCATACTGCGGCCACCTGAGCGGCGGGTCAGTTCGCGTATCCGTTGCTTGAACTGCTTGCGCGCCTTGATCGCCACGGCTCTTTTGACGCCTTTGGGCGATGCCCAAAAGGCATACCCAAGAAACTTGCGACCAAACGCACTCGCCACCGCACTCTTGCTCTCATTGACGCTCAAGTGCAGCTTTTCGTACAGGCGCTTCAGCAAAGTCATTACCCGCTGCCCAGCCCTGCGGCTGCGAACGTACACATTCGCATCGTCGGCATAGCGCACGAAGCAATGCCCTCGACGTTCAAGCTCCCGATCCACTTCGTTCAGCAGCACATTCGCCAACAATGGCGACAGCGGGCCGCCTTGCGGCGCCCCGACGCGGCTTTTCTCGACCATGCCATTGATCAGCGTTCCGGCATCCAGATAGGCCCGAATCAGCCGGATAACCGCCCGATCCGCAATCCGTTTGCGCAAGCGATTCATCAGGATGTCGTGGTCGACCCGATCGAAGAACTTCTCCAGATCAACATCCACCACCACCTTGCGTCCCGAGGACACATGGCGCTGAGCCGCCATAACGGCATCCTGCGCAGAGCGTCCCGGGCGAAAGCCATAGCTGTGTTCACTGAAGGTTGGATCGAGCAGTGGTTGCAGGATTTGCAGCAAGGCTTGTTGGATCAGACGGTCGGTGACCGTCGGGATGCCTAACTCGCGCTGACCGCCGTCAGGTTTGGGAATGACCACTCGGCGTACCGGACTGGGCCGGTAGACACCTGATAGAAGCTGTTCACGAATCGCCGCCCACTGAGTCAGCAGATATTCGGCGGTCTGTTCAATGTCCAGACCGTCGACTCCCGCTGCACCTTTGTTGGCCTTGACCCGCTTCCACGCCCGCTTCAGGTTTTCTCTCGCAAAGGCCCGTTCCAGCAGCCCTTGCCCTGCATTGTCGGATTCATCTTGCGGGCGATCGACCTCGTCGCTGACAGGACTTCTCACGGCTTCACCGCTCGTTATCTCCATCCGCCCCGCGTTTGGCAGGCATCTGACTTCCGGTCTTTCGCATCAACATGGCCTATAACGCTTTCTCTCGTTCGGCCCTTCGTCAAAAAAAGATGACTACTACGGCCTCTGCTGACTTCTCGCTCCGGCTTGCACCGTCGCCCTTTCAGGCACAAGGCGAGATCTCCCCAGGTAAGAACACAATCCTTCCCCGCACAACCGCCGGATTTACGCAGCCTGATCCTTGACCACAAGAGCTTCGCGGTTTACGGCCCGCTCGCCCTGATCGGCTTCGCCTTGTATCCGGTTCTTGTTCATCGGCTCACGGTTTCGATTCACGCTTCCTCCCCACACTCGGTCGCCCTCATGCAGTTGCGCTTCACTTCGTTCGCTGTGGCCAGCTTACGGCGGGACTTTCACCCACAAGATTGCGCCCATGCTGGGCGCACCATAAAAAAGGCCGCTGCAAACGCAGCGGCCAAAGTAAGACGTTGGATCAAGGAGCAACAAAACAACGTCAGTGAACAGGGGGCGATGAGTCGAAAAAATACGCTTCAAATCATCTGGATTCTGTCGCCAACGGGGTGGGTCTATCATCCCCGTCGCTTCGTGCTTTCAGGCCGTTTGCCGTGAAAGCCCGGCAAGAATAAGGGCTTGAGCGCAAAGGAAAAATAGCGATTCCAGACATGCACTGTTGCAGTCTTAGCAACAGTCGCAGGCTGACCCCTGTAGCAGCTGCCGAACGCAGCCTCGCGAGCTCGGCAGCTGCTACAAGCAAACGAAGCTGCGCCATCTGCTACACGCCCTTCCATGCGTCCCGCTGATAACCCTCCATCCAGCCCATCCATACCCCGCGCAAACCCCCGTCCCATGCGGGCATTCATCCTTTGGAGGTACAACGCGAATACCTCCTTGGTGCGCTTATCGCTCCCGGCGCGCGGCAGTAGGGTGGGGCCTTCTGTCACTCACCGGGGAAGACGCATGACAAAAACAACAATGCGCGCCATCTTCAAACCGCAAGCGCTGGCCGCTGCGGTGGCCTTGGGTTGCTGCGCCGAGGCGCAGGCCGTTTCATTCAACATCGGCGAAATCGAGGGGCAGTTCGATTCCTCGTTGTCGGTCGGCGCGAGCTGGGGCATGCGCGATGCCGACAAGTCACTGGTGGGCACCGTCAACGGCGGTACTGGCCAGTCTTCAACCGGTGATGACGGGCGCCTGAACTTCAAGAAAGGCGAAACCTTCTCCAAGATCTTCAAGGGCATCCACGACCTCGAATTGAAGTACGGCGACACCGGTGTGTTCGTCCGTGGCAAGTACTGGTACGACTTCGAGCTGAAGGACGAAGACCGCGAGTTCAAGCAGATCAGCGACAGCGGTCGCAAAGAGGGCGCCAAGTCTTCGGGCGCACAGATCCTCGATGCGTTCGTCTATCACAACTATTCCATCGCCGATCTGCCGGGCACCGTGCGCGCCGGCAAGCAGGTGGTCAGTTGGGGTGAAAGCACCTTCATTGGCAACTCGATCAACAGCATCAACCCGGTCGACGTTTCCGCGTTCCGACGTCCTGGCGCCGAGATCAAGGAAGGCCTGATTCCGGTGAACATGCTGTTCGCCTCCCAGGGCCTGACCGACCAGCTCACGGTGGAAGGTTTCTACCAACTGGAGTGGGATCAGACCGTTCTCGACAATTGCGGCACCTTCTTCGGTGTCGACGTGGCGGCGGACGGTTGCAACAACGGTTACACCGTCGGCAGCCCGGCGATTGCCCCGTTGGCGCCGCTCGCGGCAGCCTTTGGCCAACCTATTCAGGTCACCCGCGAGGGCGTGATCGTGCCCCGTGGCGGCGACCGTGATGCCCGGGATTCTGGGCAGTGGGGCACAGCCTTGCGCTGGCTCGGTGACGACACCGAATACGGCCTCTACTTTATGAATTACCACAGTCGTACACCAACCGTTGGCACCACTACCGCCGGGCTGTCGACACTGGCCAGCCTGCCGGGCATGGTCCGCGCCGCCAACCGTCTAGCCCCGGGCAGCGGCTCGGGCCTGGCCCAAAGCGTGATGCTCGGGCGCGGCCAGTACTACCTCGAATACCCGGAAGACATTCGTCTGTACGGTGCGAGCTTCTCCACCACTTTGCCCACCGGCACTGCCTGGACCGGCGAAATCAGCTACCGGCCCAACGCTCCGGTGCAGGTCAACACCAACGACCTGACCCTGGCGTTGCTTAACCCGATCGCTGGCGGCGCCGCATCGCCTGTCGCGACTCGGCCAGGTGCCGACAACACGGGTTATCGCCGTAAGGAAGTGACCCAGGTCCAAAGTACCCTGACGCACTTCTTCGACCAAGTGTTGGGCGCCCAACGACTGACCCTGGTCGGTGAAGCTGCGGTGGTACGAGTCGGTGGTCTGGAGTCGCGGAGCAAGCTGCGTTATGGCCGTGATTCGGTCTACGGCCAGTACGGTTTCGGTGGCGATACCGACGGCTTCGTCACTTCTACCTCCTGGGGCTACCGCGCCCGGGCGATCCTCGATTACGCCAACGTGATTGGCGGGATCAACCTCAAACCCAACCTGTCCTGGTCCCATGACGTCGCCGGCTATGGCCCCAACGGGCTGTTCAACGAAGGCGCCAAGGCGGTCAGCGTCGGTGTCGATGCCGACTATCGCAACACCTATACCGCGAGCCTCAGTTACACCGATTTCTTCGGCGGTGATTACAACGTCCTGGAAGACCGTGACTTCCTGGCGCTGAGCTTTGGCGTGAACTTCTGATCTGGCTGAGAAGGATGATTTCAATGCGCAAGATGATTCTGCAATGCGGCGCCCTGGCCCTGAGTCTGCTGGCCGCCAACGTGATGGCGGCGGTCTCGCCGGAAGAAGCCAACAAGCTCGGTGCGACCCTCACGCCGCTGGGCGCCGAGAAGGCCGGCAATGCCGATGGCTCGATCCCGGCCTGGACCGGCGGCATCCCGAAAAACGCCGGCGCGGTCGACGGCAAAGGCTTTCTGGCCGACCCGTTCGCCAGTGAAAAACCGCTGTTTACCATCACTGCCGAGACCGTCGACAAGTACAAAGACAAACTCTCGGACGGTCAGATAGCGATGTTCAAGCGCTATCCGCAAACCTACAAGATCCCGGTCTACACGACCCACCGTACCGTCGCCCTGCCGCCGGAGATCTACGAATCGGCCAAGCGCAGCGCGCTGAACGTGACCAGCATCAACGACGGTAACGGTCTGGCCAATTTCACCGGCAACCGCTACTACGCATTCCCGATTCCGAAGAACGGCGTCGAGGTGCTGTGGAACCACATCACCCGTTACCACGGCGGCAATCAGCGACGCATCATCACCCAGGTGACCCCGCAGACCAACGGCAGCTACACGTCGATCCGCTTCGAGGAAGAAATCGCCGTACCGCAACTGATGAAGGACCTGGACCCGGACAAAGCCGCCAACGTGCTGACCTTCTTCAAGCAGTCGGTGACCGCGCCGGCGCGGCTGGCGGGGAACGTGCTGCTGGTGCACGAAACCCTTGATCAGGTGAAAGAGCCGCGGCTGGCGTGGATCTACAACGCCGGTCAACGTCGGGTACGTCGTGCGCCGCAAGTGGCCTACGACGGTCCGGGCACCGCCGCTGACGGCCTGCGCACCTCGGATAACTTCGACATGTTCTCCGGCGCACCGGATCGCTACGACTGGAAACTGATCGGCAAAAAGGAAATGTACATCCCCTACAACAGCTACAAACTTGACTCGCCGAGCCTCAAGTACGATGACGTGGTGAAGGCCGGGCACATCAACCAGGACTTGACCCGCTACGAGTTGCACCGGGTCTGGGAAGTGGTCGGCACGGTCAAGCCGAGCGAGCGGCACATCTACGCCAAGCGCCACATGTACCTCGATGAAGACAGCTGGCAAGTGGCGCTGGCGGATCATTACGACGGTCGCGGTCAACTGTGGCGGGTGGGCGAAGGTCATGCCCAGTATTACTACGATCACCAGACGCCGGCCTACACCCTCGAGGCGCTCTACGACATCATCGCCGGCCGATACATTGCCCTGGGAATGAAGAACGAAGAGAAGCACAGTTTCGAATTCGGCTTCGAGGCCAAGTCTGCGGACTACACCCCGTCGGCCCTGCGCGCCGAGGGCGTTCGGTAAGGGTTTTGATACATCGACATCACCAGAGGCGACCTGCGGGTCGCCTTTTTTATGGGCGCCAATCAGCGTCCTGAATACTTCTCAACAAGCGGGTTGGAGAGGGCTAGGGTGGCCGGACAATTATAAAAAGGCACGCCGCAATGACCGCCATGACTCCGTGTCTGGACCGTTCTGGATTCCTGCCCCGCCTGTCCTCTCATCACCTGTCGCGGGCTCGCTTGAGCGAACCGTTACTGGCCTCAACGGCACGGGTGAAATTACTCTGCGCACCCGCCGGCAGTGGCAAGAGCGCGCTGCTCGCCGAATGCCTGTTGCAGGCGCCCAGCCAGTGTCGAGTGCATTGGTTGCCATTATCTGGCGTGGCGTCGAGCGCGGCGGATTTTCGTCATCGTCTGGCAGAAACCCTGGGGCTGGCCTCATCGGATGAAACCGGGTTGCTGGGCTGTCTGGCGCGATTGCAGACGCCGACCTGGCTGTTTCTCGATGACTACTGCCGCCTGCCGAACCCGGAGCTGGATCTGTTACTGGATCGTATGCTGGCGATCAGCAGCCCGATGCTGACCTGGTGGCTGGGCGCCCGTCGCCGGCCGCCATGCAACTGGCCACGGCTGTTGCTCGATGATGAATTGTACGAGTGCGAGAGTGCTTCGCTGGCTTTTACCTCAGATGAAGTCGAGCAGCTATTGCGCCCCTGGGTGCCGGATCAGGCGAGCAAGGTGGCCAGTCGGGTTATTCAGCGCACCGGCGGTTGGTGTGCCGGTGTGCGCATTGCGCTGCTGCAGAAATGCGACTGGTCGCGCCAGGACAAACCCCAGGGGCGGGCGGACACCTTACTCGATTACCTGGAGCACGAGTTATTCAGTTCGCTGACACCGGAGTTGAGCGAGGCCTGGCGCGTACTGGCCCACTTGCCCCGCTTCAATGCCCGCCTGTGCGATCACCTGTTCGGGGCAGGAGAGGGCGCTCAGTACTTGCGGACCTTGCAAACGCTGGGCTGTTTTATCGAACCTTGGGGGGACTCCACCGATTGGCTGCAGATATTCACCCCGTTCACCCAGTTGTTGCGCGATGAGCCATGGCCGGCGGGACGCTCCTGGCATCGGCGTGCCTGCCAATGGTTCTGTACCGAACAGGACTGGAAATCGGCCTTCGAACAGGCATTGCTTGCCGAGGAGTACGAAGTGGCGGTCAGCCTGTTGCAGCACTTCAGTTTCGAGCATTTGTTCGAGGAGCAGACGGTGGTGCTGTTGTTGCGTTTGCATGAGCAGCAAGGAGGGGAACTGACGCTGGGCAGTCCGCAATTGGTCGGATTGATTACAGCTGCGCTGTTGTTCGCCGGACGTTTCGAACAGGCGACCGCCAGCATCGCTCACTTGGCGCATTTCACGCCTCAACCCTCGGCGGTGCTTCAGCGTCAATTGATTGCACGCTGGCAGGCATTGCAGGGTTGGTTGCTGCATTTGCAGGGACGAATGGAGGCTTCGCGCGCGCACTTCCTTGACGCGTTGAGCGCGCTCGATCCCGAATGCTGGACGGCGCGCCTGATGTGTTTGTCCGGTTTGACGCAACAGGCATTGCTAAGGGGCGAACTCGACGTGGCGCAAGCCCATAACCGCGAGGCGCTGTGCCTGGCGCGGGCGCAAGGTTCGCTGGTGTTCGAGGGCTTGATGGAACTCGATCATGCGCAGTTGCTGGAGCAGCGTGGAGCCCCCGGGCGCGCTGAAAGTCTGCTCGCCAATATTCATGAACTGCTTTGCCTGCAATCTGACCGCGCTGCGCCTCTACTGGGGCGAATCGCCTTGCGTCGCGGGCGCCTGGCCTTGTGTCAGGGACTGGATGAGCGGGCAGCAGATTTTTTTCAGGCCGGGTTGGAGGACTGCGTTCGCAATCAAGACAAGCGTGCGCTGTACGGTTTTCTCGGGCAGGCACAACTGGCCGCCAATCAGGGCGACTACGCCCAAGCCTTCGTCCGCCTGCGCGATGCCGAGCGATTGATGCAGCAGCGGCAGATTCCGGACACGGTCTACCGTGGTGCCCTGTTGCAGGTCAGCAGTCAGTGCTGGTTGCAACAGGGGCGTCCCGAACTGGCCCGCGAGGCGTTGAGCAGGGTGCTCAGACACTATCAGGGGCCACAGGCACGGCAGGCACCGCCGGCGACACTGGAGTTGATTCCGCGAATTGAGTATTTGTTGATTCTGGCTGAGGTCAAACTGCAGCGGGTGGAGGATCCTCTGGCTCGGCTCTCCATCCTGCTTGAGCAAGCACAAATGAATGGGATGATTAGCTTGGAGGCCGAGTTATTTCTGGCGATGTCCGAGGCGGCCTTCATATTGGGCGAACCTCTGTTATCCCGGCAGTATTTCGAGAAAGGCAAAGACAAAGCTTGCCGTTGTAACTTGCTACAGATGTTGTTCCAGTTACGTATGCGTTGCCCCAACCTTCTAGCAGAATTGCACGTTATCGATCAGGGCGAGCAGGGACCTCAAGAAGGACTTCGCGAGAGTCCACTGAGCCTGAGAGAGTCGGAAGTGCTCGCATTGATTGCGTCGGGCAATTCAAATCAGCAAATAGCCGAGATGCTATTCATATCATTACATACAGTCAAAACACATGTGCGGCGAATTTATGGAAAGTTAAGAGTGGAGCGTAGAACTCATGCTGTCGCCAAGGCTAGATTGCTGGGGTTGTGCTGATAGTGTGTTTTTAAAGTAGGGGTGTATTTTATTTTATAGCTTTGATGTCGGATTGTTTCTACATGGGTTGAAAAGAAGTTGAAGTGTCTTTGTGGTTTTCTTCTGGTTTAAGTTAATAGCACTGGTGAAGTGGTGAGTCTGGTCACTTCTTTTTAAAAGTGCATTAATGGAAAGCAAATATGATTAACGAAGGATCGTTGGTTGCGCAGAAGAACCTGATCAAGATCAATGAGGCTCTGGCGTCGTTGACGGAATATCAGAAAAAAATCCCGTCGTTCAAAGTTGTGCTGCAGGACTGTGTACTGAAAGAACTTCAGCGTTTGTTGCCGGAGGTCTACATCAGCAGGGTTTTCATTAACAGTCGTGTTGGCAGTAATAGTCAGGAACCAACAGGCTCGTTGATGAATGTATTCATGGCGTGCCTGATTCGCGGGCGCGCTCCGGTTTATGACGAGAGTCAATATGGCGTCTATGACTGGCTCGACTCGACAGATGAACAGAGTCGAATCCACGGTTTGGACGTGGTGGCGTTGGGTAACCTGATCAGTGACGTGTTAAAGACTTTGGCGCAAAAATACACAGCGACTCTGGATCAATACTGGTCAGCGTCCCCTGGCTCCGACGCCAAGGGGGGGGGCGCTGCCTCCACGCAGCACGAGCTTTCAAAACCTGCAGGCAACACTTTTCTGGCAGGAGTTGGCAGCCTATGTACAAGAGGGCGGGCTGAAGCGAGAAGTAGAAGAAGACATCAATAGATTTATCGATAGTGATGGTCGGGGATCTTCTTACGGTGTTTCGGTGGAACTGGAGGATGGCCGATTCGCAACGCTGGCATGCTGTTTCGTCATGTATCTGAATGGCCAATCCCTTAACGAACTCATTCCTGAGAATGATTATCCGGTCGTTCTTTATACCCCGGGCCAAGGGGTAGAAGCATTTGAGACTTCGTCGGCGCTGCATCGGGCCTTGGAAAAACGCCTGGGCGAGGCGGATACTCGTGCGGACTTGCTCAAGAATGTGTCGCTGGATGAGGCTGAGCAAGTCAGAGGTGCTCCGGCCATCCGTTATTTGAAAAATCATGAAGGGATTTTTCAACCGTTCACCTTGAAACTGCTTGATAAGCAGCGAAATAACATTGCCTCCTATCTTCGTCAGATGCAGGCGCCGAATGCTGATGTAGAAAATGTTCTTCATTCGTTAGAGTCGGTACAGCATCTGGATGAGTTGACCCAGGATGCGAAGAGGCGGACGACCAAACTGATAAAGTTGATTTCCAGAAACGCCTGGCCGCAATGGGTGAAGAATAGTTACCCAGAAAATCAGGAAATTTATGTCTCCTTGGAGCAGGAGTTACTGAGGAGTCAGGTTAATCTTCATCATGCGATGAACGGTCTGACTTCATTTAAGGAGTATGTTCGGCGAGTCGTGGAGGAGCATCTTTCTGGTGGTGATGACAAGCGTGTCGACCCCGATACCGTTTGGGTGTCAGTGAAGCACTCGGTACGTATGGGGGGTAAAGTAATCGAGCATGTTGAGCGTAAAAACTTAACGCAGGTGTTCATGTATGGTTTGCATGATGCAGTCGGACGGCTCGAGCTTCAGTTCGAAGCTTTTCATAACAATCCAAGATTGACGCTTTCGAATATCGAGTACGCCATCAAGCAGTTTGATCTTCGTTTGAAGTACGCCAGTGAACGAAACAATCGCTATCTTGATCCGCAAGTTAAAGAGGCAATGCGAGAAGTTCTGGGGAGGCAGACCGCGCTCAGTAACTTTGCAGCGATTCTTCAAAAGCACATCAGCCCGAAAGCACAGGATATCGTTATGCGCTATCAGTTTGGTGATACGACGCAAGAGGCATTCAGTGTTGCTTTCCGCAGTTGGTTTCGACCGTTCAAAGACATGATTGTCTATCGCACAAAAAGTGCCACACCTGATCGCTTGCCCCATGTGTTGTATGCCCCCGGTGCACCGACCGGCCAGGAATGGTATGAGTTTTCTGATCTGACAGCCTTGAAGCGTCAGTTCATTAATTGGGGTTTTGAAAAACAGGGTCGCGATTTTCTGATCGGGCAGGCTCACAGCGTAGATCGCGCGAAACTTGTGGAGGACTATCTCTCTGAAGTTAAATCGAGGACTGTGTTCGAAAGTTGGTGGTGGGACGGTATCAGTCTGGTGGAATGGTCGTCCGGCATGGACCTCGGTCCATTAATGGGCGCTATCGAGAAAATCATCGACTGGGAAATTGTCGAAGAAAAGGTCGTCACTCCCGACTGGTACAGGAGCGCTGGCCGCGAGGATCGTGAGCTTTTTACCCGGTTAAATACCGATTACAAGGCCATCTACGAAGTATCCAAAGAGCCGCTGCATATTGAATCGTTTGCCGGTTTCTCCCGAAAACTGGTGATGAACGCGCTGAACGATTACCTCCGTCAATCCGGTGCTCATCCCGAAATCGATCCCGATCGAGTGACTGTCAAGCTGCAGGGACAGGACTGGATGACGCTCACGAACCTTTTCATTCAATGGGAGTACTGGCGCAGCGATGTTTCAGTGTTCGAAAAGTTGTTTTCCTATCTCACCCCGTCAGGCGACATTCTGATAAAAATCAAGGAAGCGAATAGAACCGCGACATTCCAATCCCTCGACAACACCTCCCTGGGACGACTGGGTGTGTCTACCATCAACGCACTGATTGATTTGTTGCCAGGTGAGAAATATGAGGAATATTTAAAACTGAATTTCCTGAATACGCCCTCCCACAATCTCAAGGCCAAGCTCTATTGCAAGACCAAGCAAAATGAAATGCTTAGGGCTGCACTGGTACAAAAAATGCGGGGTTCTCTGCCCAACGAACACTTTCAATGGTTGAAGGGGCTGATCGAAGATCTGGATCGCGAAGTGGGTCTCGACACGGGGCTGGTCTTGAACGGGAGTCCACCGCGTGCGGGTATCTGTGAGCTCGTGCTGGAGAATAAGCGTATAGAGGGGGGGTACGTTTTCGGCCGCGTAGTGGCAGGGAAACTCGAGTTCCTGATTTACCTACCCAAAGCTCCGGATGGGTTGGAGTTCCGCCCCATCGGTACGCTGACCCAGGACCTGAAAAATTACACTCTTGGCGAGCATGTCGTTGGCCTTGCCAAGTTGAGTGATCGGGGCGTCATCCAACGTTATGTCGACAAGTGCCGAGAGACTGCGAATGGGTCCGCATTACCAGCCCCAATGTTACTAGGCAGCGCACCGGTGTCTCACTTCAATTCCGAGTACGACAGAATGGTTTGGCGCCTCATCAAGGATGTCGATTACCAGACAACGAGCAGTTCGGAATCCTTCTGGCGCGACGTGATGATCGTTACCGAATTGGCCGTTGACGTTGTTTCCTTGTTTGTTCCGCCCGTTGGCTTGGCGGCGAGTCTCTTGAGGATAACGCGCTCGATCGTACAAGGCTTCATTGCCCATAGTGAGGGCAATGAACGCGCCGCCAATGCGCATTTTGCCTCTGCCTGGAGAAGCGCCATCACCTTTTATGCGGGCAAGATTGCAGGAGTCGGTGTATCCGTGTCAGCGGTGGGCCTGCTATCGCAAGTGAAAGATATTTCCGAGATTGTATCGACCGTGACCGGGGTTCCAATGGGCATCGAGTACATAACGGCAGTCACGTCTGCGTATTCGATCCAGGACAGCAAAACTCGAATCGTAGGTTGATTCTGCACCGGTTATCCGTTATTCCGGCTGATACCCCATCCGCCAACTCACAGCCCGGGTCGCTGCCAGCAAACGCTGCGCCGCCGGGCCGTTTTCATCGGCGTGAAACAACGAGGTCGGGCCGACGATGGTCATCACCGCCGCCACTTGGCCGACCGCATTGAACACCGGCGCCGACAACGCATCCACGCCGGGCATCAGCAAGCCGTGAACATGGTGCAAGCCGCGTTCACGGATCTGTTCGCACAATGTGGTGTAAGCCTGCTCATCGGCCAACGGATGAACATCGACGGCGCGGACTTCGAGATCGCGCAACTCATCGGTTTCGCGATGGGGCAAATAGGCACTGAACACCAGCCCTGTCGACGAGCTGAGCAACGGTAAAACCGAGCCCAATTGCGTGACCACCGTCACCGCGCGCACCGCCGGTTCGATGTGCACCACCGTCGCGCCCTGATTCCCCCACACCGCTATAAAGCAGGTCTCATTCAGCTCGTCACGCAACTCGGCCAAGGGCAGGGCGGCGACTTTCAGCACGTCCATACTGTTCAACGCAGCCAGACCGACCCGAAGCGCTTCACGGCCGAGGCCGTAATGGTTGGTGGCGGTGTTCTGCTCGGCAAAACCGCTGGCGATCAGCGCCTGCAAATAGCGGTGAACCTTGCTCGCCGGCATCTGCACGTGTTCGGCCAGGCGCGACAACGAGGTCGAGGGCGACAGCTCGGCAAGCGCCTTGAGGATGTCGGTACCGACTTCGGCCGAGCGGACTTTCTGTTTACCGTTGCTTTCGCTGGTCATGGAGGCGGTGTGATCCCGGGACGAATGGGCGTCTTTATAGCTTGACGGTCAATACCAATCAAATTACGTTATGCGTAATCGAATTACGATAAAAATAACCCAGGCGTGCCAAGACCTCTTCAGCAGAGTGACCGGCCATTGCCTACTCCCGTTCAGGAGGCTCCATGAACCTCGATTCAACGGCGCCAGCGCTGGCTTATCAGTCAGGCTTTGGCAACGAATTCAGCAGCGAAGCGTTGCCCGGCGCACTGCCCGTCGGCCAGAACTCTCCGCAAAAAACTCCATATGGCTTGTACACCGAACTGTTCTCCGGCACGGCCTTTACCATGCCCCGCAGCGAAGCACGACGGACCTGGATGTACCGCATCCAGCCATCGGCCAACCACCCGGCATTCGTCAAACTGGATCGGCAGCTGGCCGGCGGCCCACTGGGTGAAGTGACCCCCAATCGCCTGCGCTGGAACCCCTTGGACATTCCGACCGAACCCACCGATTTCATTGACGGGCTGGTGAGCATGGCCGCCAACTCGGGCGCGGAAAAACCGGCCGGGATCAGTATCTATAACTACCGCGCCAATCGCTCCATGGAGCGCGTGTTCTTCAACGCCGACGGCGAACTGTTGCTGGTGCCGGAACTGGGCCGCTTGCGCATCGCCACCGAACTGGGCGTGCTGGAGTTGGAACCGCTGGAAATCGCCGTTCTGCCGCGCGGGTTGAAATTCCGCGTCGAACTGCTCGATCCGCAAGCCCGCGGCTACATCGCCGAAAACCACGGCGCGCCATTGCGCCTGCCGGATTTGGGGCCGATTGGCAGCAATGGCCTGGCCAACCCCCGCGACTTCATGACCCCGGTGGCCCATTACGAAAACCTCAAGCAACCGACCACTCTGGTACAGAAATTTCTCGGCCAGTTGTGGGGTTGCGAGCTTGATCATTCGCCGCTGAACGTGGTCGCCTGGCACGGCAATAACGTGCCATACAAATATGACCTGCGCCGTTTCAACACCATCGGCACGGTCAGTTTCGATCACCCGGATCCATCGATTTTTACCGTCCTGACCTCGCCGACCAGCGTGCATGGTCTGGCCAATCTGGACTTCGTGATCTTCCCTCCACGCTGGATGGTCGCGGAGAAGACGTTCCGTCCGCCGTGGTTCCACCGCAACCTGATGAACGAATTCATGGGCCTGATCCAGGGCGAATACGATGCCAAGGCCGAAGGTTTCGTGCCTGGCGGTGCGTCGTTGCACAGCTGCATGAGCGCCCACGGCCCCGACGGCGAGACCTGCACCAAGGCGATCAACGCTGAACTGGCGCCGGCTAAAATCGATAACACCATGGCCTTCATGTTCGAGACCAGCCAAGTGTTGCGCCCGAGCCGATTCGCCCTGGATTGCCCACAACTGCAAAACAATTACGACGCCTGCTGGGCCACGTTGCCCGCCACTTTCGACCCGACCCGGAGATAACCCATGACTCAGACTTCCATCACTCGTAGCTGGGTTGCCTCCGCCAACGGCCACGCGGATTTTCCGCTGCAAAACCTGCCGTTGGGCATATTCAGCGTGAAGGGCTCCACGCCGCGCAGTGGCGTGGCAATCGGCGACCATATCTTTGATCTGGAGGCGGCACTGGATGCCGGCCTGTTCGATGGCATTGCGAAGAGAGCAGTCGAAGCCACCCGTGGTGGTCAGCTGAATGCGTTCTTCGAATTGGGCCGCGATGCTCGTGTCGCTTTGCGCGAACGTCTGCTGGAATTGTTTGCCGAAGGCAGCACCCTACGCGGCAAGATCGAAGCCCAAGGCGCCAAACTGCTGCCGCTGGCGGCGGATTGCCAGATGCACCTGCCGGCGAAGATCAACGACTACACCGACTTCTACGTGGGCATCGAGCATGCGCAAAATGTCGGCAAACTGTTCCGCCCGGATAACCCGTTGCTGCCGAACTACAAGTACGTGCCGATCGGTTACCACGGCCGCGCCTCGACCATTCGCCCGTCCGGCACCGACGTACGTCGGCCGAAAGGCCAGACCCTGCCGGCCGGCCAGACCGAGCCGACGTTTGGTCCGTGCGCACGCCTGGACTACGAATTGGAACTGGGCATCTGGATCGGTCCGGGCAATGCCATGGGCGACTCGATCGCCATCGGTGACGCCGCCGAGCACATCGCCGGTTTCTGCCTGCTCAACGACTGGTCGGCGCGGGATATCCAGGCCTGGGAATACCAGCCGCTGGGGCCGTTCCTGTCCAAGAGTTTCATCACCAGCATTTCGCCGTGGGTGGTGACGGCCGAAGCGCTGGAACCGTTCCGTCGTGCGCAGCCGGCGCGTCCGGAAGGTGACCCGCAGCCGCTGCCTTACCTGTTCGACAAACGTGATCAGGCCGCCGGAGCCTTCGACATCGAACTCGAAGTGCTGCTGCTGACCGAGTCGATGCGCGAGCAAAATCTGCCAGCCCATCGTCTGACCCTCAGCAACACCCAACACATGTACTGGACCGTCGCGCAACTGGTTGCGCACCACAGCGTCAACGGTTGCCAGTTGCAGGCCGGTGATCTGTTCGGTTCGGGCACGCTGTCCGGTCCTGAGAGCGGTCAGTTCGGCAGCCTGCTGGAAATCACCGAGGGCGGTAAGAAGCCGATCGAACTGGCCTCGGGCGAGGTGCGTAAATTCCTCGAGGACGGCGACGAAATCATCCTGCGGGCGCGTTGCAGCCGCGAAGGTTTTGCGTCCATCGGTTTCGGCGAATGCCGCGGCAAAGTACTGCCAGCGCGCTAAGAGGATCGGGTCATGGAACTCTATACCTACTACCGTTCGACCTCGTCTTTCCGGGTGCGTATTGCGTTGGCGCTCAAGGGGCTGGATTACCAGGCGCTGCCGATCAACCTGATCGCGCCGCCAGGTGGCGAACATCGGCAGCCGACGTACCTGAGCATCAACCCGCAAGGCCGGGTGCCGGCCTTGCGCACTGATGAGGGAGAATTGCTGATCCAGTCACCGGCGATCATCGAGTACCTGGAGGAACGTTATCCACAGGTGCCGCTGCTGTCCAAAGACTTGGCCGCCCGCGCTCATGAGCGTGGCGTGGCAGCGGTGATCGGTTGCGATGTTCACCCGCTGCATAACGTCAGCGTGCTCAATAAACTGCGCCAATTGGGGCACGATGAGCCGCAGGTGGTTGAGTGGATCGGTCATTGGATCAGCCAAGGGTTGGCGACGGTGGAGCAATTGATCGGTGACACCGGTTATTGCTTTGGCGATCAACCGGGGCTGGCGGACGTCTATTTGATCCCGCAGTTGTATGCGGCCGAGCGCTTCAATATTTCATTGGAAGCCTACCCGCGAATTCGGCGAGTGGCGGCGCTGGCGGCGACACATCCAGCCTTCTTCCTGGCCCATCCGGCGAATCAGCCCGATACCCCTTAATGGCTTCACATAGACCCAATGTGGGAGCGGGCTTGCTCGCGAAGAAGGCACCGCGGTATTTCTGACGCACCGCGTTATCGTTCTTCGCGAACAAGCCCGCTCCCACATGAAGTCAGTGAACCACTGAGTTAGGCGGTAGGTGCCCTAATCGTTCAGTCAGGCGAATCCGCTGGATCGGGTCGTCGCTGAGCAGCAGCGCATGCTCCAGGTCAAAGCGCTCGGCATTCGGGCAGTCCAGTCGTTGGTAGAGGCTGGCTCGGGCCAGATAGTCGGAGGCGCTGGCGTTGCCCAATTCAAGCACGCGCTCGGCGTCGATCAGGGCGTCGATGTAGTCATCGTTCGTGAGGTACAACTGGCGCAGGTTGCGCGACAGGCGTTGTAGCATCTGCACCGGTTCGGCAGTGAGTAAATGCTCGGCACTGAGCTGCATGTTCGGGCCGTACTGACGTTGCAGCAGTTCGCGGCAATCATTGGGGTACAGCCGTCGCCCGCCGCACGGGTCTAGCAGGTGATCGGCGCCTTGCACCCGCAGCAGGAAATGCCCGGGAAAGTTGACCCCGACCATGGGAATCTCCAGCCTTCTGGCCAGTTCCAGCGCAATCAGGCCCAGCGCCAGCGGCTGGCCCCGCCGACGTTCCAACACTTTATTGAGTAACGCCACTTGCGGACGCATGGGCGTGAAGTCGTCCTGAGCGAACCCCAGGTCATTCATTCGCCGCAACAATGGTTGAGCCAATTCGCTCACCGGCAGCATCGGCAACCCGTAGCTGACCCGCTGTTGCAGGTCCTTGAAGTCCGCCAGCACGGCCTCGGGATCCAGCTCTTTATCGTGTTCGACGGCCATCCACAGCGCCGCCTCGAACAGCGCGGGCGGTGATCGTTGCAGACAGTCGAAAAAACGTTGGCGCGGGGTCATCAAAATCTCCGGGGAATGCCTCGTTTTAGCCCCGTCGCAGGCTTTCGTCCAGTGCTGCACACAGGCGGTAACAGGTTATGTCTGAAAGCGTTCAAAGCGGCGTCGCTTATTCCGGTGCGCTTCTGCAATTTTTGTGCGCAAGCCTATACTGGCGACTACAAGAAGTGATTCGGGAGCCCTACGATGTTCGCTCTCATGCAAAGCACTCGCCTTGAATCGCTGCACCTGAGCGTCGATCCGGTCACCGGATTGAAGGCGGTGATTGCCATCCACAACAGCCGTCTGGGACCTGCCCTGGGCGGGTGTCGTTACCTTGCTTACCCCAGCGATGAAGCCGCGATCGAGGATGCTGTGCGCCTTGCCCAAGGCATGAGTTACAAGGCGGCCCTGGCCGGCCTGGCTCAGGGCGGTGGCGTTGCGGTGATTCTTCGCCCGGCCCATGTGGAAAACCGCGCCGCGCTATTTGAAGCCTTCGGGCGCTGCATTAACGAACTCGACGGTCGCTACATTACCGCCATCGACGCCGGCACCTCCGTGGCGGACATGGACTGCATCGCCCAACAGACCCAATTCGTCACCAGTACCACTGCCGCGGGCGACCCCGCACCGCATGCCGCCATGGGCGTGTTTGCCGGTATTCGCAGCACTGCCATGGCCCGCTTGGGCAGCGATAATCTCGAAGGACTGCGCATAGCCATTCAAGGCCTGGGCAATGTCGGTTATGCCTTGGCCGAACAGCTACACGCGGCCGGTGCCGAGCTGCTGGTCAGCGACATCGATCACGGCAAGGTGCAGCTGGCCATGGAGCAGTTGGGTGCTCATCCGATCGCCAACGATGCGCTGCTCAGCACACCGTGCGACATACTCGCGCCCTGCGGCCTGGGCGCTGTGCTTAACAGCAACAGTGTGTCGCAACTGCGCTGCGCTGCGGTCGCAGGTTCGGCAAACAATCAATTGATCCATCTGGAAATCGCCGATCAGCTGGAGCGCCGGGGCATTCTGTATGCACCCGATTACGTGATCAATGCCGGCGGGCTGATCTACGTGTCGCTCAAACACCGCGGGGAAGAGCTGACGACCATCACCGCGCACCTGTCGAAAATCAGTTCACGGCTAACCGAAGTCTTCGCCCATGCCCAAGCGGAAAAGCGTTCCCCGGCCCGGGTGGCGGATGAGTTGGCGGAGAAAGTGCTGTACCGGTGATGCAGCACGAGTGAACAGTTTGAATCGATAAAGGAGCGAGTGCCTATCCGGCCAACTCGCTCCCCAAACCCTGCGCCACAAGCGTGGGGGCTGACCATTGCACGCCGACCCCGCGTGCCAGGAGCCCTGTGATGCTTCACAAGGTTGAGCTGCCCTACACCCGTTTTTTATCCCCTGACGGCCATTTACTCGGCAATCTTCCCTCCTGGGCCGACGACTTCAATCTGCTGACGCGCCTGTATCGGCAGATGGTCCTGACCCGCCTTTTCGATCAGAAAGCTGTCGCCTTGCAGCGCACCGGGCGCATCGGCACCTACGCACCAACCTTGGGCCAGGAAGCCATTGGCGTCGCGGTTGGCAGCCTGATGCACGCCGAAGACGTACTGATCCCGTATTACCGCGACACCGCTGTGCAATTGATGCGCGGTGTGCGCATGGAAGAAATCCTTCTGTATTGGGGCGGCGATGAGCGTGGCAGCGACTTTGCCGACCCCGCGGTCGCTGAGGATTTTCCGATCTGCGTGCCGATTGCCACCCAGGCCCTGCATGCCTGCGGTGTCGCCAGCGCCTTCAAAATCCGTGGCCAGCATCGGGTCGCCGTCACCACTTGCGGCGACGGCGGAACCAGCAAAGGTGATTTCCTCGAAGCCCTCAATGTTGCGGGCGCCTGGCAGTTGCCGGTGGTGTTTGTGATCAACAACAACCAATGGGCGATCTCGGTGCCGCGGCGCATTCAGTGTGGTGCCCCGACCCTGGCGCAGAAAGCCATTGGCGCCGGCTTCCACGGCGAGCAAGTCGACGGCAATGACATGCTCGCCGTTTATGACCGCATGCAAGCGGCCCTCGAACGGGCGCGTCACGGTAAAGGCCCGGTGTTACTCGAATGCCTGAGCTATCGCCTCGGCGATCACACCACTGCCGACGATGCCACGCGCTACCGGTCGGCGGACGAGGTCAAGCAGGCCTGGCTCGAAGAACCGATCAAGCGGCTACAACGCTTCATGGCCGGTCAGGGCGTGTGGGACGAAAGCCGCGAACAGGCACTGATCAGCGAATGCCAGGGCTTGATTCAGGGTGCTGTGGATAACTTCGAAGCGGCGGGTATGCAGTCACCGGAATCAGTGATTGATCATGTCTACGCCCAGTGGCCGCAAGCCTTGGCTGAACAGCGCGAAGAATTTCTCGAACGGGTGGCGCGCCGCACGGGAGGTTCGGGCCATGAGTAACGGTAAGGTGACGCTGCTGGAAGCAGTGAATCTGGCGTTGCATCGGGCCATGCGCGAGGACGAAAACGTCATCGTCCTGGGTGAAGACGTCGGGGTGAACGGTGGGGTTTTTCGCGCGACGCTGGGCCTGCGCGACAGCTTTGGATTCAAGCGGGTGATCGACTCACCGCTGGCCGAAACCATGCTCGGTGGGCTAGTGGTGGGTATGGCGGCCCAAGGCCTGAAACCGGTGGTGGAAATCCAGTTCATGGGCTTCATCTACGCCACCATGGAGCACTTGGTGTCCCACGCCAGCCGCATGCGCAATCGCACCCGCGGGCGGCTCACCTGCCCGATGGTGATGCGCTCGCCGATGGGCGCGGGGATTCGCGCGCCGGAGCATCACAGCGAAAGCACCGAAGCCCTGTTCGCGCATATTCCGGGGCTGCGGGTGGTGATCCCGTCCTCGCCGGCTCGGGCCTATGGCTTGCTGCTCGCGGCCATCGACGACCCGGATCCAGTGATATTTCTCGAACCCACCCGACTCTACCGAATGAACCCGCAACCGCTGCTGGATGACGGCAAGCGCCTGCCGCTGGACAGCTGCTTCACCCTGCGCGAAGGCAGCGACATTACCCTGATCAGTTGGGGCGCCAGTGTGATGGAAACCCTGCAAGCCGCCACGCAACTGGCCGAGCAGGGCGTCTCGGCGGAAGTTATTGATGTCGCCAGTATCAAACCGCTGGATTTCGACACGATGGAGGCCTCGGTGCGCAAGACCGGTCGCTGTGTGATCGTGCATGAAGCGCCACGCTCCTGCGGGGTCGGCGCGGAAATCGCCGCGAGCCTTTATGAGCGGGTATTTCTGGATTTGCAGGCACCGATCCAGCGAGTCACCGCGCCAGACATTCCGCCGCCGCTGTATCGACTGGAATCGCTGTACATGCCTGGGGTCGAAGACATTCTTCATGCCTGCGACACCGTGCTGCATCACCCCTGAGGAACGCCTGAAGCCGAGGAGGTTGCGATGAAATATTTCAAACTGCCGGATCTGGGCGAAGGCTTGCAGGAGGCGGAAATCGTTCGTTGGCACGTCAAGGTCGGCGATACCGTCAAGGCCGACCAACTATTGGTGTCGGTGGAAACCGCCAAGGCGCTGGTGGACATTCCCGCACCCTACGACGGCGTGGTGGCGAAAACATTCGGTGGCGAGGGCGACATCCTTCACGTTGGCGAACCTCTGCTCGGTTACGAAGGCGAAGCGGATGCGGGCACTGTGGTGGGGCGGCTTGAGGGCGGCAGCACAAATCAGGAAGATGCATTTTTTATCGGCGCTGCGCCTTCGACTCGTGAACACCTGGCGAACCGCGCCACGCCGGCGGTGCGTCAATTGGCTCGCCAGCTTGGCGTTGAACTGAGCACCTTGGTCGGCTCGGGCCAGGACGGCCAGATCACCCGCAGCGACGTAGAAAACGCGGCCCAGACCGAACGCGAACGCTTCGGCGGTGAGAAGCTGCGTGGCGTGCGACGCAGCATGGCACTGAACATGGCCAGATCCCATGCCGAAGTGGTGCCAGTGACGATTTTCGGGGATGCCGATCTGCATCGCTGGGGCCAGGCGCGAGAACCGCTGATTCGTCTGGCCAAGGCCATGGCGGCAGCCTGCGCCGCAGAGCCGGTGCTCAACAGCGCCTTCGATGGTAAAACCCTGGCGCTCAAACAGCACGAACGGCTCGATCTGGGCATTGCCGTGGATACGCCGGATGGCTTGTTCGTGCCGGTGCTGCGCGATGTCGGTCAGCGCACGGCGGCGGATTTGAAAGAAGGTGTGATGCGTCTGCGGGCCGATGTGCAGGCACGCTCGATCCCGCCCCAGGAAATGATGGGCGCGACCCTGACCCTGTCGAACTTCGGCACCTTGTTCGGCCGCTACGCCAACCCGGTGGTAGTGCCGCCGCAAGTGGCGATCCTCGCTGCCGGGGCGATCCGCGATGAACCGGTGGCGGTCGAAGGAACGGTGGTGGTGCACCCGATCCTGCCGCTGTCCCTGACCTTTGATCACCGGGTGGTCACCGGCGGCGAGGCGGCGCGGTTCTTCAAAGCGTTGGTCGAGGCGCTGGAACAACCTGAGATCTAGGTTTCCCGCAGGCATGAAAAAGGCCCTGAGCCATTTGGACTCAGGGCCTATTCAATTCGGGCATTGCTTACTTGGGTGTCTTCGCGGCTTTGGCTGGCTTGGTCGGCTCAGCGGGGGCCACTTCAACAGGTGCAGCGACTGCAACAGGTTCAACCACTTCGGCAGGCGCATTCAGCAGTTCGGACAGCGCATCCGGCTGGCTCTTGAATGCCTTGGCGAACACATCGCGGTTCTTCGCCATGTAGATCCCGGCTTCTTCCACTTGCTGTTCGGTCAGGGACGGAACGGCTTTTTGCAACACTTCAGCCAGCAATTCGGCCAGTTCGAGCATTTTGTCATGACGGTCAGCTTCGGCTTTATCCATGAACAAGCGCTCCAGATCTCGGCTGCTGCGGTATACCACTTCGACGGCCATTCACCACCTCACATGCCTTCACATTAGTTGTCTGTTTCGACTACTGTATCTATATACAGCGAAAAGGATAAGCGAATCCCTGCGCTTTGGGTAGTGGCTTTTTAATGTAGACCGTAATCGGCGTTTGTCAGGTGAACCGTGTCGCTCCATTCGCGGGCAAGCCCGCTCCCACAAGGATCACCGCCGGACCCTGTGGGAGCGGGCTTGTCCGCGATGGCGTCCGTCCAATCACCGCCAACGTGTCTCATATCACGCAGCCATCATCTCACCCAACAGTATCTGGCCTTTTTTCTGCATGCAGAACAACCGTCACGTCCAACCCGCATCATCCGCTCGAACCGAGCTAAGGAATAACCATCGTGAAAATCAACTGGGCCGAGAAACTGCGGCAGAACGTGCACCAACTGGCCGAGTCCCTGGGCAACCTGTTCGTCGAGACCTTCCACTACCTGGCGCTGTTCGCCATCGGTGCGGTGACCGCCTGGGCGGCGGTGATGGAATTTCTCGGGATGCTCGAACAGGGGCACATCAAGATCGATGACATCTTGCTGCTGTTCATTTACCTGGAACTGGGTGCGATGGTCGGGATTTACTTCAAGACCAACCACATGCCGGTGCGGTTTCTGATCTACGTGGCGATCACTGCGCTGACACGGCTGCTCATCTCCAATGTCTCGCACCACAATCCGCCAGACTTGGGGATCATCTACCTGTGCGGCGGGATTCTGCTGCTGGCGTTTGCGATTCTGGTGGTGCGTTACGCCTCGTCGCAGTTTCCTTCGGTGAAGATCGAACACCCGCAACGCAAGATCGGTGCGGGTTCCGGTGAGCATCCCGAGGTGGAGAAGGGTGAGATTTAAAGCCCCATTGAAGGCCGAGGCCGGGATTTGACCAAGGGCGGCGGCGGATTGCGATTGTCGCCGTCGGTCATGGCTTCAAGGATGGCCACGGCACTGTGGCCCTGTTCGATGGCGATGCCGAATTGAATGCTTTGCACCAGGCGTTTGAGGCGCTTGGGATCATTGCGCTGTTCGGCGCTGATCATCCGTTTGGCCACCACACGGCCACTTTTGGAGAGGGTCAGCATGATGCTGCCGTCCAGACCCTGAATGCTCAGGTTGACTTGATAATCCGGTGCAAAGGCATCGGTAATGAGTTGAAAGGGGTTGTCCATGATGCGTCACCGCCTGATTGAACGTGCAGTTGTTGACCAGCCGTGATCGGGATTAGTTCGTAACACCAGACCATCGGCTTTCCCTGTTCATGTAACTTTCATCCGTGCAACGCAGGAGGCAAAGCAAGGTGCATGCCGGGAAAACGATGGGGCAATGAACATGGCAAAAAGAAGGCGGGCACTCTGGCCCGCCTTCTTTTTGCCTGCCCGTTTCAGGGCATGAACGAGTAAATGATCGCAGACAGTGCAACCAAACCGATCAACACCACGAACACGTTCGAGGCCTGATTCGAGTACTGGCGCAAGGCCGGCACGCGGCGGATGGCGTACATCGGCATCAGGAACAACAGGCACGCGATGATCGGCCCACCGAGGGTTTCGATCATGCCCAGGATGCTCGGGTTGAAGGTCGCCACGGCCCAGCAGCTGAGGATCATGAACAGCGCAGTGACGCGGTTCAGCCAACTGGCGGACATGACGCGGCCACGGCCACGCAGGCTTTTCACGATCAGGCCCTGAAAGCCTTCGCTGGCGCCGATGTAATGGCCGAGGAAGGATTTGGTGATTGCCACCAGCGCAATCAACGGTGCGGCGTAAGCGATGACCGGTGTCTGGAAGTGGTTGGCCAGGTACGACAGGATCGAAATGTTCTGCGCCTTCGCGGCGGCCAAATCAGCCGGGGACAACGCCAGCACGCAGCTGAAGCAGAAGAACATCACCGTGACGACCATCATGGCGTGAGCGATCGCCAGAATGCCGCTGCTTTTGCGTTCGGCTTGTTCGCCGTAGCGCTGTTTCTGATCGACGGCGAAGGCGGAGATGATCGGCGAATGGTTGAACGAGAACACCATCACCGGAATCGCCAGCCACAAGGTCTTGAAGAACAGCGGCAGTGGCATGCCTTCACTGGCGGTGGCGAAGAACGCGCCGTTCCAATTTGGAATCAGGCTGACACCGAGCAACAGCAATGCCGCGACGAACGGATAAACCAGCACGCTCATGCATTTGACGATGACGCCCTGACCGCAACGGACGATGGCCATCAAGCCGAGAATCAGCCCCAGCGACAGGATCGCCCGAGGGGGCGGTGTCATGTGCAATTGGTGCTCCATGAGGCTGCTCAGCGTGTTGGTCAGCGCCACGCTGTACACCAGCAAAATCGGGAAGATCGCGAAGAAATACAGCAGCGTGATCAGCTTGCCGGCACCGATGCCGAAGTGTTCTTCCACCACTTCAGTAATGTCCCCGGAACGGCCGGACAACACGAAGCGCGTCAGGCCACGGTGGGCGAAGAAGGTCATCGGAAAGGCCAGTACCGCCAGGAGCAGCAGCGGCCAGAAACCACCGACACCGGCGTTGATTGGCAGGAATAACGTGCCGGCACCAATCGCCGTGCCATAGAGGCCAAGCATCCAGGTGGTGTCGTGTTTGCTCCAGCCTTTGTGGGTTATTTCGCTATTGCGTGTCAGGTCTACAGCAGGATTATCGGCAGCAGGTGTACGTATTTCGGTCATCGTTTTGGCCTCGTTATTATTCTTGCTCGGGCTCACGTATTGCGGACGATCAGGGAGTGCTCCTCAGCACTCCACCCAGCTCACCGCCAGGCCGCCCCGTGAAGTTTCTTTGTATTTGTCGTGCATGTCGGCGCCGGTATCGCGCATGGTGCGGATCACCCGGTCCAGGGAAATGAAGTGTTTGCCGTCGCCGCGCAGGGCCATTTGCGTGGCGTTGATTGCCTTCACGGCAGCAATTGCGTTGCGCTCGATGCACGGCACTTGCACCAGGCCGCCGACCGGATCGCAGGTCAGGCCGAGGTTGTGTTCCAAGCCGATTTCGGCGGCGTTTTCCAGTTGCTCCGGGGTGGCGCCGAGCACGTCCGCCAAACCTGCGGCGGCCATGGCGCACGCGGAACCGACCTCACCCTGGCAGCCGACTTCGGCGCCAGAGATCGAGGCGTTTTTCTTGCAGAGAATGCCTACGGCCGCAGCGCCCAAAAAGAACGCTACGACGTCATCGTCCGACGCATCCGGGTTGAATTTCATGTAGTAGTGCAGCACGGCCGGAATGATCCCCGCCGCCCCGTTTGTAGGCGCGGTCACCATGCGTCCGCCAGCCGCGTTTTCTTCATTTACGGCGAGGGCGAACAGGTTGACCCACTCCATGGCCGACAGGGTGGAGCTGATGACATTCGGTTTGCCGATTTCCAACAGACTGCGGTGCAATTTCGCGGCGCGGCGCGGAACATTCAGACCGCCGGGCAGGATGCCTTCGTGACGCAGACCTTGCTCGACGCACTCGCGCATCACCGACCAGATATGCAGCAACCCTTGGCGGATCTCGGCGTCGCTGCGCCAGGCCCGTTCATTGGCCATCATCAGCTCGGAAACCCGCAGACCGTGCTGGTTACAGAGCTTGAGCAACTCGGCGGCGCTGGAAAAATCGTACGGCAGCACTACGTCGCTGGAAGGGGCAATGCCAGACTCGGCTTCGGCCGCCTCGATGATGAAACCACCGCCTACCGAGTAGTACGTCTGCTCGAACAGCTCACCGGTTTCGCCGAAGGCTGTCAGGGACATGGCGTTTGGGTGGTAGGACAGGCTCTCGTCGAGCAGCAGGAGGTCGTGCTGCCAGTTGAACGCAATGGTCGATTTGCCGGCCAGGGACAATTCGCCTGTTTCGCGCAGATGCTGGATTCGGCTGTCGATTGAGTTCGGATCAATACTGTCTGGCCATTCGCCCATCAGGCCCATGATGCAGGCACGGTCGGTCGCGTGGCCGACGCCGGTGGCCGAAAGCGAACCATAAAGGCGGATTTCTACCCGCCGTACGTCGGCCAGTAAACCCTGGTCAATCAGTGCCTGGGCGAAGGTCGCGGCGGCACGCATAGGGCCGACGGTGTGGGAACTGGACGGACCGATGCCGACTTTGAAGAGATCGAAAACACTGATAGCCATGCTAAAGCCTATACAAGCAATGGAAGAGGAATCGCCGCCATTTTTGTAGGCCAAGCGCAATGTCGGCGATACTGCCTACCTCGGTCCTACGTGACCAACGAAACTTCCTAAGACAGCCTTTAGCAGGACTAAACAATGAGTCGCCAATTGCACGCCCAGACCTACGTCTGGCTGCACGTGTTTTCGTGTGCCGCGCGGCACTTGTCCTTCACCCGTTGCGCCGAAGAACTGCACATCACGCCGGGGGCGGTCAGTCAGCAAATTCGCCAACTGGAAGAGCGGCTAGGTTTTCGCCTGTTTCATCGTCGCGCCCGGGGCGTGGAATTGAGCGCCGAAGGCCAGCGATTGGCTATCACCGTCAACGAGGCCTACGGCAGCATTGATGCGGAATTGCGACGACTGGATGCGGGAATGATCAGCGGGATTTTGCGGTTGCGCTCAATTCCCTCGTTCCTGAGCAAATGGCTGACCCCCAGGTTGCCGCGTTTGCAGCAGCGCTTTCCGGATATTCAGCTGCGGCTGGTGGCTGAGGACAGCAGTGTTCCGTTGCACGAAGGCGACTTCGATCTGGCGATTGACCTGAACGACGGCAGCTACCCCGGATTGTTATCCACAGCCTTGCTGGATGAGCAGATCTTTCCGGTGTGTGCCCCCAACCTGTTGCGCGGAAGGCCGCCACTGCATGGCCCGGCGGACCTGGTGCATTTTCCGTTGCTGCACGACATCACCGCCTGGCGCGGCAGTTACGAGTACGCGGAATGGGAGTTTTATCTCAACGCCATCGGCTTCGAGGGCGCGGATGTACGGCGCGGGCATACCTTCAATCGCAATCACCTGACCATCGAAGCGGCGATTGCCGGGATGGGCGTGGCGATTGCGCGGCGAACGCTGCTCAACGATGAACTGGAGCGCGGGACGTTGATCGTGCCGTTTGGCCTGGCGGTGCCCAATCACAAGCGTTACGTGCTGCTCTATGCGCCGGGCGCGCTGAGTCATCCGGGTGTACGCGCGGTGCATGACTGGCTGGTGGAGGAGGCGGGGATATTTCGTAGCCTGCACCCGCTGGCGGAGCGGCAGATGTGAGCAATTATGACAAAAGAGCGAGGCGACCCAACTCCCGACCTTAACAGCGCTTTTGCTTCTTGTCCGGCTTTTTTTGCGTATGAGAATTTATCTTTCTTTAGGGGTTGAAATGTTCTGCGCACACACCGATTGTGTAACCAAGAGGTCACGGTGATGAAGCCCAAGGGCCAGCCGAAGGGCCTCTCGCGAGCTAGCTGAAATAAGGGATGGAACTATGCAAATCCAAGTCAATAGCGATAACCATATTCAAAGCAGCATCCGACTGGAGGAGTGGGTACGTACTACCATTGAGAGCACGCTCGAACGTTATGAGGAGGACCTGACCCGCGTCGAGGTCCATCTGCGGGACGAGAACGGCGACAAGCTCGGTCCCCACGATATACGCTGCCAGCTGGAAGCGAGGCCAAAAGGCCACCAACCGATTTCTGTCACCCATAAAGCCGCTAACCTGGAACTGGCGATCGACGGTGCGGCCGAAAAACTCGAACATGCGCTTGAACATCTGTTCGGCAAACTGCGGGGCAAACCACGTGCCGCTGTGGTGCCGTTCGAAAGGCCTACTGCCGATGCGCTGCTGGAAGACGAGTTTCTCGAGAACGAACAGGCTGCACAAAACGGCTGAGGCCTGATTCACTTTTTACCTTCCTACTTTCTCTCCACCTAAAAAACGGGCCTGCTTATGCAGGCCCGTTCTTGTTTCTGGTATTCGCCGGCTCCTGTGGTGCCATGGAGCCTGTGGCGAGGGAGCTTGCTCCCGCTGGGGTGCGAAGCGGCCCCCAAACCATCCAGTGCGGTGTGTCAGGCAAATCTCGTCAGCAGGTTTTACGACTGCTTCGCAGCCGAGCGGGAGCAAGCTCCCTCGCCACAATAGGTCCGACCTCAGACCCGTGGTCAGTAATCAAAACGCGATTGAAGTCTGCACATACACCGTCCGCGGTTCCCCCACGTACTTGCCTTTATTGTTGTCATCGAACGAGCGGGTGAAGTACTGGTGGTTGAAGATGTTCTTCACCCCCACCGCCACGTTCAGGTCCGACAACTTCGGCCCGAAGTCATACGCCGCACGGCTGCTGAACAACATATACCCCGGAATCTTGCCGGTGCTGCCATCGGCGCTTTCGGCCGAGGTATTGGCGTTGTCAGCGAACTGATCACTCTGATAGCTGCTGTCCAGATTCAGTTTCCACGCGCCTTCGGTATAACCGACGCCGAGCGTGCCTTTGTGTTTCGAAGAGAACGGCACGCGATTGCCCTTGTTCGGCCCGTCTTCGCGGATGCTCGCGTCAACATAGGCGTAAGTTGCGTACACATCGAAACCGGCCAGCGCCGGGCTCAAGTCGTCGAGGGCGTAATTGATGCTGGTTTCGATGCCTTGATGACGTGTTTCACCTCGGGCGATCACCGAGTCGTTGGTTTGATTGCTTTCATACTGGTTATCGAAGTTGATCAGGAACGCACCAATCTCTGCCCGCAAGGCGCCGTTGTCGTACCGGGTACCCAGCTCCCAGGTGCGCGCCTTCTCCGGTTTGACTTCGCCGCTGGTCACCCGGTTGGGCATCTGGCTGTACTGCACGCTGCCAAATGAGCCTTCGGTGTTGGCGTAGAGGTTCCAGCTGTCGGTCAGGTGATAGAGCACGTTCAGCGCCGGCAGGGCGGTGTTGTAGTCACCCTTGTATTTCACGTTGGTCAGGTTGTTGGTCTGCTGCGACTCGATCATTTCGTAGCGGATGCCCGGCGTGATCGTCCACTTGCCGATATCGATCCGGTCGTCGACGAAGAACGCATTGGCCTCGGTGCCGCCCCGCGTATCGCGGTCGTTGCGGCTGTTGGTGGTCGGATATTCGTTGCTGGCGATCGGCGTGCGGTAGCGCAGTTCGTGGCCGGCTTCGTTGATGTAGCGATAGCCGACGCCGACTTCATGGCTGGTCTGGCCGAGATCGAAGCCTTGGGCGAAACGGGTTTCCAGGCCACGTACCCAATACTCGCGTGGCGACAGTGAAAGGAACGTGCCCTGGTCCAGATAACCGCTGCGCAGGGTCTTGGTGAAGAAGGTATTGGCGGTGAACTCGCGGCGATCTTCCTGATAGCGATAGCCGAAGTTGAACATCGTGCGGCGGCCCCAGAACTGGTCTTTCGGGCGGGTCGACTGGTACGGATCGGCGTCGTAATCGGCGACGTTCAGGCCGCCGGGCATGTCGGCCTTGCCTTCGTAATATTGGGCCATGGCGTTGAAGCTGTTGGCGTCATCAAGCTGGTATTTGCCCTTGAGGATCAGGTCGTCGATTTCGGTGTCGCTGTGTTCGCGCCAGTCGCCACCGCGGGTGCCCGAGTACAGAATCGCGCCGCCCAGACCGTTATCGGCCGTACCGCCGGCCAGCAAATTGCCGGTGGTTTTGAAGCCGTCATGGCTGGACGATGGGCTGGTTTCGGTCTGGAAGCCGCCCTTGACCGTCGGCTCATCGGGAATGGCGCGGGTCACGAAGTTGACCACACCGCCGACGTTCTGCGGACCGTAGCGCACCGCACCGCCGCCGCGCACCACGTCGACCGCGTCCATGTTGCCCATGCTGATCGGCGCGAATGAAAGCTGCGGCTGACCATAAGGGGCGAAGGGCACCGGAATGCCGTCCATCAATACCGTGGAGCGTGAAGCCAGCCGTGGGTTGAGCCCGCGAATGCCGAAGTTCAGTGCCATGTCATGGCTGCCAGTGCCGTTGTTGTCCGGCGCATTGACCCCGGGCATGCGGTTGAGCACATCCCTGGCCTGAGTCGCGCCCTGGCGTTCGAATGCTTCGCGGCGGATCACGTCGCGAGCGCCGGGGTGTTCGAAGACGTTGGTTTGCGCCGCATCGCCAAGCCAGTCGCCGACCACTTTAGAGGTGTCCAGCTCCAGCGTCGCATCACCCGCCGGTTGCAGGCTGAAGGCATTATCGCCCTCGGCGCGGGCTTGCAGGCCGGTGCCTTCGAGCAGCGCGTTCAAGCCCTGCGAAGGGGTGTAGTTGCCTTCCAGGCCGCGACTTTGCACACCGCTGGTGACTTGTGAGCCAAAGGAGATCAGCACGCCGGCTTCACGGCCGAATTGGTTAAGTGCACTCTCCAGCGAGGACGGTGCGATGTGATACGGCTTGGCATCAGCGGCGTGCACCAGTGGCAGAACGCCGAAGCTCAGGCTGACGCCCAGCAAGAGTTGGCGCAAGGTGCGGGTCAGCGGTGTGACGCGGGTGAGTTGCATGGAGGGCGATCCTGAGAAGGTTGAATCAAGGGGGCTTTCCTTCTCTGTCACGCCAGATCTGAAAAACGGCTCACGCTGGGGTGACGCAGGTTGGCTTTTGTGGCGAGGGAGCAAGCTCCCTCGCCACAGGTGATGTGCGTTGATCAAGATTCAGGCCCGTGCCTCAACCGTCACCCAATACCGGGTAAAACGCCTCACCTTCACCGGCAAACTGATTTCCAGCAGATCAAGAATCCGCTCGCTGTTGTCCAGTGGATAAGTCCCGGAGATCAGCAGATCGGCAACATTCGTCGCGCACTTGAGCTGCCCCCGGCGATAGCGACCGAGTTCATCGAGGAAATCTCCCAGGCGCATGTGCGCGGCCACCAGCATGCCGTCGACCCAGGCGCCGTTGTTGGCGTCCAGTGGCAAGGGAGCGCTGATGCCGCGTGCGCCGAAGCTCAACTGTCGGGCGGTTTGCAGCATCAGCGGTGCGCCGCCATGGGGCGTCAATTCGATGCTGCCTTCGAACACCGCCACGTGAGTGTGATCGGCAAACTGCCGCACGTTCAGCCGTCCGCCTTGGGTTTTCAACAGGCCTTGTGCGGTCTGTACTTGAAACGCTTGGGCGGCGGTCAGCAACATCTCGCCCTCAAACAAGCGGATCAGCCGCTGCTGACCGTCGACTCGCACATCGACCGAACTGGCGGTGTTGAGCTGCACTTGGCTGCCATCACCGAGCGACACTTTACGTCGCTGGCCGATCGGGCTGCGGTAGTCGGCCAGCAACGGCGTCAGCGGATTGTGCTCGCGCATGGCCCAGGTGACCGCCGAACCCGCACCGAGAATCAGCAACAGCTTCAACGCCTGACGACGGCCGGCGGATTTTGGTGCGTTGAGGGCGGCATGGGCCAGTGGTGAAGACAACCCGCGCAAGCGTTGATTGACCCGCTGAATGTGTTCCCAGGCCCGTCGATGTTCACCGTGAGCATCGAGCCATTGCTGCCAGGCGATTTGCTGGCGCGGGCTCAACGGCCCTTGCTGGATTTCCATCCACCAGTGCACGGCCTGCTCGGCGACTTGAGAGGAAAAATCCGCAGGGCTGTTCATCGTGCGAAGTAGCAGCGCATCGCCGCTTTGTTTAGGTGCCGTTTGACGGTGGCAATGGAAATGCCCAGTTCGGTGGCGATCTGTGGATAAGTCAAACCATCGAGCTGAGCCAACAAAAAGGCGCGTTTGACCAGGCGTGGCAGGCCGTCTAGCAGCTGGTCGAGCTCCATCAACGTTTGCAGGATGATCGCCCGGTCCTCCTCCGACGGCGCGACGATTTCCGGCATCTGCGCCAGCGCATCGAGGTAGGCGCGCTCCAGATCCTGACGACGGTAATGATTGAACAGCACGCGCTTGGCGATGGTGGTGAGGAACGCCCGCGGCTCGATGATATGGGGCGTTTCCCGTGCCGTCAGCACTCGAATGAATGTGTCCTGAGCCAGATCCGCGGCGCTGTCAGGGCAGCCGAGTTTGCGCCGCAGCCAACCGGTGAGCCAGTTGTGATGGGCGTGATAAAGGACTTCGACGGTAGAGGCTGACGACAACGGAACCGCTCCGGACGTATTTCGATACGTTAGAGAACAAGAATTGTTCGCATTGTAGGGGCGGGGGCTGGATCCGGCAATCGGCTCTTGGTCGGTTTTTCTGGTCCGGAAGCCGCGTCATCGTTCTTCGCGAGCAAGCCCGCTCCCATATTCAACCGCATTCCTCTGAGAGAACGCGGTCACCTGTGGGAGCGGGCTTGCTCGCGAAGGCGGCTGCACAGGCACCGAAAACCAATGGATTGCAGCGCTAGCGCAAAAACGCCTGCCGATATTCCCCAGGCGTGCCACCCAGCGCCTGGCGAAACCGATTGGTGAAATGGCTCGCACTGGCAAACCCACAGGCCAACGCAATATCCCCCAGTGGCTGCGACGTCCCGCGCAACAGCTCCCGCGCGCGGCTCAACCGCCGCGCCAGCACATACTGATGCGGCGGCAAACCGAAGCTCACACGAAACATCCGTGCAAAGTGGTATTCCGACAGCGCACACAACGCCGCCAACTGCCCGAGGCTGATCGCTTCGGCCATTTGATGGTCGATGAACTCCACCAACTGCCGCCGCTGATGCGCCGCCAACCCACCCTTGAGGCGCAAGCCCTGGCGCACGCCAACCTGGCTGAGCAGGGCATGGCTAAGCATTTCATGGGCCAGGCTACTGGTGAGCAGGCGTTCGCCCGGTTCGTCCCAGTTGAGGGCGATCAACTGCCGAAAGCGCCGGGCCTGCTGCGGGTCTTCGAGGAAGGTGCGCTCGCGCAACTGCAATTCCCGCGGTTCACGATCCAGCAGCGTGACGCAGCCCAGGGCAAATTGTTCGGGGCTGAAATACAGGTGGGCCAGGCGAATATCGCCATTGATCACCCAGCCTGACTGATGGTCGGCCGGCAAGATGCACAGCTTGTCCGGGCCGCCCTTGGTGCCGGGCTGGTCGCGGCGAAAGGTGCCGGTGCCGCCGGCGATATAGCACGACAGGGTGTGATGGCTCGGCGCTTCGTAGTCCTGGGCATCATGGTGGTTGTTCCACAAAGCTGCAGCCATGCCGTCACCGAGCTCGGCGCTGTGCTCCAGACGAGCATTGGGCGAGCGGTTAAGCGCTTGAAAGACTTGCAGGGTTTCCAGTGCGGCCATGATCGGTTCTCTCCAACGCTTTGCATCCTACTCCGTAGACGTTGGCCTGCCAGCCCGCCGGCCGACAAAAGCGCAAGTTTATGCAAGTGCGCCCACGATTGGCGCAGCACACTGGCCCCCTAATCAGGCAATGCACTGTGGCGAGCGAGCTTGCTCGCGCTGGGCTGCGTAGCGGCCCCCAAGTCCTGGCAAATTTCGCCAGTTTTGTGAGCGCTATGCACTCAAGCGCGAGCAAGCTCGCTCGCCCCAAAGTAAACAGCATTGCCCATCCCGGAGCTGTCGCCATGAACCTTTCGTTGTATTTATTGACCGTGCTGATCTGGGGCACCACCTGGATTGCCTTGAAATGGCAACTGGGCGTGGTGGCGATTCCGGTGTCGATCGTCTATCGCTTTGGCCTCGCCGCGTTGGTGCTGTTCGCGCTGTTGCTGCTCAGCCGGCGCTTGCAGGTGATGAACCGTCGCGGGCATCTGATTTGCCTGGCTCAGGGCCTGTGCCTGTTCTGCATCAATTTCATGTGTTTCCTCACCGCCAGCCAGTGGATCCCCAGCGGTCTGGTCGCCGTGGTGTTTTCCACCGCCACCCTGTGGAATGCCTTCAACGCACGGGTGTTTTTCGGTCAGAAAATCGCTCGCAATGTACTGATGGGCGGTGCACTGGGGTTGCTCGGATTGGGCCTGTTGTTCTGGCCAGAGCTGGCCGGTCATACCGCCAGCCCCGAAACCTTGCTCGGATTGGGCTTGGCGTTGCTCGGCACCTTGTGTTTCTCGGCGGGTAACATGCTGTCGAGTTTGCAACAGAAAGCTGGCCTGAAACCCCTGACCACCAATGCTTGGGGCATGGCTTACGGCGCGGCGATGTTGTCGGCGTGGTGCCTGGTCAAAGGCATCCCGTTCGACATGGAATGGAATGCCCGCTACATCGGCTCGTTGCTGTACCTGGTGATTCCGGGCTCGGTGATCGGCTTCACCGCCTACCTGACGCTGGTCGGGCGCATGGGGCCGGAGCGGGCGGCGTATTGCACCGTACTCTTTCCGGTGGTGGCGCTGAACGTGTCGGCGTTTGCCGAAGGCTATCAATGGACGGCGCCGGCACTGGTGGGGCTGGTGTTGGTGATGTTGGGGAATGTGCTGGTGTTCCGTAAACCCAGGACGTCGATGGTGCAAGGAAACGGTAAATTGGCGTGAAGTGCCCGAATCTGTAGAGAGCGGGCAGGCGTTTGAACCGCCTACCCTTATTTAGTCAGCCTTTCCACACTTGTGGACTCACCAGATCTTGCGGCCGCTCACCCAACAAGGCACTGCGCAAGTTGGCCAAGGCACGGTTGGCCATGGCGTCACGGGTTTCGTGAGTCGCGGAGCCGATATGCGGCAAGGTCACGGCGTTTTTCAGTTGGAACAATGGCGACTCGGCCAACGGTTCTTTCTCGTAGACGTCCAGCCCGGCACCGCGAATCCGGTTGTTTTGCAGCGCTTCGATCAGCGCCGGTTCGTCCACTACGGGGCCGCGGGCGATGTTCACCAGAATGGCGCTCGGTTTCATCAGCGCCAGTTCGCGGTGACTGATCAGGTGTCTGGTTTTTTCGCTGAGCGGCACCACCAGGCAGACGAAATCGGCTTCGGCCAGCAGTTGGTCGAGGCTGCGGAACTGCGCACCGAGTTCCTGTTCCAGTTCGGTCTTGCGGCTGTTGCCACTGTAGATAATCGGCATGTTGAAGCCCAGCCGACCACGCCGGGCGATGGCCGCGCCGATGTTACCCATGCCGACGATGCCTAAGGTTTTGCCATGCACATCGCTACCGAACAACGGCGCGCCGACGGTGGCTTGCCATTGGCCGGCCTTGGTCCAGGCGTCCAGCTCGGCGACGCGGCGGGCACTGCTCATGAGCAAGGCGAAGGCCAGGTCGGCGGTGCTTTCGGTGAGTACGTCGGGGGTGTTGGTGAGCATGATCCCGCGTTCGTTGAAGTAGGCGAGGTCGTAATTGTCGTAGCCGACCGAGACGCTGGAGACCACTTCCAGTTTGCTGGCGTTTTCCAGTTGCGCGCGACCGAGTTTGCGACCGACGCCGATCAGGCCGTGGGCGTGGGGCAGGGCTTCATTGAACTGGGCGTTGATGTCGCCGTTTTTCGGGTTCGGCACGATCACGTCGAAGTCTTGTTGCAGACGTTCGATCATCGGTGGGGTGATGCGGCTGAAGGCGAGGACGGTTTTTTTCATTGGAGGCGGCTCGTCGGGATTGGAGAATGCCAAGCACGCTAACATTCTTCCCGGACATTATGCGAGCGCTCGGATTGCCGGGTGTACGCCACCCTCACCACAGTTCGCTCCTACAAGGGGTCAGCTGTGTGGCGCGGGTTTTGGTACGTTGAGGTTATCCAGCATCCGGTTCACCGCCAGCTCGGCCAGCATGACGATCTGCTGAATCGCCATGGCCGTATTCCGATGCGGACCTTCCAGATAGGTCGCAAAATTGCTGGCCATCACTCTGGCCTGGGCCAACGATTCACAGGTGTGGGCCAACAGGTCTTCGTCTTTGATCGCCGGTGCGAGCATATACATCGTGCTGGGTTTGCGGATGGTCGGTGATTTGAGGGCAGCGGGGTTGAGGTAGTGATTCAGCGCGCGTTCGGCGGCTTCGTTGAGTTTCTTGGAGTTGGGGGATTCGTAGGGGGAAACGTCGTCGGTTTCCGGAGGGTTCGGTGTTTCTTTGATCATGCGGAAGTTACTCATTGGCAGATGAAGTGGAACTGCCATCTTTCGTTTTCCAGACGAAATGGGTGGCAGCTGTGCGCGGACTGGAAAAACCGGAACATCCACCAAAACCCGGCAGACCCGAAGGTCTCCCGCGCACAGCCGCCATAACAAGGATTGCGTGCAGAAAAAAGCGCCGCAGCATGCCATGAGCTGTGGTAAGTGTTTGCCAGGTTTTCCAGACCTGATCGCTGATTTTGCAGCGACCCACAAAGCCTACCCATTTCGCTTCCGACGCAACAACCGTCAAAACTTGTCGGAAACGCCCTCAAAAATCACCCCGTCTGTAGGAACTGCTGAAGACTGCACCCACAATGTCGCCATCAAAAAACTCGGACTTCCCCTACACGCAAAAACGATTCGCCCGGCATCCCCCTTTGAGCCCACTCGCCAAAGTCTCACGTTTCCAAGGAACGGGACACGAGCGTGACCAGACTCATCCCCAAAAACCAACTCACCAGCCAACACGGCCAGGTGCTAGACAGCCACCAAGCCGTCGCCGACTTGCGCCAGGCCCTGAACTATCCCTACGACCTGCAAGGCTTCGACGACCTACTAAGCGCGGTCGGCGTTAACAGCTCCAACTACATGCAGGCCGCCAACCAGCAAAAACTCATCAATGCCGTTAGCAACGGTGATTGGGTCATGGTGACGCCCCGAATCGATTCCGATAACGGCGGTGCCTCATGGAATGCCTTCAACCCCAAACCTGAGCTGCCACCGGCGCAGCATCTGGTCGAAGAACACGCCTTCACCCTGCCCAAACCCGTGGAGTCGGGTTTCCATATTATTCAGCAGCCCATGACCCTCGACGCTCTAGAGCGTTCGCTGTACGAAAACCCGCCAAGCGATGCACTGCGCCAGGAATTACGCTCGCTCAATCGGCATCTCGGCGAGCGAGTGAAGCCGGGGCAAATGGTGATTTTCAGCGATTCACGGCATTACATGTACCGTCGCGAAGAGGCGCAAATGATGATCGTGGCGGAGAAGGTGAACGAAGCATTGAAGGATCTGAGTGATGAAGAGGCATCGTTTTTAGTCGAGCATCATGAAGTGATCGAGCCGTTTTTGGAGGTGTCGGCGGGATCGTTAGGCGTGGCGTCGTTCATGATCGGTCAGCATCTGGAGAGCCTGAAAACGACCCTGAAAGAACTTGATGGGTTGCATCAACAGCAATTCCGTGAACACGGGCATTTGCATTCCCCTGAGTTTTTTTCCCGGCGCAGGCGGTTGATGGCCAAACTCGATGTTGGTCTGGGGGGGCTTGTACGCAAAGGCACCGGTATCCCGGATCATCCCAAGCTCAAGCGTGCCTTGGGCCTTTCTACTCGTAGAGCGATTCATCATTGGAACAAGGCAGGGGCACCGACACAGTTACCCGGCTACGCCTCTAACATTGATGGTGTGGCGAAGGCTGGGAGGCTATGTAGGAATAGGGCTTGCAGCAGGTGCGGCTACCATGCGTATCAACGAGGTTTGCCGTACAGGAAGTGCTGAAGACTGCAGGCAGGTGCAATTTTCCGAGGGCGGTAAGCTGTCTGGTAACGTAATTGGCGGTGTTACCGCAGGAGTTGTGACGGGAAAAATCACCTTGAAGTACTGCGCCGGTATTGCTTTGAAGACCCGCGGCTTAGGCGGTGTTGTTTGCGCGTTAATTCTTAGCGGGGGCACAGCATCAGTTGGAGGAAATATCGGGGCGAAGTTTGGAGAGGCTGGTGGAGAATTGATCTACGAGGTAACAACTCCATGAGCCAAGAAAAGATGCTGTATGGAGCATGCGCCCTACTTTTATTGGGTTTTATGCTTATAAATTTGATCGTTATGTTTTATGTGGCGTTCTTCAAGCTGGACGAAATTGAAAAACTTCTTAAGAGTTCCGCTGTTTTAGAAAACGATCATTTGACGGGCAGTGGACCCATTAGCAGATTAATGCGCTTGAGCCGAATCAGCGGATTGCTTTGCGCCAGCACGTCATTCCTGCAGCAAACTGACCCGCTGGCGATCTCGGATATAGCACAATTTCCTGCTGGACTTAGGTTGTGGGTCAATATTCCATTTCATATCGCAACGTTTTTCATTGTTTGTATGGTGGCTTTATGGGGCTGGGGAAAATATACCGGCCTACTGAGTTAAGTCTGTGGTGGAGGTTTTTTTGAGGGCGTATCGCCATGAGCGAGTATGAAGTATTTTTAACCCCGTCCGATGATGATGAGTGACACTAAAAATATCGTGCTTGTTCTTGCTGCGATCATTTTTCTACTGGTTTTTACCAGTCAGGTAATCCTGCTGTACGCCGCCTATTTCAAACTCGACCAAATTGAAGATCACTTCAATGCGTCTCACCTGGTGAGTATCAATCGAAACACAGCGGGTAACGGCCCGTTTGGAAGGATGAACAGACTTAGGTTGATTGGCGCTTTAACGGGGAGTTTCTATCAGCATCAGATGTTGGATTCGTATGCGTTTATGGAAGCTGAAATCTTGCCGGAGCGCCTGAAAAAATGGGCTGAAACTCCAAAAAAACTGATGCGGATTGCGGTCGTCAGCGCTGGACTACTGTTGCTTTGGAGTGGCTTTGTATCTTTGCGTGCAACCATTTCAAACCCGATGAGTGACCTGAAACTACTCTACACAGCCATCCTGATCGGCTTTCTTGCCTTGGTTTTTATCGTTTCAGTGCTGCGTGTGTACATCAGTTTTTTTAAACTCGAAGAACTCGAATCTCACCTCAACGATTCTTACTTCATTGGTCGCAACCGTTGGGTCATGGGTGATGGTCTGTACGGGCGTCATTACCGTTTGACTCATCTCTCGACCATGCTTCGTGAGGATGATGCATTCCTGCTGAGAAGCGACCCGCATTGTATCGATGAGATAAAGCACTTCCCTTTACACCTACGACGCTGGGTCGTCATTCCCAATCTGATGTTTGCCTATTCAGTTGTTGGCCTTTGTGCGTATTGGCTCTGTGGAAAGTACGCCGGACTGCTGGCTTAACAGCGGCCTGACAGTCGCCCGATCTCTGGGAAGAACCGACGGCTCCCCCCAGGATGGCGGTGAGTGTTCAACGGGCTGCCGATTACTCGAATAGCTTTTCCAAGTGTCGCTGTCCGGTTATATGCTCCAGACCTTTAACATCAATTCCACCAATCGCTTGATGACTTTCTTCATTGTTCAGAATCGTAAAGTTGAAGTCGGCTTTGAGTGTCCCAGCCTTAAGATCGAAATTGAACGTGATGTGCCCGACATTATTTTTAGAGGTGTAAGGTCGGTGCCATGATCCGTCAGGGACGGACCAGTTTTCGCTGAAAGTAGGGGGTAAAATATCGCCCGGTTGAAATTCATATCGTTTGTTTTCAATGTTTGCCGGGAAGCGTAGGGAGATGGTGTTCCATTCGGTTTCACTGATTTGATGCCTAGTGTATAAAATAATCCACTCTCCATTAGTGATAAAAAGAGTAGCTGTCCCATCGTAGGTGGAGAATTTAAAGCTGTTGTGGATTTCAGCAGTCAGTTTGTCGCTAGTGGAACTAAGGTTTTTATTTGAACCCGTGTAGTAAATGTTCATACCCGTATTCCTTCGAATGAAAAATTAAATTACCCATGGAGTTTCCATTCGAGGAGACAGTTCGTCTACTGTCAGATCTGATAGTTAATTTATATCTATTGGCTATTGGAGAAGATTATTTCGGCATTCCTTTGCCATAAGCCAATGCTGCGTAATGGGCTAATTCGCCACCCGAACCCCACCCAAACTCCCACTCAATTCATACGCCGCCAATTCCGCCTGATGCGCCGCCAATATCTCCGGCAACGACCCCCGCAAGTACTCCACCCACGTCTTGATCTTCGCATCCAGATACTGCCGCGACGGGTAGATCGCATACAGATTCAGTTCCTGTGACCGGTAATTCGGCATTACCCGCACCAGCGTGCCGTTGCGCAGCCCTTCAATCGCCGCATACACCGGTAAAACGCCAACGCCCATGCCACTGGTGATCGCCGTTTTCATCGCATCAGCGGAGTTCACCAAAAACGGTGAGCTGTTGATGGTGACCATTTCCTGGCCTTCCGGGCCGTCGAAGGTCCACTTCTCCAGCGGAATCACCGGGCTCACCAACCGCAGGCACGCATGGTTCAGCAAATCGCTGGGCTTGTGCGCGCAGCCGTTGGCTTTTACATAGGCCGGCGATGCGCAAACGATGCTGTAGGTGATGCCCAGGCGTTGGGAGACGAAGCCCGAGTCCGGCAGTTCGCTGGCGAGCACGATGGACACGTCGTAGCCCTCGTCGAGTAAATCCGGCACGCGGTTGGCCATGGTCAGGTCGAAGGTCACGTCCGGGTGGGTCTTGCGGTAGCGGGCGATGGCGTCGATCACGAAGTGCTGACCGATGCCGGTCATGGTGTGCACCTTGAGTTGCCCGGCCGGGCGCGCGTGGGCGTCGCTGGCCTCGGCTTCGGCTTCTTCGACGTAGGCCAGGATCTGCTCGCAACGCAATAGATAGCGCTTGCCGGCCTCGGTCAGGGCGATGCGGCGGGTGGTGCGGTTGAGCAGGCGGGTTTGCAGGTGGGCTTCCAGGTTGGAGACCGCGCGCGAGACGTTGGCCGTGGTGGTGTCGAGTTGCACGGCGGCGGCGGTAAAGCTGCCGGCGTCGGCCACGTAACTGAAGGCGCGCATGTTTTGCAAAGTGTCCATGGGGTGCTCTCGAATGCGATGGCAAATTGTGACACGAAGTTACGGGGACAGTGACCCCGACAAATGGATTATCGCGTTAACGGTAACAAAGATTCACAGGATTCCCGGCTTATCGCCTTTCCGGCCGCCCCCTAGAATTGCGCCATTGTGGGAGCGGCTTGTGTGGCGAGGGGGCTTGCCCCCGTTGGGTTGCGAAGCGACCCTAAAACCGGTCACCGCGATCTTCAATCAGAATGCGGTGACCGGTTTACGACTGCTGCGCAGCCGAACGGGGGCAAGCCCCCTCGCCACAAAAAGCGGTTCCCCACAAGTTTTTCCGTACCCCCCTTTCAGGAAATCGCAGCAGTGCCGCGTCGCATCAACAGAGCGCTCAAGACGCTCAGTGTTTTGGCTTTAACCCTGGCAATCAGCGGCTGCATCGGCACCGCAGGTATTGCCCCACAGGGCAAGGCACTGGAGGCTGATTCACTGGCCACCGATGAAGCTATTCAGAGCGCCGAGCAAGACGCTCATTGGCCCAGCACCCAATGGTGGCAAGCCTACGGCGACCCGCAACTGAACCGCTGGATCGACCTCGCCCTGCAAGGCAGCCCGAGCATGGCCATGGCCGCCGCGCGAGTGCGTCAGGCGCGGTCCATGGCCGGCATTGCCGAGTCCGCCGAGTCCTTGCAGATCAATGGCCAATCCACCCTCAAGCGCCACAACTGGCCCACCGATCAGTTCTACGGCCCCGGCGAGTTGGCCAACACCACCACTTGGGACAACAACGCCGCGCTGGGCTTCAGCTATGCCCTCGACCTTTGGGGACGCGAAAGCAACGCCACCGAACGCGTCGTGGACATGGCCCACATGAGCGCCGCCGAGGCGCGGCAGGCGCAGCTCGAATTGCAGAACAATATCGTGCGCGCCTACATCGAGCTCTCGTTACATTACGCGCAACGGGACATCGTCGCGGCGACCTTGAAGCAGCAACAGCAAATTCTCGACCTGGCACAGAAACGTCTGGATGGTGGCATCGGCACGCATTTCGAAGTCAGCCAGGCCGAAACACCATTGCCGGAAACCCATCGGCAAATCGATGCGCTGGACGAGGAAATTGCTCTAAGCCGCAACCAACTCGCCGCTCTGGCCGGTAAGGGACCGGGGGAGGGCGCGCAGTTGCAACGGCCGACGCTGTCGTTGGGCTCGGCGCTAAAGTTACCTTCGTCGCTGCCTGCGCAATTGCTCGGTCAACGCCCGGACGTGGTCGCCAGTCGCTGGCAAGTGGCGGCCCAGGCGCGGGGTATCGATGTCGCTCACGCGGGCTTCTACCCCAACGTCGATCTGGTCGGCAGCCTCGGCTACATGGCCACCGGCGGCGGGGCGCTGGAGTTTTTGACCGGCAAGAAGCTCAACTACAGCGTCGGCCCGGCGATTTCGTTGCCGATCTTCGACGGTGGCCGCTTGCGTTCGGAGTTGGGCGAAGCCTCGGCCGGTTATGACATCTCCGTGGCCAGGTACAACCAGACGCTGGTCAATGCGCTGAAAAATATCTCCGACCAGTTGATTCGCCGCGAGTCGATGGACAAGCAACAAGCCTTCGCCGCCGAGTCGGTGACCACGGCGCAGAAGACCTACGACATCGCGATGATCGCGTATCAGCGTGGGCTCACCGATTACCTCAACGTGCTCAATGCGCAGACCTTGTTGTTCAAGCAGCAACAAGTGCAGCAGCAGGTTCAGGCCGCACGGTTGAGTGCTCATGCGGAGCTGGTGACGGCGCTTGGTGGTGGACTCGGGGCGGGCAACGACGTGCCGAATGCCGAGAAAACCCAGCCTCCGAAAACCCCGGTTCTTTTGCAGTGAGCGCGACGTTTCAGGCACACCCACATTTGTGGCGAGGGAGCTTGCTCCCGCTTGAGTGCGCAGCACTCACAAAATTAGCAGTGGTTGCCAGAATTTTGGGGCCGCTACGCAGCCCAGCGCGAGCAAGCTCGCTCGCCACAGTCATTCGCTTGTCTCAAGTTTTTCCCAAGTGAGCAAAATTCCATGACTCCCTTGCCCGCACCTTTGCGCTGGCTATATTCCCTTGAATGGCGCCGGGGTTTCTTCGACTGGGCACGCAGCGATGGCGTGACCTGGGTGTACATTTTCAAGGTGCTGTTCGCCGCGTTCCTGACCCTGTGGCTGGCCATGCGTCTGGAATTGCCCCAGCCGCGCACCGCGATGATCACCGTGTTCATCGTTATGCAGCCGCAAAGCGGCCAGGTATTGGCCAAGAGCTTCTATCGCTTCCTTGGCACGTTGGCCGGGTCGGCGGTGATGGTCGCGCTGATTGCCTTGTTTGCGCAGAACACAGAACTGTTCCTCGGTTCGCTGGCGATCTGGGTCGGCCTCTGCTCGGCCGGCGCGGCACGTTATCGCAACTTCCGCGCCTACGGATTTGTGCTCGCCGGTTACACGGCGGCGATGGTCGGACTGCCTGCTTTGGCTCACCCCGACGGCGCGTTCATGGCAGCAGTCTGGCGCGTATTGGAAATCTCCCTGGGCATTCTGTGCACGACGCTGGTCAGCGCCGCGATCTTGCCGCAAACCGCCAGTGCGGCGATGCGCAATGCGTTGTATCAGCGCTTCGGCGTGTTTGCGTTGTTCGTCACTGATGGCTTGCGCGGTCGCAGTCGGCGCGAAGCGTTTGAAGCAAGCAACGTTCGGTTCATCGCCGAGGCAGTGGGCCTGGAAGGGCTGCGCAGCGTCACGGTGTTCGAAGACCCGCACATGCGTCGGCGCAACGGGCGGCTCAGTCGCTTGAACAGCGAATTCATGGGCATTACTACGCGCTTCAATGCGTTGCATCAGTTGCTCGAACGTCTGCGTAGCGGCGGCACCGATCACGTTGTCGCGGCGATCAAACCGGGGTTGCAAGACCTGGCCGAAGTGCTCGACGGCTTCAGCGGTCGCGCCTTGACCAGCCCCGACGCTGCACGCCTGGCCACCGCGTTGGCGACCTATAAGGAAAACTTGCCGGCGCGAGTTCGCAGCCTGCGGGCGACCTTTCAGGAGAATGATCCGAGCGACGCCGAGCAGTTGGATTTCCACACCGCGTACGAGCTGCTTTATCGCTTCGTCGACGACCTGCACAGTTATGCACAGACCCACGCGTCGCTGGCCGATCACAGCCACGAACGTGAGCGTTGGGACGAGCCCTTCACCCCGCAAACCAACTGGCTGGCCTCGGCGGCATCGGGTATTCGCGCAGCATTCATCCTCGTGGTACTAGGCAGTTATTGGGTGGCCACCGCGTGGCCGAGCGGGGCGACCATGACCCTGATCGCTGCCGCCACCGTCGGTCTTTCAGCGGCGACACCGAACCCCAAACGCATGGCGTTTCAGATGGCCTGCGGGACGTTGCTCGGGGCGCTGATCGGCTTCGTCGAGATGTTTTTCATCTTCCCCTGGATCGACGGTTTTCCGTTGCTGTGCGTGATGCTGGCGCCGGTGATCGTGCTCGGGTCGTTCCTGACTTCACGGCCGCAATACGTCGGGGTTGGCCTGGGATTGCTGATCTTCTTCAGCACCGGTTCGGTGCCGGACAACCTCACGGTTTACAACCCTTACGCGTTCATCAACGACTACATCGCCATGATCATGGGCATGCTGGTGTGCGCGGCGGCCGGGGCGATCATTCTGCCGCCCAACAGCCGCTGGTTGTGGCGGCGGCTGGAGCAGGATTTGCGCGGGCAAGTGGTGTATGCCATCAGCGGCAAACTCAAGGGCCTGGCGTCGAGTTTCGAAAGCCGCACTCGCGATCTTTTGCATCAGGCTTACGGTCTGGCAGCGGGACAGCCGCAGGTGCAACGAGACTTGCTGCGCTGGATGTTCGTGGTGCTGGAAGTCGGCCACGCGATCATCGAGTTGCGCAAGGAACAGGCGATTCTGCCGGTGCACCCGGCCTACGCCGAATCCCAGCCGTGGCGCCAGTCAATCCGGGTGATGGGGCGTTCGCTGGTGCGAATGTTTCTGCAACCGGGCCAGAGCAATCTGGAGCGTGCGCTGGTCGCGGTCGATCACGCGATCAGCCGCGTGCAGGCCACCGACGAACCCTTTGCGCCGCACTTCGATACCTCCGCCTTGCGCCGAGTGAAAAGCTACCTGCACTTCATCCGCACCTCGCTGCTCGACCCGCAATCGCCACTGGCTTCATACACCATCGCCAAGCCCGAAGGACTTGCCCATGCCTCGTGAAATCGCCTTCCACGGCGTGTACATGCCGACCATGACCCTGATGTTTTTCATTGCGGCGGCGCTGGCCTGGGCGCTGGATCGATTCCTGTCCGGGTTCGATTTGTACCGCTTCTTCTGGCACCCGGCGCTGCTGCGCCTGAGTCTGTTTACCTGTCTGTTCGGCGCCCTGGCGCTGACTGTTTATCGTTGAGAACACCCCGATGAAAAAGCTTTTCAGCCTGCTCGCGACCCTCCTGGTGTTGGCCCTTGCCCTGTGGATCGGCCGGACCCTGTGGGTGCATTACATGAACACACCCTGGACTCGCGACGGCCGGGTGCGCGCCGACATCATCAACGTCGCCGCCGACGTTACCGGTGAAGTGGTGGACGTGCCGGTGCGTGACAACCAGCTAGTGAAGAAGGGCGATTTGCTGATGCGCATCGACCCTGAGCATTACCGCATTGCGGTGAAACAGGCGCAGTCGCTGGTGGCCTCGCGCAAAGCCACGTGGGAGATGCGCAAGGTCAACGCCCACCGCCGCGCCGACCTCGACAACCTGGTGATCTCCAGGGAAAACCGCGACGACGCCAGCAACATCGCCGACTCGGCCCTGGCCGATTACCAGCACGCCCAGGCACAACTGGAAGCCGCCGAACTGAACCTCAAACGCACCGAAGTGCGCGCGGCGGTGGACGGTTACGTGACCAACCTCAACGTCCATCGCGGCGACTACGCACGCATCGGCGAAGCGAAAATGGCCGTGGTGGACATGAACTCGTTCTGGGTCTATGGCTTCTTCGAAGAAACCAAACTGCCGCATGTGCGCGTAGGGGATAAAGCCGATATGCAACTGATGAGCGGCGAAGTGCTCAAGGGGCATGTGGAAAGCATTTCTCGCGGCATCTATGACCGCGACAACCCGGAGAGCCGCGAGCTGATCGCCGACGTGAACCCGACCTTTAACTGGGTGCGCCTGGCACAGCGGGTGCCGGTGCGGATTCACATTGATGAAGTGCCGGAGGGAGTGCTGTTGGCGGCGGGGATTACGTGTACGGTGGTGGTGAAGCAGGCAAGCGATTTGTAAGCTGTGAACCGGACTCGCCCTCACCTCGGTGAAGGCGGGTTTTTTGAACTTCAGCTCAGGTATGCGCACAACACCCCAAATGCTCCACCGATTCCGCCGGTATTGCCGGCAAAAATAAACTGCGAGTTGCTTCGGGGCTGTAGAAGCGCAGGTTCAGCCGAGATCGCTGTGTCCTCTTCGATGTACCCATTGTTGCCGAAGTCTTTATCGACAGTGCCATTGCTCAGGAAGCGGGCGATATGCAGTTTTTGGTAACTGCCGACGACATTTATCCTCTCCGCTGCATCCAGAAAGCCAGCCTGCCAGTTGTCCCCGGTCTGTTCGTCAAACACCGTCAGGACAGGTTGACCCAAGTTGAACTGAAAATCCGGAACACCGTCAGCCATCATTCTCATCAGCAGCCCCTTCATGAACTTCCCGGTGCGCCCACAATTGCCGAAGCCAATGAAACCGTTATTCGTTGTCTGAATCAGACCTTGTATAACGGTGTCTCCTTCCTCGACATTCAACACGTAGGAACCTGGTGTTTTGGAATCGCCGAATGTCTTGTCAGTGCTGCCGTCACTATTGAGGCGGGCAAAGAAACCCTTCATGCGATCAGATTGTTTGACACTGCCGGCCAACAGGATTTTCTCATCATTCTGGATATCCACGGCGTGAAGTGCTATCGCATGGTCAGTGTCATTGAGTCTGAAATCAAGGCGACCGGTTTTGTTGAAACTGGTGTCCAACTGGCCTTTTAGGTTCACTCGATACAGGACGCAATGGGTTGTTTCGCTTCCCGAAGAGCGGTAGGTCGCGCTGATGACAATTTTGTCGCCCTGGAAAGCGCAGTTACCGGAGTTGGGCACGAATATTTCGCCTGTTTGATTTCGGAAAATCTGCCTGCCCTGCACTGCGAAGCCTTCGTCCAGGTCACCCTGTTCCGTGAATCGGCAAATGACCAAGTGAGGTGGAGGCTCGCCGGAGTCTGCGTCCAGATGAGTCCAGCCCAGCATGTAAGTCCGTGAATCCTGCTCCAGTATTTTCCCGCCTGATGCGTCAAAAGGCGCTTTGAATTTTCCGAATCCGAAACCTTGGTCCGCGAATGTTTCATCAAGGCTTCCGTCTTTATTCAGGCGTGCCAGCCCGTAATAAGCCGAGTTGTATAAGGTTTCATTGTCGCGAGAGTCGTCATGGGACACGACGGCACCGACGATGATTTTCCCCGAGTCCTGTACGCAGAGACCTTTGACGTGACGATCCGTGCCATTGATATGAGGTAGAGTTGAGAGCGAGATCTTTCCTTTGTCGCCAAAACTCTGGTCGCTGTCTCCGGCGTGTTGACGGTCGAATGTGTTCATTTTTCTGTCCAGTGAAGTCCACTTAGTTGGATGAGCCATGATGGCGCCCAACGCTTTCAAGGTTGGAAGCGGTTGTTGGGTATTCCATCGACATCACCGCACCGGTCATCCACAGACTGATGGGCAAAGGGACTTCATGGAGACGACTACCTGCCGAATGAGTCTGGTCTGCTCATATGACGGGTGTCTACTGTCAGATTTAACAGGTAGCGAGGATGGCGGGAATTTTGCTCAAGCGGCAGAACGTGCGCCATGGGTAACAAAAGTTTCGTGCAGATGCCGCCACAGCACCTGACCGGACGCCTGTTTTTCAAACACCACGGTCGAGCGCCGATCCGAGTGCAGGCCGGTGGCATCAGTCTGCTGCTCGCGGTAACTCACCACCGCGCCACCGTCGTACAGCGCGACACCTCGCAACTCGCTGAGCTCAATCCTGAACCCGAGTTTCTTCCCGCCCGCCAGCAGAAACAATTCATTCAACGCCTCGAAATCCAGCACCCGGCCCAACGGCGAGATCATGGAAAACTGCGGCGAAAAACGCGTCAGCAATAGCTCAAGCTCGGACTCGTCTCGCTCTTCGGCCAACCATTGCTCGATGGCTACGTGGGCCTGGATCACTTCGTCAAAGTATTCGGTGTAGTCGGTCATGTTTGATTCCTGAAATTCTGAAGCATCTGGTCTGACGTCGTCGCGGGCAAGCCGGTCTCAAAGTTGCCCGCGCAACCCGAACCGCTTCATCAACCCCGACTCCAACAGCCCCTTGGGCAACAACCCCGCCATCAACGGCAACGCCCGGCTGCCGTTACCCAAACGCACCAGACGCGACGGTTTATGCTGCTGCACGGCCTTCAATAAACCGGCGGCAAATTCACTGGCCGGCGTCGGTTTGTCCTGAGACGCCTTGGCCCGTGCACGAATACCTTCACGTAGTGGCCACCATGGCGACTGCTCGGTGATCAGTTGCTCAGCCTCTTGACCGGCATTTTTGGCGAAGCTGGAGGCGATGGCCCCAGGCTGAACTTCCATGACCCGCACGCCGAACGGTGCCAGTTCCATGCGCAACGCATCGCTCAAGGCATGCACCGCAGCTTTCGAAGCGCAGTAGGCGCCGGCAAACGGCGTGACCAAAACCCCGGACACGCTGCCGATGTTCACCACCAGGCCCCTGGCGCGACGCAGCACCGGGAACATCGCGCGAGTCACGCCAACGATTGCAAACACGTTGGTTTCGAATTGCCGCTGCATGGCCGGCACACCGCCGTCGAGCAAGGGGCCCATGGCGCCATAGCCGGCGTTGTTGATCAGCACATCAAGGCCGCCGCGTTGCTGATTGATCCGCTCACTCAATTGCTCGAGTGCCGGACCATCATTCACGTCAAGTTGCACGGTGGTGAAACCGGCGGCGGTTAGAGCGGCTACGTCTTCAGCCTTGCGGGCGCTGGCCCAGACTTCGTAACCGGCACTTTTGAAAGCGTCGGCGAGGGCGCGGCCAATGCCGCTGGAGCAACCGGTAATCAACGCAACGGGCATGGCGCGGTCCTTGTGCAAAAAAAGGGAGGATCAGTCGGAGAAACTACCCTGCAAACGCTCGGCGCGAAACTCCAGGGTTTGCGGGCGATAACCGGGGCGCAGGGGCGGCATTGGCAGGCAGTCTTCCCAATTGCCGCCGGCCTGCAATTCGCCGGGCCCGCGATAGCGCGGTGCGGTGTATTGATTGTCAGCCAGATTGACCGTATCGCCCGGTGCATAAGCGGCGATGCGCCAGCGCAGTTCGGTCAGCGGCACATCATTGCCGTTGTTCATCGTCAGCTTCAAGGGGCGATCCGCCGGGCAGTGCTCGGGCGCGTAGACGATACGCAGCTCAAGGCGCGCCAGTTGCTTGACCTCGCGGGTGTCCAGCCAGAATACCCACACCGCCACCAGGCCCAATCCAACCGCGGCGGCCATGGAAACCGGCACGGCCTTGGCCGGATAGCGCAGCAGCAGGATCAGCCAGGTGATGACCAGCAGGACGCCGATGAACATGAATGAATGCTCCGTGAACTCATGGACACCATCCTACCGAAGGGGCGCAGGAATGGACATTCGGCGTGCAAAGGAGGGTACCGCTGGTCGGTACTGTAATTTCTGACAGTAGTCCGTAGTGCTCTCGATACGTTAGAAGACATTGGTCAACAGGGCTGTATTTCGGCGGGTGGTGGCAATGGGAATGCATCATAAAACACCCAAACTGACGATCGTCGATCCGCGCGGCTTGACGATCCGTTCGGTCGATTATTGGCGCACCGTCGAAAACGTCCCTGCTGAGGCACGTATCAACCGTACCGCTTACGGTGCCACAGGGCGTGCGGTAAAACATTGGGATCCACGGCTTTGGGCGCTGTCACAAGAAGAGCCGCTGACACCCGCCAATCTCACGACAGCGTTTTCGTTGTCGGGTAACGCGCTGCTCACTGACAGCGTCGATGCTGGTTGGCAGCTCAACCTGCCTGGCCTGGGTGATGAGGTTTTATTGGGATGGGACAGCCGAGGCACGCGACGCGAGGTTGAATATGACGACCAGCTTCGTCCGGTGGCGGTGTTTGAGCAGGGCGTAACTGAGCCGCGAAGGTCTGTTGAACGCATGGTGTATGGCGGTTCCGATCATGGTGAGCAGAATCAATGCGGGCAGTTGATCCGTCATGATGATCCCGCCGGGACGGTGTTGTTCGAGGCATTTTCGATCACCGGCCAATGCGTGAAGCAAGTTCGTCACTTCACCCTGGCCCCTGTTACGCCTGACTGGCCGGAGTTGGAAGCCGATCGCCAGCGGCTGCTTGAACCGGGGGTGGGGGCCGCCTCGACGTGGAGTTTCGGCCCGGTGGGCGATGTGCTGGAACAGATCGATGCCAGGGGAAACCATCAGGCCTTCAGGCTGACCCAGGACGGTCGCTTGCGTGAGGCGCGTTTGCAACTTCAGGGACTGACTACCTGGCAAATGCTGGTCAGCGATATTCAGTACAACGCAGAGGGACAAATTGCGCACGAAACCGCCGGCAATGCTGTGCAAACAACCCTCTGTTACCGCCCTGAAGACGGCTTATTGATGGAACGCAGGTCACAGGATGCCAGTGCGGGGATGTTGCAGCATCTGATCTACGACTATGACCGGATGGGTAATGTCTTGAGCATCGAGGATAAGGCTCTGCCAGTGCGTTACTTCGCCAACCAGCGTATCGAGCCGGTCAGTCGCTTCAACTATGACAGCCTCTATCAGTTGATCGAAGCCTCTGGTTGGGAGGCAGGCAGCGCCAATCAGGGACCGGCATCGATTGGACGGGTCGATCCGGCGGCGGTGAGCAATTACCGGCAGACCTACAGCTACGATGCAGGCGGTAATCTGCTGAAACTGACCCACGTTGGCGCGCAAAACCACGGGCGCGACCTGAAAGTGGCCCGATACAGTAATCGCTGCTTGCCCTGGCGCAACGGCGTGCCGCCCACCGAAGAACAAATCGCTACCGCGTTCGACACCAACGGCAATTTGCTGGAGCTGGATCAGGGACGCGTCTTGGCGTGGGCTCTGCGCAATCAACTGCAATCGGTCAGCCCGGTGGAACGCGCTTCCGGGCTCAATGACCGAGAGTCGTATCTCTACGATGGCGGTGGCCAGCGGGTACGTAAAATTCGCTCGTTGCAGACCAATGCCCGCACCGTGACGGCTGAAGTGCGTTACTTGCCGGGACTGGAACTTCGTACCGAGAGTGGAACCGGAGAGGTGCTGCAGGTCATCACCGCCCAGGCGGGACTCAATAGCGTGCGTGTGCTGCATTGGGAAACAACTCCACAGTCCGGTATCAGCAACGATCAGTACCGCTACGGCCTGGTTGATCACCTGAACTCTTGCACCCTGGAATTGGCAGGCGACGCGCGAATCATCAGCTGGGAAACCTACTATCCCTTTGGCGAGACGGCGTGGTTTGCCGGCACTGACATGATTGAAGCGAGCTACAAAACCATTCGTTACTCGGGCAAGGAGCGGGATGCGACCGGGCTTTATTACTATGGATACCGCTTTTACATCTCGTGGTTGCAGCGATGGTTGAATCCGGATCCGGCAGGAACAGTTGACGGTTTGAACCTGTATCGGATGGTTCGAAACAACCCGGTAAGCCTGGTTGATGAAAACGGGCTTAATCCCAACAAGGCAAATGGCAGTTTAGTTGCAAGAATGACCGGGCTTTTTAATGGAGCCAATGTATCCGGGGCCCCGGCACCTGCACGTCCTCCGATCCCGTCGAGGCCGGGAACTCTTCCGTCTGCTCCTCCGCCCCGCCCACCCGTGCCCACGCAATCCAGCCCGGTTCAGATGAATGTAGCTGCGCCAGCGAAAAAGGAAGCTCCCCCACGACCACCGGCGCCAGTTGCCTTACCCACGGCGTCTCCGTCGACAGGGGCACTCCCTTCATATGCGACCGGTTCAATGGTTGTCGGCTCGCATTCATTGTTGATTGGTCAACAAGGGGGGATTGTGGCTATGAGGGGGGACGATCGTACCCCCGACCAGATCCGTACAGCGGGTGGTTTTTTCCCCAGGGATAACAGAGGGCCAAAAATCAAAGAAGAGTTCAGGCAAGCCGCTGTGACCAAAGGGATTAACACCCAGGCCCAGGAGCACGTTAGAAGTCCCATTGCGGGTTACGTGTCCACCGGCATGGATGAAGACTCAGGAGGGTACGGTGACACGAGAGCCTACCTCTACCGGATGGAAATTCCGGGTTTGAAAGAGCAAGCCGTCAATGATCAAACGCTGGGGCTCGGGTCGCCTTTCAAATTCACTCCCAAAGGAAGGTTGGATACCAGACTTTTGATGAGTGGTAACACGCTCGATCAGTCCAAATTCGTTGCGATGATTCCGCCATTGACGGTGGAAATGACCTTCATTACTCCAATTCCGAGCGCCTTCATCGTTGCTTACAGGCCGGCGAAGAGCAATCAATGGATATCTTTTCAACCATGATGACCCGGATGTAAGAAGCCCCCGCCCAACCCACTGCGGATAGGAGACGCAGCGGGCTGGACGGGGGCTTGTTTTGCTGCTCGTTACTGCGCGATGGTTTTCACCGACACGCCGCGCTCGATCGGGGTGGAGCGACCGTAGATATCTTCAAAACGCTCGATATCGTCTTCACCCAAGTAGCTGCCCGATTGCACTTCGATGATTTCCAGCGAGATCTTGCCCGGATTGCGCAAGCGGTGGACCGAGGCGATCGGGATGTAGGTCGACTGGTTTTCAGTGAGCAGGAACACGTTTTCGTCACAGGTCACTTCGGCGGTGCCGCTGACCACGATCCAGTGTTCGGCGCGGTGGTGGTGCATCTGCAGCGACAGGCACGCACCTGGCTTGACCGAGATGCGCTTGACCTGGAAGCGGCCGCCCATGTCCACCGAGTCGTAGGAGCCCCACGGGCGATAGACTTCGCAGTGGTTCTGGGTTTCGCTGCGACCCTGCTCATTGAGGGTGTTGACCATCTGTTTGACGCCTTGGACCTTGTCCTTGTGGACGATCATCATGGCGTCCTTGGTTTCGACGACCACGATGTTTTCCAGGCCGATCACCGACACCAGTTTGCCGTTGCCATGGATCATGCAGTTCTTGCTGTCCTGGATGACCACGTCGCCTTTGGTGACGTTACCGTTGGCATCTTTTTTATTGACTTCCCACAGCGACGACCAGCAACCGACATCGCTCCAGCCTGCGGTCAGCGGCACCACGCAGGCACGCTGGGTTTTTTCCATCACCGAGTAGTCGATGGAGTTGTCCGGGCAGCAGGCGAAGGTGGCGGGGTCGATGTCGACGGTGTCGGCATCCTGTGCGCTACGTTCCAGGGTCAGCACGCAAGTGTCGTAGATGTCCGGATCGTGTTTTTTCAGTTCTTCGAGGAAGCGGCTGGCACGGAACAGGAACATGCCGCTGTTCCAGAAGTAACCACCGGACTGGACGAACTCGGTGGCGCGTTTCACGTCGGGTTTTTCGACGAAGTGCGAGACACGGCTGACGCCTTCCGGCAGCAGGGCATCGTTGGTGGACTTGATGTAGCCGTAACCGGTTTCCGGTTTGGTCGCCGGCACGCCGAACAGCACCATTTCGCCACGCTCGGCCGCTACGGTGGCCAGGGCCAGGGCGCGTTGCAGGGCTTTCTGGTCTTCCAGCACGTGGTCGGCCGGCAGCACCAGCATCAACTCGTCGCGACCTTCATTGACCAGCATCATTGCGGTCAGGGCCACTGCTGGCGAGGTGTTGCGGCCGAAGGGTTCCATCAGCACGCGCTGCACGTCCAGGTTGCGGGCGCTCAACTGTTCGTTGACGATGAAACGGTGTTCCTTGTTACACACCACGATCGGGGTGTCCATGCCTTCGAACACCAGGCGTTCGAGGGTTTGCTGGAACAGCGTTTGTTCGCCGGTCAGGGCGAGGAATTGCTTGGGGAATTGCTTACGCGAAAGCGGCCAAAGACGTGAGCCGCTACCACCTGACAAGATCACCGGAATCATGTTGTTACTCCTTTAAATCGATTGGGTCAGAGCTACTGCGTTCTGTCGTTTCACTCTTGTTCTTGTTCCGTGTCCGAATTGACGCCTCGGTCCTCTGTGGGAGCTGGCTTGCCTGCGATGGCATCACCTCGGAGTATCTGTTGCACCGAGTTGTCTGCATCGCGGGCAATCCCGGCTCCCACAGGGATATGGGTCAATCCGACAAATGTGTTAGCGCGTCGAAACCGGGCGTTTCACCCACACTGGCGACAGGCTGCTGCCGCTGCCGGTGACGTACAGCACCGCGGCTTCGCCTCGTTCCAGGGCAACCGGCTTCACGTCGCCGACTTTGGTGGCGCCGTCATACAGCGCCAGGCTGACTTTCACCGGGTTGATCTCACGCTCGCCACGGCCTTTGGCAGCTACGGACGGGACGACTTCGGTCTTGCCGTCGGCGGTTTTCAGGGTCAGGGCCTTATCGCTCAGATTCTGCACGCGCACCAGGGATTTCTGCTTGTTCTTGAACGGCGGCTCTTCGATCAGTTGCGGTGCGCCGCTGGCGTTGTTGACCAGGGTGTAATAGTGGTCGCCGGCCAGTTTCACCGGCAGGGTCTGGCTGCCGACCTTGGCGCTGTAATCGCCGCCCGGCATGAAGCTGAAGTCGGTGCTGGACAGCGGCGCGACTTCGCTCAGGTTGGTGGTGCCAACAGTGGCGCTGACTTCAGCGTTAGCGGCGTTGTAGACCCGCACGAAACTGGAGCCTTTGGGTGCGGTCGGGCCGTAGAGTGCGCCGTCACCGGCGAAGGCTTGCATCGACAGCACGCTCATGCCGGCGACGAGAGCAAAGGTCTTGGCGAGACGGCGAGGAGTAGTAGTGAAAGTCATGGTGTACCTCTCTTTCAGTTTTGCGCCCGGTCGGGCGTCTCGGATTTAGTGTTTGCAGCTACGTTTTGTTGGCGTGCGCCGGCTTGTTTAAGCTCTGCGACCCACTGCGGGTCGGCGTCGCCGATTTCGTTGTTCACGGGCAGATATCGTTCAGGGAACTCCCAGATCAGCACTTGTGGCGGGCTGTTCTTGAAAGCATCGCTTTTGAGGTAGCTGAGCATCGGCAGAATCGGGCCATGGCCGTCTTCGGCGTAACTGACCACGTCGCTGTGCAGCGCTTCTTTCAGCGCGCCGATGAAGTTCCAGTTCGGATTGGCGCTGTAGCTGGTGCCGATCAGGGCCACCGGCACTTCAGTGTTGGCGAACAACGCGTCATCGCCGGCAGGCTGGTCCTGGGCCGTCACGGTGTTGCGCTTCTGCAAAGGCTCTGGCGCCGGCATCAGGTTTTCGAACAGCGGGTCCAGCGGCAGGAACAACCGCAGGTCGCCCTTGTGCGTCACCTTCTCCGCCGGTTCGGTGACGAAGTTTTGCGGTTCGCCGCTGAGCGGTGCCTTGTCGGCAATGGTTTTGGCCAGGGCCTGGGCAGCGACTTGCGCGCCTTCCGGGGTCCAGTGGGTGTCGGTACGCAGGAACACTTGCTGACCGTCTTGCTTGGCCTTTTGCAGCGGGCCGAGCAGGTCAGGGGCGAGGATCTTGTCGGCCGCCACACGAGCGTGGAAGTCCTTGTACAGGTTGGCGTGGATACTCGCCGGCTTCGCTTCACCCAGGTGTTCCGGGTACAGACGCGTCTTGGCCGGAACAATCGCCATCACCAGTTGCACGCCTTGCTTTTTCAGTTCCTGGCGCACGCCTTCGACCAGCGCGTAGTTGCCTTGCAGGTTCAACTCTTCGTTGACGATCGGGTGGAACTCTTCATCGCTATAGAGCCACTGATCGCGACCGAGCACCACGCCCGGACGACCTTCATTGAACAGTTTGAAATCCAGCGCGGCCCAAAGATTGGTGCCCAGGCGCTTGATCGGGAACTCGTCGTCGTAGTGCGTCTCGACGGCTTTGCTCCAGCGACCGTTGAGCACGGTCGCATCGGCGTTGGTACTGAAGCCGAAGAAGCTGCGTACCGACCACACGCCCAGGACCAGCAAGGTCACCAGGAACAGGGCGATGTAGAAGATGCGTAATGAGCGGGTCATAGTCAGATCCCTCAGAACTGGAAGTAAAGGAACGGCGAGAAGCTTTGCGCCGAGAGTTTGAGAATCGAGGCAATGAACAGCAGCAGTACCAGGGCGCGCATCACGTAACGGGACCAGTCAGCGGTCCAGTAGGCCGGTTGCACAGTCGCGTCAACGCCGACGGTGTAACCCGGTTCGTGGATGCTGGCCGGGTTGTCACCCGGTACGGCTTTGATCATTCCAGGAGTAGCCGCGGCAGGGCCATCGGCCTCGACGTTGGCAGCAGGCTTGGTCTTGACCGGTGGCCGGTTGGTGTAGAAATCACGGATGCCGAAGAACGCCAGGGTTGCGTAAGCCACCACCAGGGTTGCCACTTGCAGACCGGTGAGGCTGGCCTGGTTGAGTTCCGACAGCGACCATTCGCCGAAGCTGAACATCGCGCCATACATGCGACCGGCGACGTGCAGGTTTTCTGCGCGGAAGATCACCCAGCCCATGACCACAAGCAGGAAGGTCAGCGCCCAACGGATCGGGTTGATGCTGCGCGGCGAGGTATTCAGGCCGAGGGCCTTTTCGATCGCCAGCCACATGCCGTGCCAGGCACCCCAGATGATGTAGGTGATGTTCGCGCCGTGCCACAGACCACCGAGCAGCATGGTCAGGAACAGGTTGCGATAAGTCATCAGCGTGCCTTTACGGTTACCGCCGAGGGTGATGTACAGATAGTCACGCAACCAGGTCGACAGGCTGATGTGCCAGCGACGCCAGAACTCGGTGATCGACTGGCTGATGTACGGCTGTTTGAAGTTTTCCATGAAGCGGAAACCCATCATCAAGCCCAGACCAATCGCCATGTCGCTGTAGCCGGAGAAGTCGAAGTACAGCTGCGCGGTGTAGGCCAGGGCGCCGAGCCAGGCGTCGCCCGTGGTCGGGTTCTGCAAGGCGAAGCAATGGTCGGCCACGACCGCCAGGGTGTCGGCGATGAAGACCTTCTTGATGAAGCCCTGCATGAACCGCGTGGCACCTTCGGAGAACTTGTCGAGGGTGTGGGTGCGGTTGTTGAACTGGTCGGCCAGGTCACGGAAACGCAACACGGGGCCCGCGATCAAGTGCGGGAAGATCGCCACGAATGCGGCAAAGTCGATCAGGTTGCGGGTCGCCGGGGTATCACCACGGTAGACGTCGATGATGTAGCTGATGGACTCGAAGATGTAGAACGAGATCCCGATCGGCAACAGCACGTGGGTCAGGATGAACGGCGACAGACCGACCGAGGTCATCATCGCGTTGATACTGTCCACACCGAAGTTGGCGTACTTGAAGTAGCCGAGGATGCACAGATCCACCCCGACGCCCAGGAGCAGCCAGCGCTGGGCCGGTTTGGTCCGAACGCCTGCCGCACCGACTTTCAGGCCGATCCAGTAGTTCCACAGCGTGACGGCTGCGAACAGCGCAAGGAAGTCCACACGCCACCAGGCGTAGAACACGTAGCTGGCGATCAGCAGCAGCAAGTTGCGATAGCGTATTCCGCTCAAGTAGTACATGCCGAGAAAGATCGGCAAGAACAGAAACAGGAACACGTTGGATGAAAATACCATCCCGATCTCTCCATGTTTAACCAACAGTCAAGGGCCAAGGCCCCCCCAAACCCCCCATGAAAAATCAGGTGGGTTGTATTACTTTTTCGCTATTGGAACCGGGTCCCTGTGGGAGCTGGCTTGCCTGCGATTACGGTCTGACATTCAGCATTGATGTCGACTGATAAACCGCTATCGCAGGCAAGCCAGCTCCCACATTTAACCGAACTCCACAGGGGGATTTTTGTCAGCTCCCCTTGTTGCCTTTCTCGCTGGCCGGGTCGTAGACCTTGGTCAAATCCCCGCCGAGGCGGAAGGTCTTGAACGGCTGCATTTTGTGTTTCTGCGCCAGCACGTCTGGCGTGCAGGTGTAGAGCGAGCAGAACGGTTCGAGCCAGGCGAATTTCGAATCGACCTTGAGGTCGGTCATGTCCTGTTCTTTACCGTTCTTCTCCTCGAATTCATCCGGGTCTTCCACGCCTGCAAGCACGCGATCACCCAAGCGTTTCAAGGCACCGTTGTTTTCCTGGCGCAAATCGACACCGTTGACCTGGGCGAAACTGGCGATCATCGCCAGTGGCGGCAGGGCATAGTTGTGATAGGCGAGGGCGCGTTGCTGGCGCTTGAGCTCGTTGGGCAGGAAGCCTTGGGCGTCGACCTGATTGACGCCGACCTTGTATTCCTTGACGGCCCAATCGAACAGGTCGCGGCGGTTGGTGGCGACCGACGTGGCCATCACCGACCAGGCGGCCCAGTACGAGTGGTTGTTGGTTTGCTCGAGCGGAAGGTTGTCCCAATCGCTGACCACCTGATCAGCCATTTTGCTGAACCAGGCTTCAATCACTTGCGCTTCTTGCTGGTGGGTCGCCAGCGGATGCGAGTCAGAGAACTTCAGGCGTACATAGGACGAAGCCATGCTGCCCAAGGCCCATTTGCGCATGGACTTGCCGGTGTGGTTGAAGTCCTTGGACATCAACGCGTCAGCCTTGGCCCAGGCAGTCAACCAGTTGAGGGTGCATTCCAGTTGTTCCGGACGACCGTCACGCATGAACTGCATCACCTGCTTGCTGGTCGCGCGCTCAATCTTGGTGATGTCGGCGGTGGTCTCGCGGAAGGCTTTTTCCGATGCCTCGTTCAGGGTCGAACGGGCCTTGTCGGAGCCTTCGTATTTGCTGCGAAACTGCAGGGCGCCGGTGTAGGGCGTCGGCATCGCGTCGCAGCCTTCACTCTTGCCACCGGTTTTGACTTTTTCAATGGGCGCGAAGTAACCCTGGGGCGGGCGAAGTGGCGCGGCGGCCTGGGTGGCGCCGGCGAACATCGCCAGCGTCAGCAGGGAGGGCGCGAGTAACTTTTTCAGCGTTCGGGTTTGCATGCAGTTCATAAGAGGTAGCCTCATTGCCCGGCTTGAGCGGTACGCTGCCCGGCGCCGGAGAACACGTTGCGTTTGCAGATTTTCGCTTCGACTTTCTGAGGCGCGGCACCTGCTTTTTCAGGCCCCTGGACTTCGACGGCCAGCAGATTCTGCGAGGCCCAGTCTTCGTCCGTGCGCAACTCGAAGGCGAAACGCCCGTCGGTATCGGAGGTTTCCGGTTTTTCGATCTTGATGTCCTCGTGGCGCCCATTCATGTACCAGAGGGTGGCTTGCAAGGTTTTCACCGAGGTGTCGGCGAAGCGGATGTCGACCTGGTGGCTGCTGTTGCGCAGGTCCAGGTTCTTGCTGTTGACCATCAATTCGTTTTTGCCCGGTTTCAGCGTGGCGCTGGCGCTCATCTGTGCATCTTTACCTTCGCAACCGTTGTCCAGCAGCGCCATCATTTGGCGGTAGATGGTTTCCTGATCGAGGCGATAAAGCGGCGAGAATTCCCAGATGAGGATTTTCGGTGGTTTGGTCTGGAACTCTTCGCTGCCCAGGTACTGCAGCATCGAACCTTCGAAGCCACCACCGGGGAATGCCACGTTGAGGATGTCGGCGCCGATGGCCTCTTCGAGGAAACCGGCGAAGTTGTAGTTCTTGCCACTGTGGCTGGTGCCGACCAGGGTGATTTCCGGATTGCCGGAATCACTGAACAGATCGCCATCGCCCGCTTCGCCCTTTGGCTCGGTGGTGAACTGATCCATGTACTGGATCGCGTAGCTGGTGCCACAGAGTTGACCAGCCATGTTGTGTAACGTTCCGGTCTTGCCCATGCGACCCGACTTATGGGTCTCGAATTCACGCTTGGGAACGTCGGCGAAGGCCGGCAATTGCTTGACCTTCTCGGCGACAATTTTCGCTGTGCGCTGGGCGCCATACGGCGTCCAGTGTTGGTCGCCGCGGAAGTAGAAGTCGTGGGCTGGCAGGGTCTCGGGCAACGATTCGTTGGTCAGCGGCGACAGGTCCGGGACCACGTAACCCATCTGCGCGAAACGCCCGAGCATGGTTTTGTAGTTCTTCAGCGCCTTGTCGAAGTCGTAGCTCGCCTTCTCGGCCGGGTTCAGCTTGTTGCGGTTCACCAGGCCACGGGTCGGCTGGTAAACGATGACCAGTTCCACGCCTTTGCTCTTGAACGCATCGTGCAGTTGTTTCATGCGTTTGTAGCCAGCGGGCGTGGTGTCGAACTCGGTGCGCAAGTCTTCTTGCGTACGGAATAGCCAATCGCCCTGCGCCTGCACGAGCGTGGTGAAGTTCTGCTGATAGCGGGTGGTGTAGTTCTTCGGGTCATGGGCGGCGGGGCACAGGCTGCAGCAATCCTCGGCCTTGAAGCTGGGTGCTTTGGCGTCTTCGGCACGTACGCCACCACTGGCCGCGAGAATGCCCGCGGTCAGGGCCGACAGGCTGAGTAATTTGATCAAGTGTGAGTGCATAAAATTATCCTCAGTCCCGCATTTCGGTCTGGCGTTCGACAGGGTCGATCAGCACGGCTTTCTGCTGGCGCACCAGCAGGTCGAGAATTTCATCCTGGCGCTCGCCGAGAATCCCCGAGAAGCTGATGCCGCTGGATTTGGTTGGTGCGAGCATCGATACGCGATACAACTCCACGCTCAACGGCGAGTCGATCGACAGTGGTCCGCTGCCATTGGCGGCCAGTTCACCACCGACCACGATCAGCGACACCTGAGCGTCGAACGGATCGAGCTTGATGTCCCGGTCGGTGTCGGTCAGGTCTTTGATGTGCCCGTAGACACCGGTCAGGCCGTTGGCCATCGAGACGTTTTCATACAGGCGAATGTTCACGCTGTTACGAATACGAATGCCGTGGCGTCGGTTGCTGATCACCTTGTTGCCCCACAACAGGTTGTCGGCACTCTCGTAGAGGGTGATGCCGTCGGTGTGGTTCTTGTAGATCTCGTTGTAGGCGATCAGGTTGTTCACGCTGTTACGGTCGATCACCAGGCCCGACAGCTTGTTGTCGTAGCTGCGGTTGTTGAAGATGAAGCTGTCGTTGACCTCACGGGAAATAATGATCCCGTGCTTCTTCTTGGTCCCGTACACCGTGTTGTCGGCGATGATCAGACCGTGGGAACGGTCATGGGGGTCGATGCCGTAGACGATGTTGTCTTTGTAGGTGTTGCTCTTGACCACGAAGTCGCGGGTTTCGTAGCAGTAGAAGCCGTACCACATGTCCGAGAACTCGGAGCCGATGATCCAGCCGGACGGTTCAGGGCGCTTGAGCACCTTGGCCATGTTCGGCGTGTATTGGGAAATACTCACGCCATAGGACTTACTGTTGGCGTAACCGAAACTGGCGATCTTGCTGTCGGCGATGTAGGTCTCGGTGCCACCCCAGGACAGCAGGAACGGACGGAATTCCTTGGGCGACTTGAAGGCCGCCGGGCCGTTGGCCTTCTCGCTCCAACCGGTGATCTTGGTGTTACGCACAAACAGCTGGCCGTCGTTGACCAGGAACGAACCGGCCTCTTGGGACAGGCGCAACTCCTCGGTCTGCTTGTCGATTTCGAGGATGCCTTTTTGCCCGACCACGATCGGCAGCTTCGCCAGGAACACGCCCGGCGAAGTTTCACTGAAGTACTGCTTGGGCAGCTTCTTGGTCAGATCCTTGAGGTTCATGTAGCCGTCGTCGATGAAGATCGCCTGCGGGATGCCGTGCTGACGCACCACCCACTCGGCCATCTTGTTGTCGCCGCCGATGAAGTCCTTCAGGGCGTTTTCCTGCATCATCCGGCGCACGCTGATTTTGCCGGGCTGGGTGCGCACGATTTTCGCGGCGATGGCGTCGCTGGTGTAGCCAGAGGTGTCCGGCAGTTTCGGCTTGGCCAGGTCCAGCGGCGCGGTTGGCGCGCTGCTGACGGTGTAGGTCTTGGCCTGTTGCAGCCCTTTGGCCATGGTCGTCGATTTACCCTGTTGCACAGGCTTGGCCGGTTCGACGGTGGCGAAGGCGGCTGCGCTGGCGAGCAGCAGCGCGCCGGCCAGCAGGCTGATCGAGCCTTTCTTGGCACTGTTCATGTCGGGCACTCCCTTCGCGGTTTGCATCAGAAGCGCCAGACCACGTCGACAAACGCGCGGTGCATGTACGAATCGACTTCTTTGCCATACGCATCGCCAGGCTTGAACACACCGCCACGGAACCGTACCAGTGCCGACGGCTCATCGATCGACTGACTCAACGACGCTGGCAGCAGGCCTTGCTTGAAGTACTTGGTGACCACCAGGTCCATTTCCTGACCGAGGTCCTTGTTGCCATCTTCCAGCGGCAGGGAGGTGCTGGAGAGGATCGCGCCGGTCACGTCGTCGGTGTTGTTTTCGACGGCGTTGATGCCATTGCTGCCCACCGGCTTGTTGCCGTCGACGCGCCAGAACTTGTGGTAGATCAAGCTGGCGTCGTATTCGTCGTTGAGCATCCACGAGCCGAACAGGGTAGCGGTCTGCATGTTGTTCATTTCGCCACGGAAGGCTTCGCCGAAACGGTGAACCCGCGAGCGTGTACCGGTGTAGTTCGAGCGATTGCTTTCCAGGCCGGTCTGTTCGTACTCGGCGCTGGCACGGGCATACGCCGCACCGACTTGCCACTGCGGATCAAGGCGCAAACGCAGGCCGATATCGGTGGCCCAGCCATTGAGGTCTTCACCACGTTTGGCTTCGGTCGGACGCGTGCCATCGGCGTTCAGCGGGTTGACCGTGTCGGTGTCGCCGCTCATGCCGGTGATGCTGCCCCAGTAATTGACGGTGTTGGTGTTGCGCCAGTTGTAGGCATCGCTGTCGGCGGTAAGGCCGAGCCAGCTGATGTCGCCGTTCTGCTTTTTATCCAGCGAATCGCCGGCCACACCCGGCTCCGGATAGTCGAGCTTGCCGTCATCGTGGGTGTGATGACCGCGAATGCCGACCCAGTTACCCGGCGACCATTGGCCGGCAACGTCGCCGAAAACGTGCAGGCGATCCTTGTCCTTGGGCGCCAGCTCTTTCAAGTCGGTGCGGTATTCGCTGAAGCGTTCGGCGATACCGACGTTGGCGCGCAACAGGGTGGTGTCGAAAGTCCAGTTCAGGGCTTCGATGTTGGTGTCGCGCCATTGGCCATCGTCGTTGCGCAGGCGTTGGCGACCGAGCTTGAGGATCTCGCCAGGGTAGGGCGTGAGGCCGCTGTAGCCGACCCAGAACTCGCGCATCGCCAGGTAGTTCTTCTTGGTTTTGCGATCACCGTTGTCGGTGGTCTGGGTACCGTCGCTGTCGGACTGTTGCAGGGTGTCCGTTTCGATGATGTCGGTGGACGTCACGGCCTGGCCCATGGCGTAGGCGCTCCATGCGCCGCTTTCGCCGTATACCCATGGACGCAGGTCGAGGCCGACGCCGGAAACGTCGCCGCCGCTGGCAGTGCCCAGGTCACGGTCGTCTTCGGACTGGCCGGTAACTTTGACTTCGAGGCCGAAGTTCTTGTCTTCGGTCAGGGCTGCCAGGGTCGGGCACGACCACAGCAGGGCGAATGTCAGGCCAATACCGGCCTTCACGAATGGATTGAGCTTCATAGGGATTCCTCGCCGTCTTCTTCTTGCAGGGCGTGCAGTTCCAGCGTGTCCGAACTCACAGCGCTACGAATGGCCTGCTCTTGTTTCAGCAGGCGTTGGGCCTCGGCCAGCCGGTCAGGCGGCAGTTGCGCTTCGATGGTTTGCGCAAGCTCATTGGCTTGCGGGGTGTTTTGAGCCTTCGCCAATTGGCTGAAGACATAAGCGTTGACCGGGTCGGGCCGGGTGCCCTTGCCTTGGGAGAACAATTGGGCAATGGCGAAATCGGCGCTGTTCTGGCCGTTGCGTGCAGCGGTCAGCAGGTGATCCAGAGCCTTCTGCGGATAGACCTTGCCCAGGTAACCACGACGGTAAATCTGACCGAGGTAGTAATCGGCGGCGACCTCACGGCCGACGGCTTTCTTGAAGTGCTCTTCGGCGACCTTGGCGTCGGCGGGCACCATTTTTCCTTCGAAGTAGAGCTTGCCCAGCAACAGTTCGGCACGCGGCTGATCAGCGGCGCGGCCGTTGTCCAGGTACTTCATCAGGGTGTCGACGTCGCCCAGTTCAGGGAAGTCGTAGAGCAATTGCGCGAGGCTGACCCAGGACGCCGGATAGCCAGGTGCGATGCCTTCGAGCAGCGACTGAGCGGTTTTCTCGTCGGTCTTGCCCAGGCTTGCGTCGCCCAGCACGCGGGCCACGCTGTCCACACGTTGCGCAGAGACGACGCCACGGCTTTGAGCGGCCTGCATCTGCTTGATCAGTTCGGCCTGTTGCTCTGGCTGGCCGCGTTTCTGATAGACCGTGGCCAGTTCGACGTAGCAGATGTCGGTGGTGTTCAACGCCGCTTTGCAGATCTTTTCCACGTCATCCAGGTGTTGGTCGTAAGTGCCCTGGGTGCGATAGAGCAGCACTTGCGCCAGACCGGCTTCCGGTTTGCCTTCGGTGCGCCATTGGCTGATCTGCTGCTGCGCGTTGACGTTCGGGAAACTGTGCGGGTATTGCAGGTACAGCATTGCCAGCGGGATCAGGGTGTTGCCTTCGCCATTCGCCGAGGCTTTTTTCAACAGCGCTTCGGCTTCGTGATGTTCGGCTTCGGTGGCGCCGGGTTTGGCCACCAGCAGACGACCCAGGCGAGCCTGAGCCCGCGGCGAGACGCTGGCCGCGGCGCGGTAAGTCGCCTCGGCCTTTTTGATTTGCGCCGGGTCACGGCTGTCGACTTGCAGATCGGCCAGGCCAACCTGAGCTTCGCTGTAACCCAGGTCTGCCAGTTGCTGGTAGTTCTGCGCCGCCAGCGTGGTGTCGCCGCGCTTGAGGGCTTCATTGGCCAGACGCTGGTCGGGCAGGCCGGCGCAGCCGGCCAGGCTCACGGCCAGCGCGAGTGAGCACACCACATAACCACTGTGGGAGCGGGCTTGCCCGCGATTCAGGCGACTCGGTACTTCAGAAAGACCGCGTTGTTCCGATCGCGGGCAAGCCCGCTCCCACAGGGTTCGCGGTGTTTTCAGGAGACTGAATAGGGTCACGGGCATGTCCTCTGTTTAAAGACCGGCGGCCATGGCTTTGTTGATCAGCCAGTTCAGGTTCGGGCCACGAGTGCTGTTCACTTCCACTGGGCGACCGGCGAAAGCGCTGTCCAGTGGCTCGTCAGGTTTGATCTGCACGCGGATGTCGGACGACAGGTCGGCACTTTTCAGGCTGGTGCTGCTGACAATCTTGCCGGTACGGGTTTGGTCTTCACCGGCGATCTGGAAGCTGACGGTGGTGCCTGGACGCACATCGTCGAACTGGCGATAAGAGAAGCGTGCTTCAACGTTGGCTTCGGTGTTGCGCGGCACCAGTTGGAAGATCACGTCGCCTTTGCTGGCGTACTGACCGTTAGCCACCAGTTGCTGAGACACGGTGCAATCGCACGGCGAAGTCAGGGTGCCGGTCATTTGCTTGCCGAACAGCTCTTCAACCTTGGACGGTTTCAGTTGGTCTTCGTCCAGATGGCCCTTGAGTACGTCGAGCATGCTGGTGCTGAAGGTCGCCAGCGGTGCGCCTTTGGCGGCAACGCCGTCAGCCTTGATCAGGCTCTGCACGGTGCCGTCGCGGGGCATGGTGATGTTCATGCCTTGCACGCTGACCAGACCGGCCTGGGCGTGGCTGACGAAGTACATGCCGTACACCGATTTGAAAATGAAACCGAATGCCACCAGGCCGACCACGAAAATACCGGCGCTGAAGGTCACCGCTTTCAGGCGCCCGAGCGGGGTCATGCCGTGGCCGCCATCCTTGACCTTGCGCGCCTTGGTGAAGTTGTCGCGCTGCAGGGTCGCCAGCATTTCACCCACGCTGACGATGTCGCCAGCCAGGTGCGAGGTGATCAAGTGGCGCAGGGTGGAAATGTCACGGGGCTCCAGGTTCTGGAACTGGCAACCGGTGCGACCGGTCTGGCGATCGACGGAGCGGATTTGCAATTCCACGTCCATGGCCAGGCCGAGGTTATCGATCACGAATTGCAGGCGGGCCTTGTGCACATCGCCGACCTTCAGCGGCAGCTGACCGGCGTTGAACGCCAGGCCGCCAGCGGAAAGGTCGATGACCCGGGCTTCAACCGGAGTCCGGTCTGGACCGAAGAAACGCAGCTTGGCCGGGATTTTCACACGAGCGTGTTGGCGCTGGGCTTCGGATTCGTGCACTACGTTGGAGTTGACGGCGGTATTCATATGGGCGATTTCCTAGTTAATTCAGGCGAGTTCGGTCAGACCATCAGCAGCAGCACGGCGACAAAAATGCTGCCGGCGGAGAAGGTCATGGTCCGAGACGACCAAGTGTTGAACCAACGTTGAAAGCTGGCGAGATCACGGGTCAGAGAAGTGGGCTGGCGAGTCCAGGACTGTTGATCGAGGCGGAAGAACACGTAGATCTTCACCAGCGCGCCGACGATCTGGTTGTAATAGAGAATCGCCGGGTAGGCCGGGCCGATCCGGTGACCGGAACAGGACAGCAGCACGGTAAGGATCAGGCGGGTGATGCCGATCCACAGCAGGTAAACCAGGATGAACGCGCTGCCGTACTTGAAGGTGGCGAGGATTGCCACGGTCAGGCCCAGCAAGGACGTCCACATCGACACGCGCTGATCGAACAGCACCACGGAGGTGAACAGGCCGAGGCGTTTCATCCCCAGGCCCAGGGCGCGGGAGTTCTGTCGCAGGTTGTTGCCATACCAGCGGAACATCAGTTTGCGGCTGGCCTTGATGAAGCTCTTCTCCGGCGGGTGTTCCACGGTGTTGATCGCCGCATCGGGCACGTAGAAGGTGTCGTAGCCCAGGCGCATCAGGCTGAACCAGCTCGACTTGTCATCGCCAGTCAGGAACTTGAAGCGACCCAGGCGCCAATGTTGCAGCGAGTCGCTTTCCACATCGGCGATGAAGTCCGGATTGGTGACCACGGTGGCGCGGAATACCGACATCCGGCCGGTCATGGTCAACACGCGCTTGGACAGGGCCATGGAGCACATGTTGATGTGGCGCTGGGCGAATCGCAGTTTGTGCCATTCGCTCATGATGTAGCCGCCGCGCACTTCACAGAACTCGTTGGTGGTCAGGCCGCCGACATTGCCGAACATCTGGAACCACGGCACGGTCTTGAGCACAACGCCTTCGGCCAATACGGTGTCGCCATCGATCACGGCAACCACGGCGCGATCGTCCGGCAGGTGGCGTGAAATGGCGCGGAAACCGTAGGCAAGGCCATCGCGTTTGCCGGTGCCGGGAATGCGCACGAAGTCGAGCTTGACCCGTGGTGGTGGGTTCATGCGTTTCCAGAGGCTCTTGACCAGCAGCTCATCGGACATTTCGACGATGGAGCAGACCACGGTGGTCGGCAGTTCGCAGTCGATGGCCTCGCGGATTACCGAGCTGTAGACCTGAGCGGTGGTCAGCGCGTCGATACGGAAGCTGGTGACCATCAGAAATACATGGGACGGGTCTGCCGCTTTGCCCAGCTTGCGCACTTTGCGCCGCAGGTGCGGGTAGACCACGTACAGAAACAGCATGCCGCGCAGAAAGTGCGTGGCACCCATCGAGTAGCGCCAGATACCGACGATACCGATCAGAAAGATGAAGTCCTTCGACTCGGAGTCGAACGTGGACGCAGGCAGCGCCATGGCGATGCCCATCAGTAAACTTAGGTAAAACAGCCAACCGGCGGCCTGAAGTAGGCCGTGCTTTAGCCTGTGCATAATCTGCATCCGTCTCGATCTCGGGCGAGCCTGTGGGGTGGCCCGATGGGGTTAAGGCAGGCGTAGAAAGCCAAGTCGATCTCATCAGACCTGCAGGAGCGAGGCTTGCCCGCGAAGGCGGCGGACCTGACACATCACGTCGCCTGGTTCGCCGGCAAGCCTGGCTCCTACGGGGAAGGTGTTACCAGCAGATGCCTTCGGTCCGGCCACTCACGCTGGTGGCTTTGGACATGAAGCCAACCAGGTCGACCACTTGCTTGCCGTGTGGAGCTTCCAGCGCCAGGGCGCGGAATTTCTCGTCACGGTTGCCGAGGATGATCACGTCAGAGTTGGCGATCACGTCGTCGAAGTTGGAGTTGAGCAAGGACGAGACGTGAGGGATCTTCGACTCGATGTAATCCTTGTTCGCACCATGAACGCGGGCGTACTCGACGTTGCTGTCGTAGATGCTCAGGTCGTAGCCCTTGCCGATCAGCATTTCCGCCAGATCAACCAGTGGACTTTCGCGCAGGTCGTCGGTGCCGGCCTTGAAGCTCAGACCCAGCAGGGCGACTTTGCGTTTGTCATGGCTGGAGACGATGTCGAAGGCGTTCTGCACCTGGGACACGTTACTGCGCATCAGCGAGTTGAGCAGCGGTGCTTCCACGTCCAGGGAACCGGCGCGGTAGGTCAGGGCGCGGACGTCTTTTGGCAGGCAAGAGCCGCCGAACGCAAAGCCTGGGCGCATGTAGTACTGGGACAGGTTCAGTGTCTTGTCCTGGCAGACCACTTCCATCACTTCGCGACCGTCGACACCGACGGCTTTGGCGATGTTGCCGATCTCGTTGGCGAAGGTCACCTTGGTGGCGTGCCATACGTTGCAGGTGTACTTGATCATCTCGGCAACGGCGATGTCCTTGCGGATGATCGGTGCGTCGAGTTCTTCGTACAGCGATTGCAGAACGTCACCCGAGGCCTTGTCGAACTCGCCGATAACGGTCATTGGTGGCAGGTCGTAGTCGGCGATCGCGGTGCTTTCACGCAGGAACTCAGGGTTCACTGCAACGCCGAAATCGACACCGGCTTTCTTGCCGGAGCAGTCTTCGAGGATCGGGATCACCACGTTTGCCACGGTGCCCGGCAGTACGGTGCTGCGAACCACGATGGTGTGGCGGGTGGTCTTGTCACGCAGGACAAAACCGATCTCGCGGCACACGGCTTCGATGTAGTTCAGTTCCAGATCGCCGTTCTTCTTGCTCGGCGTACCGACGCAGATCATCGACAGGTCGGTGTCGCGAATCGCCTCGGCGAAGTTGGTCGTGCCGCGCAATTTGCCCGTCTCGATACCCTTGTGCAGAAGTTCGCCCAAACCCGGTTCAACGATCGGCGATTTGCCGGCGTTGATCATATCGATTTTGTCTTTGGCAACATCGACGCCAACGACGTCATGGCCCCGTGCAGACAGGCAACCGGCACATACTGCGCCGACGTAACCCAAACCAAATATGCTGATGCGCATCGCAATTACCTCTGTGTTTATCAAGCCATTACATGGCCGGAGTTAATGGTGTTCAGCGGTCATAGTGCACTCGCAAGTGCGACTTAAAGGCGCCACAATGCCGTGTGCAGGCATACTAAGTTCCGAGTGTCTAAATAAGTGCACTCAAGGTGTGCGCAACCAGGCCTTATTGTTATGACTTGCCCTGTTATGCAGCCGATCCTCTTTTCCGAAGACTTCGGTGCAAAGGTTTTGCGCGCTCAATGCCAGGCCCGAAAGCCCGTAAATCAAGCGGTTGGGTGCTCAGGTGAGCACGTTTATAGGGGCGCAGCCGTGGCCTTGTAGGGGATAGTAATGGTGCGTTATCTCCTGTCCTTCATGTGTTGCCCAAATAAGTGATCAGTAAGCCCAAGTAAGTATGACAACTTCGCTACATGGATCCCTTGTCTGTGTAAGTTATCTCGCACAATCACCGAGAGAATCGTTACCGGTGGTATGAGCGGCGCATTTGGACATAGTTCCTGTCCACCCATCGCGAATTCTGAAATTTCTTGCAATATTGAAAAAGATGGCACTGCTCTCATATTGATAGCACTTGCCGTTTGGGCCTTGATATATGGGGTGATTGTTGGTTTGGATATTTTTTTGCCACTACGCGTAAAATTTTTCAGTGCCACTACTGAAAAAAATGTTCAATGTCGAGTGAAACTAAAGTTAGAAAATGGAGTGCTTGAATATTGGCGCCAATAAAGCGGCGAAAAGGAAGGGATTGTTCGACGATCAAAGGGAACGCGCACGACGAAGTAATGGGTGTCGTGCGCTGACTTAGTGCAGGCTCTATTACTCCGGTGCGTGATCGCGCAGGAACACCAGATTGTCCGGTTTAGACTGTTCGGCGCTGTAGCGATAACCCTGAACGTCGAACTGCTTGAGGGCGACCGGGTCATTGATGCGTTCTTCGATGACGAAGCGGCTCATCATCCCGCGGGCCTTTTTCGCGTAGAAGCTGATGATTTTGTACTGGCCGTTCTTCAGATCCTTGAACTCGGTGTTGATGATGCGCGCGTTCAGGGCACTGCGTTTGACCGCCGAGAAGTACTCGTTGGAGGCCAGGTTCAGCAGCACGTCATCGCCTTGATCGGCCAAGGCTTCGTTCAGCCATTCGCTGATCCGCGTCCCCCAGAAGGCGTACAAGTCCTTGCCACGGGCATTGGCCAGTTTGGTGCCCATCTCCAGCCGATAGGGCTGCATCAGGTCCAGAGGACGCAGCAGGCCGTACAGGCCGGAGAGCATGCGCAAGTGTTGTTGGGCGTAATCGAAGTCGGCTTCGCTGAAGGTTTGTGCATTCAGGCCGGTGTACACGTCGCCCTTGAATGCCAGCAAGGCCTGCTTGGCGTTGGCTGGGGTGAAGGCTGGGGTCCAGCTACCGAAACGCGCGGCATTGAGGCCACCGATCTTGTCGGAGACGTGCATCAGCTCGCTGATCTGCGCCGGTGTCAGGTCGCGCAGTTGCAGGATCAGTTCCTGGGAATGGTCGAGGTATTGCGGCTGAGTGAAGCGCTGGGTCGCCGGCGGTGTTTCGTAATCGAGGGTCTTGGCGGGGGAAATCACCATCAGCATGAAGTCGTCTCCTTTAATCGTGGCGGCGATTCTAGGGGGTTGTCTGCGTTGACTCCAGCTATCAAGTCCATAGGTGATCGGTGGTGTAACCAGGTTTTGTAGCAGAGGGAGATCCTGTGGCGAGGGAGCTTGCTCCCGCTCGAGCGCGAAGCGGTCGCAATACAGGCGCATGTGTTTTTCTAAGGGAATGTATTTGTCGGTTTGAGGGCTGCTTCGCAGCCCAACGGGAGCAAGCTCCCTCGCCACAATGAGTTCGGTGCTGCTGCGGTAATGTGAAGGCGATCGGCTATAGTGCCGCGCGGGTTTTGTTATGGAGACATCCCATTGCGTATCGTTTTTCTATTCTCGGCCTGGCTCTTGAGCTTCGGCGCCATGGCAGCGCCGGGCGATGTGGCGACGCTTGATCGCAGCACCTGGCCTGAACAGCTCAGTAACCCGACGCTGTTCGACGTCGCCTCGCGGGCCGAAATCCTCATGTTTGCCCGGGTTCTGCTGGCCAGTGAGTCGCTGGATGAAGCGAGCCTGGCTCAACGCCTGGGCCTGCGCACCCTCAATCTGGACTCGGTCAACCAGCTGCGCCAACGCATGTGGCAGCGTTTGCTGAGCAATTACAACTTCGCCCAACAGAGTTGCGATCAGGATGCTTCCTTCTGTTTCCTGGTCGAGGACATGGCCACCTTGCGTGAGCAAGCGGCCAAGTTTCAGGTGAGCGACGACAGCTATTACATAAAGTGGGCCGAGCCGAGCCGGTTGTTCCACGCCCAGTACCTGGACGAGCAGTTACGCAAGGCCGCGCTATTCCCGCAGACCAGCAGCGAAGTCGATCGTTTTGGCGACTATGAGCGTAATGGCGATGCCATGAATGACCGGCTGTTCCTGCTGACCTTCGACAGCGCCGCCAATGCCACGCCAGATAACACGGCCTGGGTCACCGAGTACCTGCGCAAATCCAACATGAGCGCTACGTTCTTCGTCCTCGGCAAGGACATGCAGGCCCGTCTGGCCGAGCGTTCTGTGGCCAGCCTGCAAGGGACTTATTCGCAGCAATGCGTTGGCGTGCAAGGCTGGGAGTTTCGCTCCCACAGCCACTGGCAGGACTGGCAGGACTCGGTGCGACGCAGCACCGAGCTGGTCAAAGGCAAGCTGCCGGAGAATTACGTCCCGTTGTTTCGCCCGCCCGATGGTCAACGTCGATCCGATGCTGAAGGCTTCTTCACGTCTCAGGGCTTGCAGGTGGCATTGTGGGATATCGATGCCCAGGATGGCGCCGGCAAGCTCAAGGGCAGCCAGAGCGCACAACGGGTGTTGACCCTGATGCTGCTGTGGCGGCACGGGGTGATCAATTTCAATGTGAAGCAGGATGCGCTGAAAACGGCGATGCCTTGGCTCATTACGCAAACGGCGCCAAGCGGGATCGGTTGGGCAGACTGTCAGGACGCGTTTCGCTGAAAACTGCGACAGGCCGTAAACATTGGGGGAGGGGCGATTTCTGGAGAGAAATCGGTGCAGGCGGACTTCCGACTTTAACGGCACATTGCCTGCACGCCAAGGGCTATTCGTCACTCTGAAAAATAAACTTCAAAAAAACGTCAAAGTGCTTTTTTCTGTCACATGTTTTGGAGTATTACGAAGACAGACCGCCGAAACCTGCAACACAGGTGGCGTCTCCCAAGACCCCAGTTTGTGTGCAGTTCACTTGACTCCTCGCAGGTGAATTCGGCGGCCACTTCGAGGCGCAGCACTGTCATGGTATTGCGTCGACTGGCTCCCACAAAGGTGACCGAGTATGGATGATCACGGACGTAGCCCTTCTTCCAACCAGCCAATCCTTTATGTACTCGATACCAACGTATTGATTCACGATCCAAACGCCCTGCTTAATTTCGAAGAACACCACGTCGCCATCCCGATGACCGTGCTTGAAGAGCTGGACAAGCTCAAGAGCGGGCATCACAGCGTTGCCGCGGAATGCCGCCAGGCGATTCGCCTGATCGACAAGACGCTGGGCGATGCCAGCCCCGAAGACGTCGAACTCGGCGTACCGATCCAGCGCGGCAAGAGTGGGCCCAAGGGTTTGCTGTCAATTCTGATGAGCAAGCGCACTGAACCGAACATCATTCTGCCCGAGCATCTGAACGACAACATCATCATCAACCAGTTGATCGACCTGCGCGCGCGCGATGCAAAACTGCCCGTGGTGCTGGTCACAAAAGACATCAACATGCGCCTCAAGGCCCGGGCTTGCGGGATTGCGGCCGAGGACTACAGCACCGACCAACTGGTCGACGACGTTTCGTTGCTGCCCAACGGTTATCACACCATGACCGGTTCGTTCTGGGATCGGGTGAGCAAAGTCGAAACCCGGCAGGATCATGGCCGCACCTGGCATCAAGTGCAGTTGATCGACAACCTGCCCGCGGTACACGTCAACGAGTTCATCATCGACGAACAGGGCTTTGTCGGCTGGATCAAGGAAATCCAGGTCGACAAGTTGCTGATCCTCGATCTGCATCAGGAACCTCTGTTGCACCAGGAAGCCTGGGGCCTGAAACCGCGTGACATCTATCAAAGCCTGGCGCTGTACGCCTTGCTCGATCCGGATATTCACCTGGTCAACCTGTCCGGCGCGGCCGGTTCCGGTAAAACCATCCTGGCCCTGGCGGCGGCCATCGAGCAGACCATGGTCAGCAAACGCTACCGGCGCATCATCGCCACCCGCAGCGTGCAGGGGCTGGACCAGGAAATCGGCTTCCTGCCCGGCACCGAAGCGGAAAAAATGGAGCCTTGGCTCGGCGCCATCACCGACAACCTCGAAGCCTTGCACATGGATGACGAAAACACCCATGGCAGTGTCGACTACATCCTCAGCAAAGTGCCGTTGCAGTTCAAATCCCTCAACTACATTCGAGGCCGCAGCTTCCAGCAGAGTCTGATCCTGATCGATGAGTGCCAGAACCTCACGCCGCACCAGATGAAAACCATCATCACCCGTGCGGGCGCCGGTTCCAAAGTGGTGTGCCTGGGCAACCTGGCGCAGATCGATACCCCTTACCTGTCCGCGACCAGCTCCGGGCTGACTTATCTGACCGAGCGCTTCAAGGATTTCCCCAACGGTGTGCATATCACCCTGCAAGGGGTGCCACGCTCGATTCTGGCCGAATACGCCGAATCGCATCTGTAACCCTCACCAGAACCGGGCGGCCCAAAGCCGCCCGGTTTTTTTATGCCTGACGAATAACCCTGTGGGAGCGGGCTTGCCCGCGATGGCATCACCGAGGTGTCCCTGTTGAACCGCAGCGCCTGCATCGCGGGCAAGCCACGCTCCCACAGGGTTCGGTGTAAACGCATAATCAAACGTGCGGAAAATTGACCCACAGGTTTACAATCGATGCTCCTGATCAGGAGTATCCCTGTGCTGACTCATCTCGATTCCCAAGGTCGCGCCAATATGGTCGACGTCACTGAAAAAACCGTGACGTTCCGTGAAGCGACGGCCCAAGCGCTGGTGCGCATGCTGCCCGAAACCCTGCAGATGATCGTCAGTGGCGGCCATCCCAAGGGGGACGTGTTCGCCGTGGCGCGAATTGCCGGCATCCAGGCGGCGAAGAAAACCAGCGATCTGATTCCTCTGTGCCACCCGTTGATGCTCACCGGCGTCAAAGTCGAACTCAGTGCCGAAGGCGACGACACCGTGCGTATCGTGGCGTGCTGCAAGTTGTCCGGGCAGACCGGTGTCGAAATGGAAGCGCTGACCGCCGCCAGCGTCGCGGCGCTGACTATCTATGACATGTGCAAGGCCGTGGACCGTGGCATGACCATCGAGAGTGTGCGGCTGCTGGAGAAACTCGGCGGCAAGAGCGGCCATTTCCGGGCGGATCAGCCATGAACGTTACTGTGAAGTTTTTCGCCCGTTACCGTGAAGCGCTCGGCGTGGACTCGGTGAAGGTCGAAGGTGATTTTTCCACGGTCGACGATGTGCGCGCGCTGCTGGCCCAACGTGACGGCGCCGAAGTGCTGAGCGAACAGAACCTGATGTGCGCCCGCAACGAAGACCTTTGTCAGCTCGACGAACCGGTGAGCGATGGCGATGAAGTGGCGTTTTTTCCGACCGTGACCGGGGGCTGAGCCATGGCGATTCGCGTGCAGTCCACACCGTTCGACCCGGGTGCTGAAGTCAACGCCATGCACGCTGCCAATGTGGGCGTCGGTGCGGTGGTCAGTTTTGTCGGCTACGTGCGCGACTTCAATGACGGCCTCGACGTCGCCGGGATGTTCCTTGAGCACTACCCCGGCATGACCGAAAAAGCCTTGGGCAAGATTGCCCTGGAGGCCGAGCAGCGCTGGCCGCTGTTAAAGCTGGAAGTGTTGCACCGCATCGGCGCGCTGGAGCCGGGCGAACCGATCGTCTTCGTCGGCGCCGCCAGCGCTCACCGTCAGGCGGCGTTCGATGCCTGTGCCTTTGTCATGGACTACCTGAAAACCCGCGCGCCGTTCTGGAAGAAAGAAAACACCCGTGATGGGCCGCGTTGGGTGGAAGGGCGTGACAGCGATCACGCGGCGGCAGATCGCTGGAAGCAGTAAGCAATCGATCCGTCTTCACGGGCTCGATTCTTGAAAAGCACTTGAAAGTTAATCCGTTCTTAACCGGTTTATCGTTTATTTCCGACATTGCTTTGTGGCGAGCGAGCAAGCTCCCTCGCCACAGGCATTGCCGCCCGAAGGCCGGGTTCAGGGGGCGTTCAAGGCTCTCAAAGATCAGGTCAGCGTGTAGACTTCCGGGCAATCGATATCCGATCGACAACGGTCGCATTGCCGCCAGTGGGCATATCGAAGACAACATCAGCCTGATACAGCTGCTGCAAGCGCGGCCGCCGACGAGCTGATCCACGGACACAAAAGGGAAACGCGATGAGCGAGGAAACGATGCGGTTGGGACGTGAACGGCGCTATCTGGTGTTGCTGGGCATTATCTGCCTGGCGCTGATCGGTGGCGCGCTGTACATGCAAGTGGCTCTGGGCGAGGCACCGTGCCCCCTGTGCATCCTGCAACGCTACGCGCTGTTGCTGATTGCGCTGTTCGCCTTTATCGGCGCAGCGACGCGTACCCGCCGCAGCATCACGCTGTTCGAAGCGTTGGTGGTGATCTGCGCCATTGCGGGCGCCGGGGTGGCCGGGCATCACGTCTACACCCAGTTTTATCCCGCGGTCAGTTGCGGCATCGATGTGCTGCAACCGATCGTCGACGGTCTGCCGCTGGCGAAGATCTTCCCGCTGGGCTTCCAGGTCGATGGCTTCTGCTCGACGCCGTACCCGCCGATCCTCGGCTTGTCCCTGGCACAATGGGCGCTGCTGGCGTTCGTGCTGATCGTGGTGCTGGTGCCGCTGCTCATTTCGCGTAACCGCAAAGCGCTGCGCTAAGGCTGTTCGCCATACCGTTGCAGGAAACAAAAAACGCCCCGGTTCTCGTTGAGAGGCCGGGGCGTTTTGCATATTCGCAGGCCAGGTAAAAAGACCTTGATGCTCGACAAGGAAGGGTGCGACACGTATGCGACATGTTGTCACAGCTTGAGTGTCGCAAGGCATTTCAAATCGCTGATTCAGGGCATCGCTTCGCACCAAAAACCTGCTCTTCCAAGCGCTCCCGGTTTCGATGCTCGTCAGTCGAAACAGGCAGTTTTAACAGGGCCTGGCAAATTGCCAAAGCCCTTGTCGCATAGGGTGTAGAGCAGGCTCGAAGGCGAGCGCAGAGCCTTGGAAGCTGTCTGAACTTCGCGTGGTAGACCTACAATTTTTGGTGTTTTTGTTGAGAATTAATTTCGATACCATGGCGCACTTTTGCAAAAGCCGTTAATGATTGTTGCTGGATCGGATAAAAATTATTTCGGGATGAGACATGGTTTATGAATCGTTACGTATCTACAATCGCCCGCACTGAATTCCCGGCACTGCTCTCCCTTACTCAGGTGCATGAGCAGAATTAGGGTGTCGAGAGGCCTGATGGCTTCATGCGACTCCCAGGTGTCGGTGCCTTCCGACTATCCGCACCAAATGGAATTGGTCTGTAACAAGGCCCTTGACCACGAATTCGAATAAGAACTCACCGCAGGCCCAGCAATTGTCGAACAGCGTCTGACGCGCGACGGGCAGGCCCTTATTCAATCCAAGAAAAATGCCAACCCTTGGCAGGGTGAAGTGTTGGCGATCAAAACCCAACTGCATTGCGCAAGCTGCTTTAGAGGTCGTGAGATGAGTAAAAACAGGTACCCCAGACTACTAGGCTTATTGCCGCTGCTCGGCACGTTGTTGCTGGGAGGCTGCAACATGACCTTGCTCGATCCCAAGGGCCAGGTCGGCCTGGATGAGCGAAACCTGATCATCACCGCAACGCTGCTGATGCTGTTGGTCGTCGTGCCGGTCATCGTCATGACCTTCCTGTTCGCCTGGAAATACCGCGCGTCCAACACCGACGCCGTGTACACGCCGAAGTGGTCGCACTCCACCAAGATCGAAATCGCAGTGTGGACGATCCCGGTACTGATCATCATTGCCCTGGGTTACATCACCTACAAGTCGACCCACGCTTTGGACCCTTACAAGCCGCTGGAATCCGACGTCAAGCCGATCACCATTGAAGTGGTCGCGCTGGACTGGAAGTGGATGTTCATCTATCCGGAGCAAGGCATCGCCACGGTCAACAAGATCGTGTTCCCGGCCCACACGCCGATCAACTTCAAGGTGACGTCCGACTCCGTGATGAACTCGTTCTTCATCCCGGCCCTGGGCGGCCAGATTTACGCGATGGCCGGCATGCAGACCAAACTGCACCTGATCGCCAACCAGAACGCTGAAATGGACGGAATCTCCGCCAACTACAGCGGCGCGGGTTTCACCGGCATGAAGTTCAAAGCGATCGCCACCTCTCAGGAAGATTTCGACGCCTGGGTAAGCGAAGTCAAAAAGGCACCTAAACAGCTTGAAAAAGCTGAATACGAAGCCCTTTCCAAGCCAAGCCAGAACAACCCAGTCGAGCTCTACTCCTCGGTCACGCCGAACCTGTTCCAGATCATCGTCGACAAGTACGAAGGCATGAAACCGGGTCCGAAGGTGAAGCACGAGAAGAAAGAGAAAGAAGTGGCCGCTACGCAAGGAATGGACATGAACTCGCATTCAGCTGCCGGGGCAGAGGAGTAAACGATGTTTGGTAAATTAAGTTGGGAAGCGGTCCCGTTCCACGAGCCGATCGTGATGGTGACCATCGCCATGATCGCGCTCGGTGGTCTGGCACTGTTCGCTGCAATCACCTACTTCAAGAAGTGGACCTATTTGTGGACCGAGTGGCTGACCTCGGTCGACCACAAGAAAATCGGCGTGATGTACATCATCGTCGCCATGGTCATGCTGCTGCGCGGTTTTGCCGACGCCATCATGATGCGTACCCAGTTGGCCATGGCCACCGAGGGTTCGCCTGGCTACCTGCCACCTGAACACTATGACCAGATCTTCACCGCTCACGGTGTGATCATGATCATCTTCATGGCGATGCCATTCTTCACCGGCCTGATGAACCTTGCAGTGCCGCTGCAGATCGGTGCGCGTGACGTTGCCTACCCGTTCCTGAACTCCCTGAGCTTCTGGCTGCTGGTTTCCGGCGTGGTGCTGATCAACCTGTCCCTGGGCGTTGGCGAATTCGCCAAGACCGGCTGGGTTGCCTATCCGCCGCTGTCGGGCCTGCAATACAGTCCGGGCGTGGGGATGGATTACTACATTTGGGCGCTACAGCTATCCGGGCTAGGTACGACGCTGACGGGGGTCAACTTCCTGGCCACCGTGCTGAAAATGCGTACCCCGGGCATGAAGCTGATGGACATGCCGATCTTCACCTGGACTTGCACCTGGGCCAACGTCCTGATCGTGGCTTCGTTCCCGATCCTGACCGCTACCCTGGCACTGCTGACGCTTGACCGTTACATGGATTTCCACATTTTCACCAATGAACTTGGTGGTAATCCAATGATGTACGTCAACCTGTTCTGGGCTTGGGGTCACCCTGAGGTTTACATCCTGATTCTGCCGGCATTCGGGATCTTCTCCGAAGTCATCTCGACCTTCTCCGGCAAGAAACTGTTCGGCCACCACTCGATGATCTACGCCAGCGGCGCGATCTCGATCCTGGGCTTCATGGTCTGGCTGCACCACTTCTTCACCATGGGTTCGGGTGCCAGCGTCAACGCCTTCTTCGGTCTGGCGACGATGCTGATTTCGATCCCGACGGGTGTGAAGCTATTCAACTGGCTGTTCACCATTTATCAAGGCCGTCTGCGTTTCACCAGCCAGGTTCTCTGGACCCTGGGCTTCATGGTGACCTTCGCCATCGGCGGCATGACCGGCGTACTGCTGGCCATTCCGGGTGCTGACTTCGTCCTGCACAACAGCCTGTTCGTGATCGCTCACTTCCACAACGTGATCATCGGCGGTGCGGTATTCGGTTACATCGCAGGCTTTGCCTTCTACTTCCCGAAAGCGTTCGGCTTCAAGCTGCACGAAGGTTGGGGCAAGGCAGCGTTCTGGTTCTGGATCTCGGGCTTCTTCGTCGCGTTCATGCCGCTCTATGCACTGGGCTTCATGGGCATGACCCGTCGTCTGAACGCCACCACCAACCCTGAGTGGGTGCCGTACCTGTACGTTGCCATGTTCGGTGCGGTGATGATTGCCGTCGGTATCGCCTGCCAACTGATCCAGCTGTACGTCAGTGTGCGCGATCGCAACAAGCCAGAGAACATGTGCGAACACGGCGACCCGTGGAATGCCCACACCCTGGAATGGTCGACTTCGTCGCCACCACCGTTCTACAACTTTGCCGTGCTGCCAAAAGCAGAAACCATCGACCCGTTCACCGAAGCCAAGGAAAACGGCACCGCGTACCAGGCGCCTAGCCGGTACGAGCCGATCCACATGCCAAACAACACCGCGACCGGTGTGGTCATGGGTGCTCTGTTGACCGTGTTCGGTTTCGCGATGATCTGGCACATCTGGTGGTTGGCCATCGTCGGTCTGGTCGGCACCGTGGTGTACTTCGTGATCCACGCTGCGCGTGATGATCAAGGCTATATGGTGCCGGTCGACGTGATCGAGCGCATCGAAGCCGAGCAGCACAAGCGTCTGGTAGCGGCCGGGAAAGTTCCAGCCACCGCCACCCGTGTTGAAACCTCGTTGGAACAGGCTTAAACCATGTCGAACTTAGTGACCAATGCTGGACACACCCATGTCGATGGACATGGGCATGATGACCATCACCACGACTCGGGCGAGATGACCGTATACGGTTTCTGGCTCTACCTGATGACCGACTGCATTCTGTTTGCGTCGATCTTCGCGGTGTACGCGGTACTGGTTAACAACGTAGCGGGTGGCCCGTCGGGCCACGACATCTTCGAGCTGCCATACGTACTGGGCGAAACCGCTCTGCTGCTGTTCAGCTCGATCACCTACGGCTTCGCCATGCTGGCGTTGTTCAGGGGCAAGAAAACCCAGGTACTGGGCTGGTTGGCCATGACCTTCCTGTTGGGCGCCGGCTTTATCGCCATGGAGATCAACGAGTTCCACATCCTGATCGCCGAAGGCTACGGCCCTAGCCGCAGCGGCTTCCTGTCCGGGTTCTTTACCCTGGTCGGCACCCACGGTCTGCACGTGACCAGCGGTCTGATCTGGATGGCGATCATGATGTATCAGGTGCAGAAAAACGGCCTGACGGCGACCAACAAGACCCGTCTGAGCTGCCTGAGCCTGTTCTGGCACTTCCTGGACGTGGTGTGGATCTGCGTATTCACCGTTGTTTATCTGATGGGGACTATGTAAATGGCTAACGCTCATTCCCACGATAGCCACGACGCCGGCCACGGCAGCGTCAAGTCCTACGCTATCGGTTTCATTCTGTCGGTGATCCTGACCGTCATTCCTTTTGGCCTGGTGATGTACCCATCGCTGCCAAAAGCCATGACCCTGTGGATCGTTCTGGCCTTCGCTGTGATCCAGGTGTTCGTCCACCTGGTTTACTTCCTCCACCTGGACCGCTCCGCCGCCCAGCGTAACAACGTGATCGCGTTGGTCTTCGCTGCACTGGTAATCGTCCTGTTGGTCGGCCTGTCGCTGTGGATCATGTTCAGCATCCACACCAACATGATGGCGCACTGAGGAAAGTCCGGATGTCCTTTAAGCACTTTATCCAAATCACCAAACCGGGGATCATTTTCGGTAACGTGCTTTCTGTGGCAGGCGGATTTTTCCTGGCCTCCAAAGGGCATGTCGATCTGGCCATCTTCCTGGCTGCGATGATCGGCACGTCCCTGGTGGTGGCTTCCGGTTGCGTGTTCAACAACTGCATCGACCGCGACATCGACCTGAAGATGGAACGCACCAAGAACCGGGTGCTGGTCCAGGGCTTGATCTCCCTGAAACTGGCCCTGGCTTTTGCGACCGTCCTGGGTGTTCTCGGCGTTGCATTGTTGTACAAAGTGGCCAACCCTTTGGCCGCTTTGTTCGCGGTGATCGGCTTTGTCATCTACGTCGGCTTCTACAGCCTGTACCTCAAGCGCAAGTCGGTTCACGGCACGCTGGTGGGCAGTCTGTCGGGGGCGATGCCGCCGGTGATTGGCTATGTGGCTGTGACTAACAGCTTCGACATGGCCGCACTGACGCTGCTGGTGATGTTCAGCCTGTGGCAGATGCCGCATTCCTACGCTATCGCGATCTTCCGCTTCAACGATTACCTGGCCGCATCGATTCCGGTGTTGCCGGTGAAGCGCGGGATTCAAGTGGCCAAGAAGCACATCCTGCTCTACATCCTGGCGTTCCTCGTAGCGACCTTGATGCTGACCTTCAGCGGCTACGCCGGCATGAGCTACCTCGCCGTCGCCGCGGCCATGGGCATGTACTGGCTGTACATGGCCTGGACCGGTTACAAGGCAGTGGATGACACGGTCTGGGCACGCAAGCTGTTCGTGTTCTCGATCTTCACCATTACTGCGTTGAGCGTGATGATGTCGCTGGATTTTAAAGTGCCGAGTGAGCTGTTGCTGACTTACGCGCCTTAAGCTTCGAATGCTGTAAAGAAAGCCCCGCCCTTCGAGAGAATGGCGGGGATTTTTATGTGCAGCGTTTAGCGTTACTGCGCGGCGATGCTGTAGCCGTCGAACGCGGTTTGTTGCTGAAGCGCGGTGATGATGTTCTTGCGGTTGACCGCTTGCTCGGCCCCGGCATTGTCCAGGAACGTTTCGCTTTCCAGCTCGGCTTCATCGCCTTCGCCGACGAAAGTGAAGCCCAGGAACTCCAGCGCTTCACGGTCAACGTTCAGGCGCGAGCGCGGGGTGCGCAGGGGCAGGGTGACGCTGATGCCATCCTTGCTGATGGTGAACACTTCGACTTCTTTTTTGGCGCGAGCCGCTTTGCTCTTGCCGCTGCTCGGGTTGCTGATCGCCTGGTGAGTCTGGTTCAGCACTTTCAGCGCCAAGCCATAAACGATTTCCTGAAACGCCGGGTCGTCCTTGAAGCTGGACAGAATGCGGCTGATCGGGAATTTGCTGCTCAGGTCTTCCAGGGCGGCAATGTCGGCCGCTTCGGCGTCTTTCAATTGCTTGAGTTCGCCCATCAATTCGTAGGCTTTATCGTCATCGAAGCTGTCGTGAGCCTGGCGAATCGCGGCGCGCAGTTCGCGGATCTGGTCGCTTTCCCGGGTGGATTGAAAAGCGTCCAGGACCATCTCGCTGATGGTCTTGGCCTGTGGCACGTGCTGTGAAAGATTGATGGAGTTTTCGTATTCCGCTTTGGACGACAAGGTGACTACGGATTCAGCGGTATTGGAATCGGACATTGAAATTTCACTACTTCTTTTAACTTGGATTGAGGCGAGAAAGCACGAGGCCTTTTCAGGCCGCCTAATCTATTGGACCTGCGCTGCGTTGTCACGGATGAACAGGTGGCTGGTCAGTATTTTTGGTGAGAGGTTTTAGACCGCGCCATCCATTGCTCCGCCGTTTGCTCGTCCACCGGCAAGGAGAAACGAAAGGTCGCGCCGCGTCCGGGTACATCGATCAGCTCAATCTCGCGACCGTGCAATTGCAGGATCCGGTGCACGATCCGCAGCCCCAGTCCGCCATCGCGTCGCGCACCGCCAATGTTGAACGGACGCAGGAACAGACCTTCGCGCAACTCGGGGGCGATGCCGGGGCCGGTGTCGCTGACGGTCACTTCGATAAAAGCCCCCTGAGAGCGTAGGCTGAGTTCGATCTCTCCACCTTGAGGCGTATGGCGCAGGGCGTTGTCGAACAGGTTGGTCAGCACCCGTTCGATCAGCCCCAGATCGGCGCAGGCCACCGCGACATTGGGCGCGAAGGTTGCCTTGAGCTCAATCTGGCGTGCTTCGGCATTGAGTTCGAATTTCTGAAAAATGTCCTGCACCAGATCGGTCAGGGAGAAGCGCTCCAGCACCGGTTGCACGAAACCGTGTTCCAGCCGCACCAGTTCCAGCAACGATTGCGCCAGACCGCCAACCTTGCGGCTCTGATCCAGGGCGATCCCCAGATAGCGGCGGCGGTCGGCGGGGGACAAGGTGGCGTCCTTGAGCGACAGGGTTTCCAGGTAACCGTGCAGCGAGGCCAGTGGTGTGCGCAGGTCGTGGGAGATGTTGGCCACCAGTTCGCGACGCTCCTGATCCTGGCGGGTCAGCGAGCGCCATTGCTCGCCGAGGCGCGCTTGCATCTGCCGAAAGGCCGCGTCGAGTACGGCAATTTCATCGTGACTGGCGGCCTTTTCAACGGGCGCAGGCTCAGGTTCGGGCGAAGCGGTCGGAACGCCGTTGATATCGAACTGACTGACTTTCTCGGTCAAACGACGCAATGGTCGGGTGATCAGGGCAAATGCCGTGAGGCCGGCAATCAGGCACAGCAACGCCACCAGCCCGATGGACCACAACGCGGTATTGAGCGCCGCGCTGGTGGCGCCGCGCTCGGCGAAGCGGTCGTGTTCCTCGCTGAGCAACACCACGTAGAGATAACCGGCCGGCTGACCGTTGACCCGCAAAGGTGCGGCGCTGAACACCTTGCGACCATCGACGCTGCGCGGATCGTCGCCGAGAATCGGCAATGCCTCGCCTTTGAGCAAACGCTGGATAGGCACCAGATCGACCTGCTCCCGGCGTATCCGGCCCTCGGGCGCGGCGCTGCCGACAATTCGGCCGCCGGTGTCCAGCAGATAGACCTCGACACTGGGATTGACCAGCATCAGCTGGCTGAACAGTTCACGCACGGCATTGGGCATCGGGCCATTGCGGTCCATCAGCACGGTGTCGTGGGCGATGTGTTGCGCCAGATCCCGCGACAAGCCTTGCACCACTTCCAGTTCATGCATCTGGTTGGAGCGAACCTGCATCCATACCGAGGTGCCGCTGCACACCAGCAACAGCACGGCGAACACCAGAGACAGGCGTTGGGTCAGGGTCAACCTCATGGCTGTTCTCCGCTTGCTGCGAATTTGTAGCCACGGCCCCACACCGTGAGGATGCGCGCCGGCTGCGCCGGATCGGCTTCGATCTTGGCGCGCAGGCGGTTGATGTGGGTGTTGACCGTGTGTTCGTAGCCTTCATGGCTGTAGCCCCACACCGCATTGAGCAGGTCCATGCGCGAGAAGACTTTGCCAGGCTGGCGGGCGAAGAAGTGCAGCAGGTCGAACTCCCGTGGTGTGAGGTCGAGGCGACGGCCATCGAGGGTAACTTCACGGGTGATCGGGTCGATGGAAAGGCCGTCCATGATCAGGCTTCCGGCGTCCATTTTCAGATTGCGGGCCATGGCGTCGACCCGTCGCAGCAGTGCCTTGACCCGCGCCACCAGCTCAAGCATGGAAAACGGTTTGGCCAGATAGTCATCGGCGCCGAGTTCCAGCCCCAGAATCCGATGCACTTCGCTGGAGCGCGCGCTGGTGATGATGATCGGTGTGTAGCGGGCCATGGCCCGGGCGCGGCGGCAGATTTCGAGGCCGTCGACGCCGGGCAGCATCAGGTCGAGGATCAGTGCGTCCCAGCTTCCTTGCTGCAGCAGTCGCATGCCCTCATCGCCGTCGGCGCAGTGCACCACCTCGAACTGCTCATCGCGAAGATGCAGGCAGATAAGGTCGGCGATATGCAGGTCGTCCTCGACCACCAGGACGCGTTTGGTCTGTTCCATGGAGCTCAATCCTTTGTGACGCAATGAACACATTGTGCGGGTTTTCCTGAGGCTGAGTTATCACGAATTGTTTAACTCCTCGTGAGGATTTGGCGATCAACTCAAGCCTAGGCTGTGTTCCATGCAAGGCATCTGGAATTTTGGAGAAGGCCCATGTTTTCACGGCGACAGTTTCTCGTAGCAAGCGGCGGGCTGGGGGCTGCAGCCCTGGTGATCGGTGTATTGCCAAAATTTTCCGCAAGCGGCGCGCTGATCGATGAGGCCCGTGCGGCGGAGGTTTTCGAGGTGACCCACAGCGACGGCGAATGGCGCGCCATGCTCAGCGCCGAGCAGTACGAGATCCTGCGTGAAGAGGGCACCGAACGGGCCTACAGCAGCCCGCTGAACAACGAGCATCGGGAGGGCGTTTTTGCCTGCGCCGGTTGTGATCTGCCGTTGTTTTCTTCCGACACCAAGTTCGACAGTCGCACTGGATGGCCGAGCTTCTGGGCACCACTGGATAACGCGGTGGCGACCCGTCAGGACCGTTCCTTCGGCGTGCTGCGCGAAGAGGTCCACTGCCGTCGCTGCGGCGGTCACTTGGGTCATGTTTTCGAAGACGGACCAAAGCCCACCGGTCTGCGCTACTGCATGAACGGCCTGGCGCTGACTTTCAAGCCACAGGCGTAATCCATGGGCACTTCCTTTCACTCACTTCACGCAGGTCGACGTTATGTGGCTTCTGGTCCTCGCTTATCTCGGTGGTGTGCTGACGATCGTCAGCCCGTGCATTCTGCCGGTATTGCCCTTTGTCTTCGCTCGCACCGGGCAGCCGTTTATGAAAAGTGGCTTGCCGCTGCTGGCGGGGATGGCGCTGACCTTCGCACTCGTCGCCTCGTTGGCGGCGGTGGGCGGCGGCTGGGTGGTGCAAGTCAATCAGTACGGTCGCTGGCTCGCGTTGCTGTTCGTTGCACTGTTCGGGCTGACGCTGTTGCTGCCCCGGTTGGCCGAGCGGCTGACGCGTCCATTGGTGGCGGCCGGTGGTCGGTTGTCGGAAGCCGCGGGCGCCGATACCCGGCCGCGTCCCGGCGCATCGTTGCTAATCGGTGTCGCCACGGGCCTGCTCTGGGCGCCCTGCGCCGGGCCGATTCTGGGGCTGCTGCTGACTGGCGCGGCGCTGCAAGGAGCAAACATCGCCACCACCCTGTTGCTACTGGCTTACGCGGCCGGTGCTGCCACCTCTCTCGCCGCGGCACTGCTACTGGGCGGTAAAGTCTTCGCCGCGATGAAGCGCTCGATAGGCGCAGGCGAGTGGCTGCGTCGAGGCTTGGGGGGCGCGATGCTGGCCGGTGTAGTGGCGATCGTCTTGGGGCTGGATACCGGGATTCTGGCGCGGGTCTCGACGGCATCCACTGGCGATATCGAGCAGGCGCTGGTAAACCGATTGGCCGGTAACAAGTTGCCCTCCGACAGTGGGGCGATGATGTCGCAGATTCCACGGGGAGGGGATCAACCCGCCGGCAGCATGAGGATGACCGCCAAGATACCGGGCGAACTGCCGATTGAAGGCAACCTTCCATCGCTGGACGGCGCGGTGCAATGGCTCAGTTCACCCCCTCTCACTGCCCAGGCCTTGAAGGGCAAGGTTGTGCTGGTGGATTTCTGGACTTACTCCTGCATCAACTGCCTGCGCACCCTTCCGTATGTGAAGGCCTGGGCCGAGAAGTATCGCGATCAGGGCTTGGTGGTGATCGGCGTCCATACACCCGAGTTTGCCTTCGAACGTGATGTAGGCAACGTCACCAAAGCCATGAAAGATCTGGGCATCACTTATCCGGTGGCAATCGATAACGACTATAAGGTCTGGCGTGCTTTCAACAACCAATACTGGCCAGCCCACTATTTTGCCGATGCTCAGGGGCGCATTCGTTATCACCACTTTGGTGAAGGCAAATACGCCGAATCGGAGCGAGTGATTCAGCAACTACTGCGTGAAGCGGGCGCCACGAAGGTCGCGGACGGGCTGATCAATGCTCGTGCCGAGGGTGTCCAGCTCGCCCCGGACATGAATGAAGTGCAATCGCCGGAAACCTATGTCGGTTACCGACGGGCGGAGCATTTCGTTGCTGAAACCGATCTGGCGCCAGACAAATTGGCGGCCTATAGCCCACCATCACAACTGGCCCTCAATAGCTGGAGCCTGGATGGGCAGTGGACTGTCGGTCCGGAGCGGGCCGTTTCGAACGCCCCGGCCAGTCGTATCGTCTACCGCTTCCACGCTCGCGATCTGCATTTGGTATTGGGCCCAGGTGCTGATGGCAAACCGGTGCGTTTCAAAGTGTTGATTGACGGCAAGCCCCCAGGTGATGCCCACGGTGTCGACGTGGCGCCCGATGGCAGCGGCAGCGTCACCGAGCAGCGGTTGTATCAACTGGTACGCCAGACCGCAGGCGTAAAGGACCGGACATTTAGCATTGAGTTTCTCGATCCCGGTGTGTCGGCATATGCGTTCACGTTCGGTTGATAGCCTCATTCATTCAGGAGACAGCCCATGAAAACCTCATTCAACTGGCGTCGCACCCTGCTGGGATTGGTCGCCGCCAGTGTTATCGGTCAGTGCGCAGCGTTCTCTTTCGGAGGCACCGAAGAGGCGGTCATCATTCCGCCACCAACCCTCGACGAGAACACTCAAGCGCGCAGTGAAACGGCTATTTTTGCGGGCGGTTGCTTCTGGGGCGTCCAAGGGGTATTTCAACACGTCAAAGGGGTGAAGAATGCCGTCTCCGGTTATGCGGGCGGCACCGCTGACACCGCTCAGTATGAGCGGGTCAGCAATGGCGATACCGGTCATGCGGAGGCCGTCGAAGTCACCTTCGATCCTACTCAAATCAGTTATGGCAGCCTGTTGCAGATCTATTTCTCGGTGGCCCACAACCCCACCGAACTCAACCGCCAGGGGCCGGACCGCGGCACCCAGTATCGATCGGCGCTTTTCCTGAAAAGCGCTGAACAGCAACGTGTCGCCCAGGCCTATATCGCGCAACTCGACGCCGCCCATTCGTTCAACAAACCCATCGTCACTAAACTGGAAACCTACAACGGCTTCTATCCGGCGGAAGAGGAGCATCAGGACTTCCTGACCGAGCATCCGACGTATCCCTACATCGTGATCAATGACCTGCCGAAGGTGGCGCAGTTGAAGCAGCTGTATCCGGATCGGTATCAGGAGAAGCCGGTATTGGTGAAGGCTGGCCAATAGTGCATTGGCTACTTCAAGCGTGAGCGTTCCATCGCAATGGTCGACGTTTCAAAGCCCAGCTTTGAAAAGAAATCCGAAGCGCCTTCACGGCCAGCTCGCAGAACCCAGGTAATGGCGGTGTTGTCGCCCATGACGTGCTCAACCAGCAGGCGACCGATGCCTTCACGTCGAGTTTGTCCGCACACGACAACCATCGACAGATAACCATTGGACAAATCGTCGGTGATACCACGGGCAAACCCGACGATGTGGGAGTCCTTTATCGCAAGCGCTGTACGTTGGGAATTAGCGATCAACTGCGCGAAATGCTCAGATGAACCGGTGCGGTGAGCCCAGCCATTCTCGCCAAGAAAAAGTCGCACGGATTCCACGTCCGAGGGCCGAACATCACGGATAAGCACGGGTGTACTCATCCCGAAATCACATTCTTGCCTGCGATCTTGGCCCGATACAGCGCCTGATCGGCCCTGGCCAGCAAGCCGGTTTGTTGTTCTTCTTCAAAACGTTGCACCACGCCAAAACTCATGGTGACTTGATAGTCCCCGACCGGCAGAAGATTCGACAGGCCATGACGGATTTTTTCAGCGAGTGACCTGGCGTCGGCCAACGAAGTATTGGGCAGGATCATGATGAACTCGTCACCGCCCCAACGCGCCAACAGATCGCCTTCGCGCACGCAGTGCTTCACGCTCTCGATCACCTGTACCAACGCCGCATCACCCAGGGCGTGGCCGTAGTGATCGTTTATGTTCTTGAAGTCATCGATGTCCATGGCGATCAGCGAGAGCGGCTGGCGAAAGCGTTGGGCGCGGTCGCATTCCTGGGGCAGGGCTTTTTCCAGTCGATAGCGATTGGCGATGGAGGTCAGCACATCGGTTTCTGCCAGTTTGCGATTCTCTTCGAGTTGAATCTGCAACTGCTGATTGACCCGAGACAACTCACGGGTGCGTTCTTCGACGATGGCTTCGAGGGATTGATTACGCCGTTCCATTTCTTCGAACAGGCGTTTTTTGTCTTCGATACTGCGGTGCGCGCCGACCATTCGTGCCACTGAGCCGTCCGTATTGCGTGCCAGCACATAGCCGCGATCTTCGATCCAGGTATAAGTGCCATCCCGCATGCGGCAGCGATACTCGGCTTGATAACCGGGTGCGCGCTGATTCAGGTAGTCATCAAACAGCGCCATGACCTGTGAATAATCGTCGGGGTGGATCACGTTTTCCCAGGTCAGTACGTTGTTATCCAGGGAGTGAGGCGGATAGCCGAGCATCTCGTACCACCCTGGGTTGCGGTAGACGAACCCGGTGTTGGCGTTCCAGTCCCAGATGCCATCGCTGACCAGTTCCAGAATGGTGTGCAGCATGTCTTCGTTAAAATCTGACAGATTGAACTTCAACGGCTCGATATTCGATGCCTCACCCATCATCGGTCTCCCTGCCGAACTGATATCAACGTGACTCGCCAGTCGAGGAGATTAGTTCATGGGGTGTTGCGCCTGCTAGGGGGCGTTCTCAATTAGTTTCCCCGCCGCGTTGTCGCCTTAAAGCGGGCCAGGCAAGGCGCAGGCCGCTGGGAATGGTTGTTCCCTTTCCAAGGCCTGCAACGCAGCTTGGCCCGCTTTAAGGCACAACCCGAAGGGCCGGGCCTGCTGTTGTGCAGGGCTGCGTTGCTCGAAGCTTATTTGGAATGACCAAACCACGCTTCTCGCGCCTTGCCCTACACAACAGCAGACCCGGCGCGGTGGGGAAACTAATTGAGAACGCCCCCTAATGCTTGCCCCACCTCTGCAGCGCAAAGTCGACGAAGCTGCGCAATTTCGGCAAGCGGTAGCGGTCCTGGGCGTACACCAGGTTCATTGGCCGACTCGGCAATTGGTAGTCCTGCATCAAGGCCACCAGTTTTCCATCCTGAAGGTCTTGCTCCACCAATGCATCGGGCACCATCACGATGCCCATACCGGTTCGCGCCGCTTGATGCAGCCCTGCCGAGCTGTTGATCAGCATTGGTCCACTGACCGCCACCATGACCTCGCCTTCGGGCCCCCTCAGGCGCCATTGTTTGGCTACCGAGTGCCAGTCATCTCCGGCCGGGTAGGCGAAGGCCAGGCAGTCATGGTGTTGCAGGTCGGTGGGTTTTTGCGGAGTGCCTCGACGTGCCAGATAGTCCTTCGATGCGCACAGGGTCATCGTGTAGTCGATGAGCGGGCGGGCGATCATGTTGGACAGCTCGGTAGTGCCCAAGCGAATCGCTACGTCGAAACCGTTGTCGAGCAGATCCAGGCGCTGGTTGGTCAAGACGACGTCGAGTTTGACCTGCGGACAACGCAGGGCGAATTCGCTCAGGGCCGGCGCCAGCCGTTCGGTGCCGAAGGTCAGCGGTGCAGTGATGCGCAGGGTGCCGCTCGGCTCGTCGAGGGTCTGTTCGGCCAGGCGTTCGGAGTCGGCCACCAACCCCAATACCTCGAGACAACGTTGATAGTACGCCGTGCCGAATTCTGTCAGCCGCTGGCGTCGTGTCGTACGGTTGAGCAGGCGCACACCCAGGCGTTGCTCCAGGGCCCGAAGATGATTGCCGACCATGGTCGTCGACATTTCGCACTGCAGAGCGGCGGCGGTCATGCTGCCGGCTTCCACCACTCTTACGTAAACGGTCATTGCCTGGAACAGATCCATTATCAAGCTCTGCTTTAAAATGATTGAAGTGTTGCAATGTTTATCCAGCTCAGGTGGCTAACCATACTGCAAAAACACCGACTATTAATGGAGTTTGATGTCATGACCGCCGCCTGCCTGATGAGCACTTACCAACCCTTGGCCCTGAGTTTCAACAAAGGCCTGGGCACGCGCTTGTGGGACCAGGCCGGTCGCGAATATCTGGACGCGGTGGCGGGCGTGGCGGTGACCAACGTCGGCCATTCCCATCCGCGAATTGTGGCGGCCATCAGCGAGCAGGCTGGGCTGCTGTTGCATACATCCAACCTATACAGCATCGACTGGCAACAGCGACTGGCGCAGAAACTGGTTCGGCTGTCGGGCATGGATCGGGCGTTCTTCAACAACTCCGGTGCCGAAGCCAACGAAACAGCGCTGAAACTCGCGCGGCTTTACGGCTGGCACAAAGGCATCGAGCAACCGCTGGTGGTGGTCATGGAAAACGCCTTTCACGGCCGTACTCTTGGCACCTTGTCCGCCAGTGACGGCCCGGCGGTGAGGTTGGGGTTTAACGAATTGCCGGGGAATTTCATTAAAGTGCCGTTCGGCGACCTCGCGGCGCTGGAGGCGGTGCAAGAAGCCCACGGCCCGCGCATCGTGGCGATTCTGATGGAGCCGATTCAGGGCGAAAGCGGTGTGCAAGTGGCGCCGCACGGATATCTCAAAGCGGTGCGCGAACTGTGCAACCGGCGAGCCTGGCTGCTGGTGCTCGACGAGATCCAGACTGGCATCGGCCGTACCGGCCAATGGTTTGCGTTCCAGCACGAAGGCATCATCCCGGACGTCATGACCCTGGCCAAAGGCCTGGGCAATGGAATTCCAATTGGTGCCTGTCTGGCCCGGGGCAAAGCAGCCGACCTGTTTACCCCCGGCAGCCACGGCAGCACGTTCGGCGGCAATCCACTGGCGTGCCGGGTGGGGTGCACTGTGCTGGAGATTATTGAAGAACAAGACCTACTGGAAAACGCCAGACTTCAGGGCGAACGCTTGCTCGCCAGATTGCGCATCGAATTGGCCGATGACCCCAACGTCCTGGCGATTCGTGGCCAGGGCTTGATGATCGGCATCGAACTCAAGCAGCCGATTCGCGACCTGACCCTGATTGCAGCCCGTGATCACGGCTTGCTGATCAACGTGACGCGGGGCAAGACCATTCGCCTGCTGCCGCCGTTGACTATTGATGAGCGGGAGGTGGAAATGATTGTCAGAGGGGTGGGGCGGACGGTGAAAGCCGCCTGACATCTTCTGGATAGTCGCCGTTTCCCCTACAGAATCGGCGTCTCCCTGAGTGGAGTAACGAAAGCCGTGACTTCAGCCTGGCTCATCAGTTGAAGTTTTGAACCGCTAAACTCATCAAACAAACGCTGATGCGCGGCAAATCCACTGGAACCTTCACGAGTTCGATAGCTACCGGCCCATTCCAGTAACGCCATCAGCAACTCATCCTCGTTCCGCTTCGCTTCTCGCTGGCGAATGTTGTTCACGCAGTCGTCGTCCTCCAGACACAGCCAGATCAGTGCTGTGGCCTGCTCAACAAGTTCGCTGACTATCCAGTCGTAAACACCCTCGATAACCCAGTGCTCCTTGCTCGCCGCCACCCGAGCCATGCCCAAGGCTTCGGCGCGGGGACGGGCGATGCTGTGTTCATCAGATACCCAGTGAATCAGGTCGAGATCGATCCAGGGCGCTTGTAGGCGGTCGGCCAGTCGTTTGGCCAGCCAACTCTTGCCCGAGCCGGAATTGCCGATGATCAGGGTTCGGGTGAGGTTCATGGTGTGCAGGCAATAATGGCTCATGGTAACTCGGGCAAAGTCATTCAACCGTTTCGGAAATTTCAGGCGCAATCATCCGCGTCTTCGGCGATCCATCCGCATTGAATTGATAAATATCCTGCGGCTGGCCCTTTTCATTGAAGAACACTTGGCCGATCCCTGCCGAGTTCCACAGCCGTTCACCCGCTTCGGCGTGTTCGGGAATGTGCGGAACAATGCGCATGCGCCGGCGCTTGGTCAGCGAGTTCAGCGGCGAGCGGGGCGAGTAGAGCCAGCGGTTGAGACGGTCGAACCATTCGAGCAGGGCGGGCGGGAATTCGTTTTTGATGCCGCTGCTGGTGATCTGCCAGATTCGTGGGCCGGCCTTGCGGTGTCGGATCAATACTTCGTAGACAAAGGAATAATGCACATCACCGGACAGCACCACGTAGTTACCGGGTGTGCGGGAGTGTCGGAAAATGTTCAGGATCACTTGGGCCGCGCCGCGATGGGCCATCCAGTTTTCGGCGTCCACCAGCAGCGGATAGCCGCACCAGCTAAACACCCGTTGCACGGTTTCGATCAGTTTGACGCCGAAAATCGGCGCCGGCGAAACGATGATCGCCGAGGGATGATCGAGCAAATCCTGTTGCAGCTCGCTGAGCGCTTCCCAGTCCAGCAGACCCGACGGTTGCTTGAGGTTCATCTCGCTGCGCCAGCGCCGGGTGCGGGTGTCGAGCACCACCAGCGCCGGGCGGGTGGGCAGCACGTAATGCCACTTCTGAAAGCTCAGCAGCTCATCGATCAAGCCATCCTGGACGTCGCTGTCGAGGTAATGGTCTTGCCCCGTGGCGCTCAATAAACGGGTTTTTTCCAGCATGCCGGCAAATGCGTCCGGGTTGTTGCCCCAACCCTGACACAACATATAAGCGAGCAGCGCGTTACCGATGATGCGCTTGGAGAACGGGTGGCCGTAGGCCGTTTCCTCCCATTGCGCGGAAAGATTCCAGTCATCGGTAATATCGTGGTCGTCGAAAATCATCAGGCACGGCAGATGTGCCATCGCTCGCCCAACACCACCCAACCCTTTCTTGAACTCATCGATGCGCGTCTGCTCCAGGGCATAGCGCTTGCGTCGTTCGGGCGTCAGTGCCGGTGGTTGAGGCGCGATCAGTGTCCAGGATGTTGGTGACCATACTAATAGGTACATGGCCATGACCTCGGCGAAGGTCACTAGATGGTTGTCGGCGCTGCTACTGGTAAAAATCGGCTTACGCGCTCCACCGAAAAATCGTTCGCGCAGGGTTTCGTTGCTCTCAAGCGCCGGTAACAAATCCGCACGATGGTAGTAACTGGCCGGGTGTTCATAGAGTTTGGCGCTGTCGCTGACCACTGCGCCGTCGAGGTGTTCGTCGAACAGCCCCAGACGCTCGATCAAGGCATGAATTGCCCGCAACATCGGACCCGCAACATCATCCGCATACACCTGATCGCCGCTCATCATTAATAGTGCGGGGCGCTTGCAAGCGTCCGGCTCGGATTCCAGCAACCGGTCGACGCACAGCAGGCCGTCGGCCGCTGGATGGTGAGGTTTACGGCAGGAGCCATGCAGCAACTGATCGATCCGCGAGCGCAACACGAAATTCGGGCAACGTGCTCCGCCATATAGTAGGTGGGGTGCCCACTCGGCGATGCCCGACTGCGCGCCATTCGCTTCAGTGATCAGCAGGTCGTATTCGATCAATGTGTCGCAGGGCAGGGCGGTGTTCAGTGGTACATCTATTAAATGAACGAAGGCATGAGTGCCGACGGGAATGATCGTGCATTGATCCACGCTGAGGCGGATATCGATTCCTTGCAGGCGCAGCATTGGCGTCAGCGCCCGCGAGCCCACCAGCCATAGCACCAGCCGCGTGGGTTCCAGGCGCCGCAATAGTGGGCCGACAAGGACGGGTGGCAATGATTGATGATCGTCAGTTAATGGCAAAGACATGGAAATCCAGTTCAAACTCTTGGTGCAGAAGTGCGCGCGATCATAGCGCAGCTGGAGAAGAGGGCGGGTTTGTCGACGAAAGCCCGGACTGCGCGAGAGGCAGAAATCGGTACTCGGCCCGAGCCGCATGGGTACGGGAAAAATAATTACAGCGGGTGGTTGACCATCAAATAAAACACTGTATTATTCGCCTCCCGCTAACGAGGACTTTGAAACTGAGTTGGCGGCAAGTAGTTGAATTTCATGAAGAAAATTTGAAATTTAGTGCTTGACAGCAACAGAGGCTGCTGTAGAATGCGCGCCTCGGTTGAGACGAAAGATCTTAACCAACCGCTCTTTAACAACTGAATCAAGCAATTCGTGTGGGTGCTTGTGGAGTCAGACTGATAGTCAACAAGATTATCAGCATCACAAGTTACTCCGCGAGAAATCAAAGATGTAACCAACGATTGCTGAGCCAAGTTTAGGGTTTCTTAAAAACCCAAAGATGTTTGAACTGAAGAGTTTGATCATGGCTCAGATTGAACGCTGGCGGCAGGCCTAACACATGCAAGTCGAGCGGCAGCACGGGTACTTGTACCTGGTGGCGAGCGGCGGACGGGTGAGTAATGCCTAGGAATCTGCCTGGTAGTGGGGGATAACGCTCGGAAACGGACGCTAATACCGCATACGTCCTACGGGAGAAAGCAGGGGACCTTCGGGCCTTGCGCTATCAGATGAGCCTAGGTCGGATTAGCTAGTTGGTGAGGTAATGGCTCACCAAGGCGACGATCCGTAACTGGTCTGAGAGGATGATCAGTCACACTGGAACTGAGACACGGTCCAGACTCCTACGGGAGGCAGCAGTGGGGAATATTGGACAATGGGCGAAAGCCTGATCCAGCCATGCCGCGTGTGTGAAGAAGGTCTTCGGATTGTAAAGCACTTTAAGTTGGGAGGAAGGGCAGTTACCTAATACGTAATTGTTTTGACGTTACCGACAGAATAAGCACCGGCTAACTCTGTGCCAGCAGCCGCGGTAATACAGAGGGTGCAAGCGTTAATCGGAATTACTGGGCGTAAAGCGCGCGTAGGTGGTTCGTTAAGTTGGATGTGAAATCCCCGGGCTCAACCTGGGAACTGCATTCAAAACTGACGAGCTAGAGTATGGTAGAGGGTGGTGGAATTTCCTGTGTAGCGGTGAAATGCGTAGATATAGGAAGGAACACCAGTGGCGAAGGCGACCACCTGGACTGATACTGACACTGAGGTGCGAAAGCGTGGGGAGCAAACAGGATTAGATACCCTGGTAGTCCACGCCGTAAACGATGTCAACTAGCCGTTGGGAGCCTTGAGCTCTTAGTGGCGCAGCTAACGCATTAAGTTGACCGCCTGGGGAGTACGGCCGCAAGGTTAAAACTCAAATGAATTGACGGGGGCCCGCACAAGCGGTGGAGCATGTGGTTTAATTCGAAGCAACGCGAAGAACCTTACCAGGCCTTGACATCCAATGAACTTTCCAGAGATGGATTGGTGCCTTCGGGAACATTGAGACAGGTGCTGCATGGCTGTCGTCAGCTCGTGTCGTGAGATGTTGGGTTAAGTCCCGTAACGAGCGCAACCCTTGTCCTTAGTTACCAGCACGTAATGGTGGGCACTCTAAGGAGACTGCCGGTGACAAACCGGAGGAAGGTGGGGATGACGTCAAGTCATCATGGCCCTTACGGCCTGGGCTACACACGTGCTACAATGGTCGGTACAGAGGGTTGCCAAGCCGCGAGGTGGAGCTAATCCCATAAAACCGATCGTAGTCCGGATCGCAGTCTGCAACTCGACTGCGTGAAGTCGGAATCGCTAGTAATCGCGAATCAGAATGTCGCGGTGAATACGTTCCCGGGCCTTGTACACACCGCCCGTCACACCATGGGAGTGGGTTGCACCAGAAGTAGCTAGTCTAACCTTCGGGAGGACGGTTACCACGGTGTGATTCATGACTGGGGTGAAGTCGTAACAAGGTAGCCGTAGGGGAACCTGCGGCTGGATCACCTCCTTAATCGACGACATCAGCTGCTCCATAAGTTCCCACACGAATTGCTTGATTCATTGAAGAAGACGATAAGAAGCAGCCCGAAATTGGGTCTGTAGCTCAGTTGGTTAGAGCGCACCCCTGATAAGGGTGAGGTCGGCAGTTCGAATCTGCCCAGACCCACCAATTTTGTGTGGGAAACGCCTGTAGAAATACGGGGCCATAGCTCAGCTGGGAGAGCGCCTGCCTTGCACGCAGGAGGTCAACGGTTCGATCCCGTTTGGCTCCACCACTACTGCTTCTGTTTGTTGAAAGCTTAGAAATGAGCATTCCATCGTGACGATGGTGAATGTTGATTTCTAGTCTTTGATTAGATCGTTCTTTAAAAATTTGGGTATGTGATAGAAAGATAGACTGATGGCCACTTTCACTGGTGGTGATCAGGCTAAGGTAAAATTTGTGAGTTTAATCGCGAATTTTCGGCGAATGTCGTCTTCACAGTATAACCAGATTGCTTGGGGTTATATGGTCAAGTGAAGAAGCGCATACGGTGGATGCCTTGGCAGTCAGAGGCGATGAAAGACGTGGTAGCCTGCGAAAAGCTTCGGGGAGTCGGCAAACAGACTTTGATCCGGAGATGTCTGAATGGGGGAACCCACCTAACATAAGTTAGGTATCTTAAGCTGAATACATAGGCTTAAGAAGCGAACCAGGGGAACTGAAACATCTAAGTACCCTGAGGAAAAGAAATCAACCGAGATTCCCTTAGTAGTGGCGAGCGAACGGGGACTAGCCCTTAAGTGGCTTTGAGATTAGCGGAACGCTCTGGAAAGTGCGGCCATAGTGGGTGATAGCCCTGTACGCGAAAATCTCTTGGCCATGAAATCGAGTAGGACGGAGCACGAGAAACTTTGTCTGAATATGGGGGGACCATCCTCCAAGGCTAAATACTACTGACTGACCGATAGTGAACTAGTACCGTGAGGGAAAGGCGAAAAGAACCCCGGAGAGGGGAGTGAAATAGATCCTGAAACCGTATGCGTACAAGCAGTGGGAGCCCACATTGTTGGGTGACTGCGTACCTTTTGTATAATGGGTCAGCGACTTATTTTCAGTGGCGAGCTTAACCGAATAGGGGAGGCGTAGCGAAAGCGAGTCTTAATAGGGCGTCTAGTCGCTGGGAATAGACCCGAAACCGGGCGATCTATCCATGGGCAGGTTGAAGGTTGGGTAACACTAACTGGAGGACCGAACCGACTACCGTTGAAAAGTTAGCGGATGACCTGTGGATCGGAGTGAAAGGCTAATCAAGCTCGGAGATAGCTGGTTCTCCTCGAAAGCTATTTAGGTAGCGCCTCATGTATCACTGTAGGGGGTAGAGCACTGTTTCGGCTAGGGGGTCATCCCGACTTACCAAACCGATGCAAACTCCGAATACCTACAAGTGCCGAGCATGGGAGACACACGGCGGGTGCTAACGTCCGTCGTGAAAAGGGAAACAACCCAGACCGTCAGCTAAGGTCCCAAAGTTATGGTTAAGTGGGAAACGATGTGGGAAGGCTTAGACAGCTAGGAGGTTGGCTTAGAAGCAGCCACCCTTTAAAGAAAGCGTAATAGCTCACTAGTCGAGTCGGCCTGCGCGGAAGATGTAACGGGGCTCAAACCATACACCGAAGCTACGGGTATCACTTAGGTGATGCGTAGAGGAGCGTTCTGTAAGCCTGTGAAGGTGAGTTGAGAAGCTTGCTGGAGGTATCAGAAGTGCGAATGCTGACATGAGTAACGACAATGGGTGTGAAAAACACCCACGCCGAAAGACCAAGGTTTCCTGCGCAACGTTAATCGACGCAGGGTTAGTCGGTCCCTAAGGCGAGGCTGAAAAGCGTAGTCGATGGAAAACAGGTTAATATTCCTGTACTTCTGGTTATTGCGATGGAGGGACGGAGAAGGCTAGGCCAGCTTGGCGTTGGTTGTCCAAGTTTAAGGTGGTAGGCTGGAATCTTAGGTAAATCCGGGATTCTAAGGCCGAGAGCTGATGACGAGTGTTCTTTTAGAACACGAAGTGGTTGATGCCATGCTTCCAAGAAAAGCTTCTAAGCTTCAGGTAACCAGGAACCGTACCCCAAACCGACACAGGTGGTTGGGTAGAGAATACCAAGGCGCTTGAGAGAACTCGGGTGAAGGAACTAGGCAAAATGGCACCGTAACTTCGGGAGAAGGTGCGCCGGTGAGGGTGAAGCATTTACTGCGTAAGCCCACGCCGGTCGAAGATACCAGGCCGCTGCGACTGTTTATTAAAAACACAGCACTCTGCAAACACGAAAGTGGACGTATAGGGTGTGACGCCTGCCCGGTGCCGGAAGGTTAATTGATGGGGTTAGCTAACGCGAAGCTCTTGATCGAAGCCCCGGTAAACGGCGGCCGTAACTATAACGGTCCTAAGGTAGCGAAATTCCTTGTCGGGTAAGTTCCGACCTGCACGAATGGCGTAACGATGGCGGCGCTGTCTCCACCCGAGACTCAGTGAAATTGAAATCGCTGTGAAGATGCAGTGTATCCGCGGCTAGACGGAAAGACCCCGTGAACCTTTACTATAGCTTTGCACTGGACTTTGAATTTGCTTGTGTAGGATAGGTGGGAGGCTTTGAAGCGTGGACGCCAGTTCGCGTGGAGCCAACCTTGAAATACCACCCTGGCAACTTTGAGGTTCTAACTCAGGTCCGTTATCCGGATCGAGGACAGTGTATGGTGGGTAGTTTGACTGGGGCGGTCTCCTCCTAAAGAGTAACGGAGGAGTACGAAGGTGCGCTCAGACCGGTCGGAAATCGGTCGTAGAGTATAAAGGCAAAAGCGCGCTTGACTGCGAGACAGACACGTCGAGCAGGTACGAAAGTAGGTCTTAGTGATCCGGTGGTTCTGTATGGAAGGGCCATCGCTCAACGGATAAAAGGTACTCCGGGGATAACAGGCTGATACCGCCCAAGAGTTCATATCGACGGCGGTGTTTGGCACCTCGATGTCGGCTCATCACATCCTGGGGCTGAAGCCGGTCCCAAGGGTATGGCTGTTCGCCATTTAAAGTGGTACGCGAGCTGGGTTTAGAACGTCGTGAGACAGTTCGGTCCCTATCTGCCGTGGACGTTTGAGATTTGAGAGGGGCTGCTCCTAGTACGAGAGGACCGGAGTGGACGAACCTCTGGTGTTCCGGTTGTCACGCCAGTGGCATTGCCGGGTAGCTATGTTCGGAATAGATAACCGCTGAAAGCATCTAAGCGGGAAACTAGCCTCAAGATGAGATCTCACTGGGACCTTGAGTCCCCTGAAGGGCCGTCGAAGACTACGACGTTGATAGGTTGGGTGTGTAAGCGCTGTGAGGCGTTGAGCTAACCAATACTAATTGCCCGTGAGGCTTGACCATATAACACCCAAGCAATTTGCTGACCTGAAGAGGCACCAGATTGCGGTGTGTGAAGACGAAACGAACCGAAAGTTCGAGAAACAAACACACAAACTATCGCATACCCATTCGCTGGAGCGTGACCTCGCAAGAGAACACGAGCTGGCTACCGAATTTCTTGACGACCATAGAGCATTGGAACCACCTGATCCCATCCCGAACTCAGCAGTGAAACGATGCATCGCCGATGGTAGTGTGGGGTTTCCCCATGTGAGAGTAGGTCATCGTCAAGATTAAATTCCAAAACCCCTATCTGCGTATGCAGGTAGGGGTTTTGTTTTGCCCGCAGGAAAGTTCGTACAGCATCATCGGACCGCTCCGGTCTGGTTGCGCTGCTGTCCCGTCAGTGTTTATTGCCAAGGCGCGGCATACCGTGGAACCACCGATTGCGATGGAGGGGTTTGCGTTGCACTTGGCCTGGCATAAACGGCGGGATGACGACCGGAAGACTTCCATTCCTCCGTATCATCCCCCTGAAATCAAGACCGCGGCTGGCTGCTCGCTCTCATGACCCCCGCCTCACCATTGGCCACGAGCCAACGAAACAGCTCGGCCACCGACACCGTATGGCTGCGTTCTATCCAGCGCACCAGCGCCGGGCCGTAGTGTTCTGTGTAGCGGGTGAGCACCAGTTGGCGACAGTCCGCTGACAGGCGCAGGGTAATTTCCCGACAGCGCAGATTGGCCGGGTCTTCCCGGATCACTCGTTGCTGCAAAGTCAGGCTATTGTTTTCAGAAACCATCAGCCGGTGCTCCTGTGCATTGAGGGGGGGTGGTGTTTTCTGGCGAGCCTTGTTTGCCATCGGCCACGTAAGCAGCGCGATGCTCGGCCACCACATTGCGCAACGCGCTGTAATAGTCCGGCAGTTTTTGCAGGCTATCGGTCAGCGGTAATGCTTCTGCCCGGCCATCGACGATGCCGCCAACAGTGTTGATAGTGGACAGCATCTCCACGGTATCGCTATTGCTGCCGAACGGATCGACCACAAAGCCGAGCACGCGCCCGGCGGCGTCGCGACTGTTGGAGGTCCCGAACAATGGCAGCTCGACGATTGGACCATTGCCGATGCCCCACACGCCGAAAGTCTGGCCGAAGTCCGCGTCGTGGCGCGCAATACCGGCCATGCCGGAGACGTCGATCAAACCCACTACCCCGACCGTGGTGTTGAGCGCGAAACGCCCCAGGGTATTGACCGAGCGCATCGGGTTGCCTTGCAGCAGGTCATTGATAAACACCTTCGGCTCGCCGAAGTTCGCCACAAAGTTATGCACACCGGTTTGGAAAAAATCTGGCAAGTAGCGGTAGCCGCGAGCGACCGGCGCCAGGGCGTAGTCGTCGACCGTCCGGTTAAAAGCGAAGACTGCGCGATTGAACGGTTCCGCGGGGTCGTACACCGAATAGGAGATGTCGACGCAGGCCACGTCGGTGTTGGGCGGCGGCTGGCTGCTGCAACCCGTTAGCCCTGCGGCCAACACGGCAATTGAGGTGTTGCGGGCCAGCCAGGGAGCACACTTGAAAGGCAACATGGATGCAAGTCTCGGGAGGAATTCGCCGAGATGCTGAGCCCCGTGCCTTGCGCAAAGATGTCTGGTTTATTGCGGCGATGACGTTTTGTTGCACGATTGAAATATATGACGCGCGGCCATGAATGGTTTTAGATGGCGGTTCCATTCGCGCCTTAAGTGACCTTCGGTGAACAGCCTTTTAATTGTGGACGACGACCTTGAAGTCCTCGATCTACTGAAAAAATTCTTCGTGCAACACGGCTACAGCGTCGAGGTCGCCACAGACGGCGCATCGCTGTGGGCAGCCATCGAGCACCAGCCGCCAGACCTGATCATTCTTGACGTGATGTTGCCCGGCGACAGCGGGTTGATCCTTTGTCAGCAACTGCGGATTCGACACGCAATACCGGTGATCATGCTGACCGCCATGGGTGAACTCAGTGACCGGGTGGTCGGCCTGGAACTGGGCGCCGACGATTATCTGACCAAACCCTTCGACGCCCGTGAACTGCTGGCCCGAGTGCGCGCTGTGTTGCGTCGCGTGGAAGAGCGTCGTCCGGTGTCGCAGGAACGGCCACGGCCGTTGATCGACTTCGCCGACTGGCACCTGGACGTCACCCGCCGTGAACTTCGCTCGCCGGACAACGTGATGATCCCGCTGTCAGCCGGTGAGTTTGACCTGCTGCTGGTCTTCGTCGAACACCCGCAGCGCATTCTCACCCGCGAGCAATTGCTGGACCTGGCGCGCGGACATTGCCATGACGCGTTCGATCGCAGCATCGACGTTCAGGTCAGCCGCCTGCGACGCAAACTCGAGTCCGACACCAAGCGGCCGGCGATGATTCGCACCGTGCGCAACGGCGGTTACCTGTTCACACCCAGCGTGACGCGGCGGTGAGCTGGCTGAAGAGGATTCGCGCCCGAGACTGGCCGCAAGATACGGTTGCGCGCTGGATCGCGTTGACGATCATCCTGGCCATGCTCATTTCACTGGCGCTCAACGGGTTGTTTATCCAACTGGCCGGGGTTTGGGCCCGCCCACCACTGACCGAAATCGGCTTGCTGGAAAAAGCCGCGGCCATCGCCCGCATCATCGAGGCAGCCCCCGCGCCACTGCGCAACCCATTGGCACAAGCCGCCAACGAGAACGGCTTCACTGTCACTTGGCACCCTGATCGGCAAGATCTCAATCTGCCGGCAGTGGACGATCCGAAGTCCGACATCGGCTCGACTATCTTGCAGCCGATGCTCAGAGCCCCTGACCGGCGAATCGAAGCTTATGAACCGGCCGACTGGACGGAGCACACGGCGGACGCGCACTATGCGCTGCTGATCGAGTTATCGGATTCATCATGGCTGATGTTCTCCGCGCCTTCGCGCAGCTGGGGCCTGGACGAAGCGCCACGCTACCTGATCGTGATTCTTCTGGTGCTGATCTCCACCGCACTGGTCGCGCTGATCGCCACCCGACGCCTCGCCACACCTTTGCAGTGCTTTGCCGAAGGCGCCCGCCGTTTCGGCGTGGACTTCCGCGCACCGCCGATCGAACCGCTCGGTCCCCACGAAATCCGCCAGGCCATTCTCGCGTTCAACGCCATGCAGGCCCAGTTACAGCACTTCATCCGCGACCGTACGCAAATGCTCGCCGCCATCTCCCACGACCTGCGCGCTCCCCTGACGCGGATGCGCTTGCGAGGCGAATTCATCGAAGACAGCGAGCAACAGCAACGGCTGTTTCGTGACGTGGATGAAATGCAGGCGATGATTAACTCGGCGCTGGAGTTCTTTCGTGATGATGCGCGGCTTGAACCGGCCACCCAGTTTGATTTGGCGGAATTGCTGCAAACGTTGCTTGATGATTACCGGGATCAGGGAGTCGAGGTTGCCTTTAGTGGGCCGTTGCGGCTGGTGTATTTCGGTCGACCGCTGGGACTCAAGCGGGTGATGACTAACTTGCTCGATAACGCCATCAAGTACGGTAGCGAGCCGGGGATTGAACTGATCCCCGGTGCAGGGCAGGTGCGGATCAAAATACTGGATCGTGGGCCGGGCATTCCAGATGCCTGCCTTGGACAAGTGTTTGTGCCGTTCTTCCGGATGGAAGGCTCGCGGAACAAAAGCACTGGGGGTGTGGGTTTGGGGTTGTCGGCGGCGCGGGCGATTGTGCTGGAACACGGAGGCGAGCTGACACTGCGTAATCGGTCGATGGGCGGGTTGGAGGCGTTGGTGGTGTTGCCCGTGCATTAGTCCCGAAAGACTTGCCTCGAAACGATCAAAAACCTGTGGCGAGGGAGCTTGCTCCCGCTGGGTCGCGAAGCGGCCCCAAAGAAAGGACTGCTGCGCAGTCCAACGGGAGCAAGCTCCCTCGCCACAGTTTTACGCCAACAGGCCAAGGAGCAATCCTCCCCCAAGGATCGTGTAAACCTAAGCCTCCCAGCCCGCCCCACTGACCGCCGCCTGTGCCAATGGGTGCAAGTCTGCCCCCTGATGCGCCGTCTGCCAGGCCAGCAACTCCTTTCGCATGCCGGGAGTCCAGTACATCTGCAGATGATTACGCACGCCGAGCACTGCCTGTTGCTGATCCGGCTCGCTGGCGAAGTATTGGGCGATCTGGTTGGCCATTTTGATCAGGTTGTCAGTGCTCATCGGCGTACCTCGGCTTTTGTTCCGGCGGTGCGTGCGTGGCGGCGTTCGTCGAGCAGGCGTTGTTGTTCGTCGCTAAATGCCTGATAGCGTTTTTGCCACTCGGAAGGGTGGTAGACGCGGCTGACTTCCACAGCGGTGACCTTGTACTCCGGACAGTTGGTGGCCCAGTCGGAGTTGTCGGTGGTAATGACGTTGGCCCCCGATTCAGGGAAGTGGAAGGTGGTGTACACCACGCCTGGGGCTACCCGTTCGGTGATCCGCGCACGCAGTACGGTCTGCCCGGCGCGGCTGCCAATGCCGACCCAGTCACCTTCGTTGATGCCACGGCTCTCGGCGTCGGTCGGGTGGATTTCCAGTCGGTCCTCATCGTGCCAAGCGACGTTTTCAGTACGTCGGGTCTGGGCGCCGACGTTGTACTGGCTGAGGATGCGCCCGGTGGTCAGCAGCAGCGGATAGCGACTGTTGACCTTTTCCTCGGTGGGCACGTAGCCGGTGAGCATAAAGCGCCCCTTGCCGCGCACGAACTCCTCGATGTGCATGGTCGGCGTGCCGTCCGGTGCCGCGGCGTTACACGGCCATTGCAGGCTGCCGTGGCGCTCCAGTTCGGCGTAGCTGACGTTGGTGAACGTCGGCGTCAGGCTGGCGATTTCATCCATGATTTCCGACGGATGCTTATAGTTCATCGGATAGCCCAAGGCGTTGGCCAGGGCCACGGTGCCTTCCCAGTCGGCCTTGCCGCCCAACGGCTCCATGACCTTGCGTACCCGCGAGATGCGTCGCTCGGCGTTGGTGAAGGTGCCGTCTTTTTCCAGGAACGAACTGCCCGGCAGGAACACGTGGGCGAACTTCGCCGTCTCGTTGAGGAAGATGTCCTGCACCACCACGCATTCCATGGCTGACAGAGCAGCAGTGACGTGTTGGGTATTCGGATCGCTCTGGGCGATGTCCTCGCCCTGGCAATACAGACCCTTGAAGCTGCCGGCCAGTGCCGACTCGAACATGTTGGGAATGCGCAGGCCCGGATCGGGTTGCAGTGTGACGTTCCAGGCCTGTTCGAACTGAGTCCGTACCGCCTCGTTGGAGACGTGTCGGTAACCGGGCAGTTCGTGGGGAAAGGAGCCCATGTCGCAGGAGCCCTGAACGTTGTTCTGCCCACGCAACGGGTTCACCCCCACACCTTCGCGACCGATGTTGCCGGTGGCCATGGCCAGGTTGGCGATGCCCATGACGGCGGTACTGCCCTGGCTGTGTTCGGTGACGCCCAGGCCGTAGTAGATCGCGGCGTTGCCGCCGGTCGCATACAAACGAGCGGCGGCACGGATATCGGCAGGTTCGACGCCGCAGACAGGGCCAAGGGCTTCCGGCGAGTTCTCCGCGCGGCTGACAAATTCGCTCCAGCGCGCAAAATCGCTGCCCTCGCAACGCGCGTCGATGAAGGCTTGGTCTTGCAGGCCTTCGGTGATGATCGTGTGGGCCAAGGCGTTGAGCATGGCGACGTTAGTGCCGGGGCGCAGCGCCAGGTGATACTCGGCGCGGGCGTGCACCGAGTCCACCAGATCAATGCGGCGCGGGTCGATGACGATCAGCCGCGCACCTTCACGCAAACGGCGTTTGAGTTGCGAGGCAAACACCGGGTGCGCGTCGCTGGGGTTGGCGCCCATCACCAGGATCACGTCGGCCTGCATCACCGAGTCGAAACTCTGGGTGCCGGCGGACTCGCCCAATGTTTGTTTCAGGCCATAACCGGTCGGTGAGTGGCAGACCCGCGCACAGGTGTCGACGTTGTTGTTGCCGAACGCCGCGCGCACCAGTTTTTGCACCAGGTAGGTTTCTTCGTTGGTGCAGCGGCTGGAGGTAATGCCACCAATGGAGTCGCGGCCGTATTTTTGCTGCAGCCGACGGAATTCGCTGGCAGCGTAGGTCACCGCTTCATCCCAGCTGACTTCCTGCCAAGGGTCGTTGATGTGCTGGCGGATCATCGGCTTGGTGATGCGATCCGGGTGGGTCGCGTAGCCCCAGGCAAAGCGCCCTTTGACGCAAGAGTGGCCGTGGTTGGCCTGGCCGTTCTTGTCTGGAACCATGCGTACGACCTGGTCGCCTTTCATCTCGGCGCGGAACGAGCAGCCCACGCCGCAATAGGCACAGGTAGTGATCACGCTGTGTTCGGGTTGACCCAGTTCCACCACACTTTTTTCCATCAGCGTCGCGGTCGGGCACGCTTGCACACAGGCGCCGCAGGACACGCATTCGGAGTCGAGGAAGTTATCGCCACCGGCGGCGGCAACCCGGGATTCGAAACCGCGCCCGGTAATGGTCAGAGCAAAGGTGCCCTGTGTTTCTTCGCAGGCACGCACGCAGCGGTTGCAGACGATGCACTTGCTCGGGTCGTAGTCGAAGTAGGGGTTGGACGTGTCCTTCACGTCGGCCAGATGGTTGTCGCCTTCATAGCCGTAACGCACTTCCCGCAGGCCAACCTGGCCGGCGACGGTTTGCAGCTCGCAGTTGCCGTTGGCCGAACAGGTCAGGCAATCCAGCGGGTGATCGGAGATGTACAGCTCCATGACGTTGCGGCGCAAGGTCGCGAGCTTCGGTGTCTGGGTGTGCACGGTCATGCCTTCAGTGACCGGCGTAGTGCAGGACGCCGGATAGCCACGCATGCCGTCGATCTCCACCAGACACATGCGGCAGGAGCCGAAGGCTTCCAGGCTGTCGGTGGCACATAGTTTGGGAATGGTGGTGCCCAGCAGCGCGGCGGCGCGCATCACTGAGGTGCCTTCGGGCACGGTGATGCTTTGGCCGTCGATGTTCAGGGTGATCTGCACCTGGCTGTCGCGGGCTGGAGTGCCGAGATCGATGTCGGTTTTCGGGTCGAAGAGGGTGATCATTGGTCGGCCTCCGAGGCTTGCAGACCGAAGTCGGCGGGGAAGTGCTTGAGGGCGCTGACGACCGGATAGGAAGTCATGCCGCCCAATGCGCACAGCGAACCGTATTGCAGCGTGTCGCACAGGTCCTTGAGGATGATCACCTGCTCATCGCGACCGTTCTGGTCAGGCGCGGCCAGCAGGCGGTCAATCACCTCCACGCCCCGGGTCGAGCCGATGCGGCACGGCGTGCATTTGCCACAGGATTCCTCGGCACAAAACTGCATGGCGAAGCGCGCCATGTGGGCCATATCCAACGTGTCATCAGCCACCACCACACCACCGTGACCGAGCATTGCGCCGATGGCGGCGAACGCTTCGTAATCCAACGGCGTGTCGAATTGCGACGGTGGCACCCAGGCGCCGAGAGGGCCGCCAACCTGGGCGGCCTTCAGCGGTCGGCCGCTGGCGGTCCCGCCGCCGTAGTCTTCCACCAGTTCCCGCAGGGTCAAGCCAAAGGCCCGTTCCACCAGACCGCCGTGACGAATATTACCCGCCAGTTGGAAGGGCATGGTGCCCAGGGAGCGGCCCATGCCGTAATCGCGATAGAACTGCGCGCCCTTGGCCATAATCATTGGCACCGAGGCCAGCGTCAGCACGTTGTGCACCAGGGTCGGCAGGCCGAACAGGCCCTGCAAGGCCGGGATCGGCGGCTTGGCGCGGACAATCCCGCGCTTGCCTTCGAGCGAGTCCAGCAGCGCGGTTTCCTCGCCGCAGATGTAAGCACCGGCACCGACTCGCACTTCCATATCGAAGGCCAGACCGCTGCCGCCGACATTGGCACCGAGGTAACCGTTTGACCGGGCAATCTCCAGCGCCGCACGTAGGGTGGTCACGGCCTGTGGATATTCCGAGCGCACATAGATGTAGCCGTAGCTGGCGCCGACGGTGATGCCGGCAATGGCCATGCCTTCGATCAGCAGGAAGGGGTCGCCTTCCATCAACATGCGGTCGGCGAAGGTGCCGGAGTCGCCTTCGTCGGCGTTGCACACGATGTATTTCTGTGCAGCCTGAGTGCCGCGCACCGTGCGCCATTTGATCCCGGCCGGGAACGCCGCGCCGCCACGGCCACGCAGGCCCGAATCGAATACTGCAGTCGCGGTCTGCTCGCCGCCCAGGGCGATGGCCTGGGTCAAGCCCTCAAAGCCGCCGTGAGCCCGGTAATCCTCCAGGGACAGCGGCTGGGTAATGCCGGCGCGGGCAAACAGCAGGCGTTGTTGAGTCTTTAGATAAGGCAACTCTTCCACCAGCCCCAAGGCCAGCGGATGGTCGGACGACTCGCCTTGCAGCGCATCGAGCACCGACGGCACATCGGCCGCGGTCAGCGGACCGAAGCCGATACGGCCTTGTGGGCTGTCCACTTCCAGCAGCGGTTCCAGCCAGTACAGGCCGCGAGAACTGGTGCGTTGCAACTCCAGAGGCGCAAAGCGTCCCCGGGCATGGGTGATCAGGGCCACCGCAACCTCTTCGGCACCCACGGCACGGGCCAGCGAATCACGGGGCAGATAGAAAGCCGGCATCATGCGTCCTCCCGGCAAGTATCGAGCAATGCATCCAGACGCTCGGCGCTGAGCCGCGCATGCACCTGGCCATCCAGCTCCAGGGCTGGCGAGCAGGCGCAGGCGCCGAGGCAATACACCGGGCGCAGACTGATGTTGCCGTCGGCACTGCTGCCGTGGTCGTCCACTTGCAGACGTTCGCGCAATTGCGCCGCGAGCTGCTCGGCGCCGCGGCTCTGGCAGGACTCGGCCCGGCACAGACGCAGGATATGCCGGGCCGGAGGCGCGGTGCGGAAGTCATGGTAGAAACTGATCACCCCGCGAACCTCGGCCTGACTCAGGTTGAGGGCGTGAGCAATCTCGGGAATGGCGGCATCGGGGATGTAACCGATGCCCTCCTGAATCTCATGAAGGATCGGCAACAGTGCGCCGGGGGAGCGTTTGTGGCGCTCCAACAGGCTGTTGACCATAGGCAGGTGCAACATCTCATCAGGCATACAGCATTCCTCACGATCACGGACAAACCAAGCGGTTGTCAGTTGTCCGAAAGTGTCGGCTGCGGCAGTCACACCACGTCACGGTATCGTGGCATTTTCAGGCCGTTGGCCAGGCACCCTGAGCGGGCATCTTGTTGGGCCCGGTGCGATCTTTGCCGCACCTCTTCAGGGCATAACAGGCAGCTTGCCATGCTGCCTTTGATTCATCTGCACCAAAGCGACGTGTTCGATTCTGTCTACGACTACCTATTAAGTCTAGAAGAGCGCAGCCAAAGGCGTTCGCTCACTGAGTATCTTTCAGGGAATCCTTGAGCGCGATGAGCGGAGTGTCAAAACACTCACTTGGCGAAAAGGATCATCACCCACAACACCGCCGTGGTCAGTGCCGCCAACACACCGCACGCTCCGGCGATCAAATGACGGACGACGGGGGATTCAGACTGATTGAACCTGGCGATCACCAGAAGCCAGGTTCCGACAAAGGCCCCTAAAACCGCCATCATCGTATAGAAAATGAATACAACGCCCCGTACCGAGTTTCCTCCGGGGACAAACCATCTGTTGAACAGAATCAGCACGGCAATTCCGACAATAAAACTACCCACGGCACCCGTCAGGTTAGCGAGCCACAGATTCAGGGTGCCACGGTTCCTCACCACCCCAATCCACATTCCCACTGTCGCAGTGAAAAACACCAACACGCCGATTAGCTGCATTCAATCCTTTTCCTTGTTAACAATTCCCCTGAAACCGCCTTTGGTCATCTTTGATGAGATGAGGCGATGGAGGCACGATATCAAACTGATAGCTCTGTGCTGAAGGGCGTTGGTTTGATGTGGGTTGGATTCCGAGTTGGAGATTTGTTTTTCATCGTTGGGGAAGGTGAAGTTTGAATTCACCGGCAGGACTTCGATTGTGGAGATTTCGACGCTGATTTATCAGCATTTACTGTGAGCTGAGTGATCGAAAGCCCCGACAATCTCGGGGCTAATAATGCCTGTCCGTTAAGCGCAGTCCCTGTGGGAGCGGGCTTGCCCGCGAAAGCGTCAGGTCAGCCAACATCAATGCTGAATGCACTGCCGCCATCGCAAGCAGTTGGCTCCCGCAGGTCTTATGCCTTACCGACTGGCATCAGAACCATCCCGCCTAAGCACCTTCACCGCATCATCAACCACCGCCTTACTCATCGCCGTCAAATAATGCGCGGCCCAAGCGTGGCGGTCGGTGTCCCTGTCGTAAGCAGCATCTTCGGTCAGCTTTTTGGCGAGAAACAGGAAATCAGAAGCCATGGCTAACGCATCGCCGAGCGGAACGCCGCGAGTGACATGGAAAAGCGGTTGATCGGAGCAGTAAATGGCAGGTGTTAGTCCGATGGTTTTGAGTTCTGGTTGATCGGTCATTTGCCACCTCCGATGACGGAGAGGCGGTGGGAGAGGGACCCCGTTCCTGCAACTTTCGAAAGCCCTTTGCTCAGCGCTCTCCCTAACAATCACTAGCATCAGGCACGCAGAGAATATCCCTACCGCTATCTCGGAATGGCCTGACAACAATCCGCAGCGCTCTGTTTTAGGCTGCTCACAAGCGCGCGCCATCGTCTGCAACAGATCGTCGCAAACTGCATAAACCCTAGTGTTTACTGCGTTTTCTGTGACGTACGCATTGACAGGGTCATCAGGCTACGGCAGCGTTAATTCCAATCGCGCCCGATCCTCTGGTGCTGGCTTAGTCCGGCATTACGTTCGGGCCTTCTTGTTTCTGGAACATGGAAGTTGTCTAGCCCTGCCCCTCCGAAGCCGTTCCGTACATACCCTGATTTGGTTGCGTTGCTGACCAGCAGGAGTATGCAAATCCATGACCCGTCTCGTGCAGAACGCAAGCTCGCGCAGTTAGGGTATTACCGCCTCAGCGGTTACTGGTATCCGGCGCGTGAGTTCAAAATGAACGGCCTGCGGCAAGACGTCTGCCCGGTCACGGGCAAGCCTCTGCGTCTGGACACTTTTCAGGCTGCCACCACTGCTGAAGGGCATTGTTGTCCAGCGTGGGTTTGGGCTCCACTCACTGAATATCTTTCAAGTAGTCCTTGAGTGCGATCAACGGTGCATCAAGTTGCTCCAGGGTCTGCGCGCCGCGCAAATCAGCCGACAATCTATGTAGTTCGCGCCCTAGCGGCGTATCTACGCCGCCTATAGCGTCCAGCGCTAAACCCACACAATGCGCCACTCTAAACTGGATACCCTCGATATCCCCCCTACGCACCAACAACCCAAACACCTCCCGCTCATAATCACTCATGATCGGATCATCCCGCAGAATCGGACTTTCACCTTCCGTCTCATAAGCCAGCTTGAAGGCGAAAAGGGCAACGGTGTCCAGTGGCAATTCCATTGTGTGAATCCTTGATTCGTTAGCGAGCGGTTTTGGGCTGTCGCACCGAAGTGGCAAGATCAAAAGATCGCAGCCTTCGGCAGCTTCTACACGGTAGCGGTGGGGCGAGATCACTTTTCTACAGGCGAAAAAAAAGGCCTTGCAAAGCAAGACCTTTCTTAATTTTGGTGCCCGAGGGAGACCGGAGTCTTCCATATAATCCGTGGCTTGTAGCCGGATTAGATGCATAGGGATACACACGGGGATACAGCTTGCTTGGGCCTATGATCGCACAATCGTAGATCGAGTCATAAGCTTCCCGTAGACCCACCCCCGCGTATCCAAAAATTTAGCTGGTGTGGCAAGGGTTGCAGCAATAGTAGCAACCATTGACTTGCGCATTGGGCCATGATGTTCGAGCTGCGGAGACGGCACCAGTGCAGGTGGAATGAGTTCCGAGTGATACCTGGTTCTGTGGCAGCGGCATGAACCTACAGCCAGTTGTAGTGTTATGCACCTCGTAGTCGCCGTTGGCTTGTACGTTCTGGTTTACGATAAATGATGGCATTTGATAGTCCTCGCTTCCGTGTGTCGGATCGGTAACGACTCAATGTTTCGGCAGTATCCGTGGTGCTGGCTGAAAAGCGTATTGACCAGCAGAAATAGAGGTTAGCTGGAGGATGGCATAAAGCAATCAGTCGCCAGAAGCCGCCGGGGACCCTGGGATTATTTGAAGGACACGGGGTCGGAAACCCGCGACATCTTGCTAGCGACAGACATCCCACCTTACTGAAATTTCAACGTTGAAATTGAAAGGATCCTGACGAAAAAGTGGCATCGTTACCGCGATGGTAAAGATGCCCCTTTGTGTTGCTGATCGGCAGAGAACGGCCAGAAGCGGACGGCTCCCGAAAAACATCATTGAAAGCAATTTGCTACTATCGGGCGCTCTTGCCCATTAGCGCGACGTAAACCTTAGGTTCTTCCATGTTCGACAGAAGCGACTTTGATCAACTCTCCAGTGAGCAACTGACTTTTTGGAGAGCACACAATGATTGTCCCGGTCTCTATTACGTCACTTATCCAGGAATCGCCTTTCGATGCCCTGCCTCTCAGCAGATCATCAGGATAACTCGCGCCCCCAAACGGCAAGGCGAAAACGGATTAAACTTCTGGCTTCACGCGGAATGGATGGATTGGCGGCCTGGAGGAGAAAGTTATTTCCCAGGCTACGTTTCTGACGCTCAGTTTGAGGAAATCTCGGAAGCTGTTTTCAATCAGATGGTTGCGGATCAGGCGTTTGAATTGATCGCTCCGCTCAAACAACCGCTGCATGAGTCGACCGGTTTCGTCGGAGCGCTATTGATGTACTCAATGAAGACAGAGTTCATCGTTTCGCTGTTCGCGGAGTATGAAGACGAGTACATCCATTTCTATTGGGACACGACTTCATGAGCGGCAGCTAAGGGTCGTTCTCTGCCGGTCATGTCGACGGCTCGTACTGGTCAAATCCGATGCAAATGACTGGTCAGGTCGAATGCAAATGGGTGGGCAAGTCTGTGTAATTACCCAATTGCACTGGTGAACTGTGAGTTCACCCGGTTCACCTGTTCACTAAGGTGGGTACCTTTTCGCTAGCACAGTCCCGCGGGTTTCCGACCCCGTGTGTGGAGTGTTGTCACAGGGTCCCCCGGACGCTCAGATGAGCACCCCCATACTCGGTTTTTTCGCTGATGGTGTTGACGCTTATGGGGAGCGGGGAAAGCAACACCCTTCGAGCCCTTGTTACAGGTGTTACGTGTGTTACGAAACTATCTATGTCCTTTGATATCGGGGCTTTCGTGCCAGTAACACTCGTTCATCAATCTACTAACAGACGTGTTACTACGCGTATTGGTGTTACATAGGAAGCGGTATTAGTCGTTGAATTCAGAGGGCCGCTTTTGGCCACAAGCGTGTGGCAATTGTAAGAATCCCCGTTCCTAGCAAGCTCGTAGGGTAAACCAAAACGAATAAACTCCATCAGGGACTGATGACGCTATCATGCGCTTACTAGTTGCTCATATAAGAGATGTCGGGCGTGTACCTCATCGTCACTCTCCATTGGGAATGCACCGGATACAGCCATTCTTTCTAGGTGCTCGGCTTCTGGTGCCAGAAAGCCATTTTTCATGCAGTGTTCAGAAAGCCATTGGCGTGTCATTAGTGTCAAGTGGGTAAGTGGCTCAGTTCGATATTTTGTATCTATATAAGGATCTGCCATCAATAATGAAGATGCTATTCGGCGATCCATATCCACCTTATAAGAAGGAAGTGTCTGTGAGAATCGTTCAGCTATAAATTCGATCAGTGATAGTAAATATAACAGCAGGTAAGGTAGGCGAGAGTAAAGGAATGCCCATTGAGTCATTGCTTGAGTCATTCCTGAAAAAATAAAATTGATATTATATTTCTCGGTCTTTATCGATTTGTGATCTGTGAATAAGTGCATGGCTTTGTTGCATATACCGTCAAAGCTATCGTTTTCGGTCTTGTCGTAGCGCAGTTTGGCTATGTAGCTAGCATTGAATCTTGACGTTTCACCAATGGTTTTCAGCACTTTTTGAATGCGCCTGATATGGCCGTCAATACCACCTGCGTTCTGCGGACGTAATCTCGAAGGATCATCCGCAATCATTTTGGAAAAGCTTTCTTTGTCGGCAATCACTGATTCAAGTAGGTACAGGCTCTCTTGAAATGGTTTTCTTAACAGCATATACGCAATAGCGAGCTTCCCTTTTCTAGATGCTTCAAGTGCTTCGAAGATACAATGCAGAATATCTGACAGTACTGCTGGAAAAGCCATGGTGACTAATACGTCAGCTTCATCATTCAGGCGTCCGCTTTTTTTTAACCAATCAAGCAGGTCATCTGCTTGCTCAAGCGCAGATTTTTCGTGCTCGCCATTGAAGGCAATGCTTGTAATGAAGACTCCTTGTTTGATCCCGGAAACAAGGAGTTGGGCGGCTACGTCATGTATAGTGAAGCATAGCTTATATGCGGCATGAAACTCATTTGGCAGCACAGTGTTACTTTCCAGTAGTCTTTCCAATTTATAATCCTCCGGGTGTTTGTTGAATTATATTGAAATAATCATTGAGGAATGCACTATGGTCTACCTACTGGGTAAGTATCAGATTGGAACGACGATGCGGCCACGAGCCACGCAGATATTTTCTTTTACCGCAAAGCATTCGACGTAGTGTTCTCCCTGAAAATCTGAGTGCTCGGTGATCTGATGATAGCCACTGTCCATCTGAATTTGCCCTCTTAACATATTTCGCCGAATTGCTTCCGGTCCTACATTTCTAACCTTCCAATAGAGCTTAAAGGGAGGGGGGACATTTATATGCTTAACGTAAAACGTAAGTTCTCGTTGTTTAGGTATTTTGTAGAGGCCAATACGTGACATCAGATTTCTGAGTTGGTCTCCTTCGTTTTTAACGGTGCAGTCAATTTCTAAGTTGTAGTGAATGTCTAAGCTAAATTTTTGACCAATAAATTGCTCTAGGTTTTTTATTTCATTTCGCGCAATGGCTTGGCGCTTTTCTTCTTCCACATATTCGGGGAAGTTTTCTCCAAATACAGCACTCCATCGTTCATGGGCAACCTCCGGGTCATCTAATGCCTCTTGGAGTCTTCGCAGTGCTTTTTTTGCTTTAGGGTGGAAATTTCCACTTTTTGTAACAATTGAACCACTACCAGGAGCTCTCCACTGCTCTTTCTCTTGATCAATATCGACGAGGTAAGCAAAAAAATCTTTAGTCATTTCCCCGTAAGCTGAGTAGGATTTCGTGTCGTAGTCAGTTGTACCTTTTAAGAATTGATAGCATAGAGTGTCAATAAGCATGCCTTTCATAGGCACGCCATGATCGTTCTTCCATGCGCGAATCATTTTACACAGCCTCTTAAGGTTGTGGTTTTTAAGCTGATTTAGTGAGTTCGTTTCATCAATTTCTGAAATTGGATTACAGGTCCTCCACTGGCCACCATCATTTGCATCTGGATAGGTATAGCTTCCATCTTCATTCAGAAAGGCAGGTAGCACTTCAACGATGTAATCAGTGAAGTCAATTGACACCACTTGTTGTTGCGCTTTTACGTCTCGATTTGGGAATTTTTCTTTTAGAATTAACCTTATTTCAGCGAGTAAGGCCGACTGTTTGTTGTTTTCATATTTATTGAATCGGTCGTAGACTTCCCAGGGTAAGATGAAAGCCATGTCTAAGTCGCTTACCCCATGTACTGCAGTGCGGCGTCCATAAGAACCAACTTGCCGACAGTTTGAAATTTCAGAGTCTAGTTCGTAATATTTTTCGTTTAGCTTGCTCGTTGTTTGTCTGTAACTTTTTGAAATGGCATCAGAATTTTTTACTGCTAGATTTTTTCTGAATTGCTCAAATAGTTCTTTTGTCATTTTGTGCAGATCCTTTGTATGTGATCTATTAAATCTGTCAGATCTAAGTTAAATGCCAGAACAGCCAGAACAACGACCAAGCTACCGAAAATCGTGATGTATAAAGACAAAGGGATTTTGTCTCTAAAAAAATTGAAATGAAGGTGTTCGTCAATCCATCCTATCTGCTGCTCCCAAAAGAATTTCTTGTGAGCAAGCCAGCTAGCCCCAAATATATGTTTGCTCAAGCAGAGAGAGTTAAACTCATGTTCAATATTCTCTAGCTCACTTAAGTGCTCAGCTGAAACCTTTTCGCTTGACTCGCAGGTCATGCTCAGTTTTTTCAGTTTATTGAAAAGCGCAGTCAGCTTTTGTCCCACAGCGTAATAGTCATCTTTTTTCTCGGAGTAGTAGGCAATGTACATACCAGTGATGCCTAATATTGTTACTGCAGCGGACATCTGTTTTTCTGCAAGCCAAGAAATAATGAGTGACAAGATACCAACGCATATCGATACAAAACCAATCCATCCAGGACCTTTCTCCACAATCTCATAGGTGGAAAAATGCAATTTGGCGCTGTATCCAACGTCATAAGCCTTTTCTGCAATCAAGCGTTGTGCTAGCTCTTTTTTCATAAAACCCCATAGAAGCTCGCTACCATCACTTCAGGTGCAATGTGACGACTGGCGGCAACGAATGTCGAGTATTCGGGTGATGGTTGAAAAGCTGAGGTAGCGAGTGGTAAAAAGCCCGGCCAATCGACCGGGCTTTAATTCACCTCACCTTTCGTTAGACGACTGCGATACAACAGAAGCCGCCAGCGTTCGAGTCGTTTTAGACAAGCGTTTGTCTTGTAGCGCTTGGCTAGCTTTCGTTTCCATCTTCGCGCCTGACTGTTTGTCGGAGCCGGCTTGAGAAATCACCGATGCTGCCAAGCTCTTGGCAATCGCCGATGATTCCTTGTCCCGTAAGACTTTAGACGCTAGAGAAGAAACCCTAGGGGAGGATTTCTTTGAGTTTTTGCTCATTGCTGATCTCCTTTTTTTCGACGTACACGTAGGCGCCAGGCTTGAAGCCCATATGCTCGGGCATCAAGCAGCTTTTTTCCGCAGCGACGGAAACGGCAGTAAATGTATTCGTAATCGTCTGACTCTGGGGGTTGCATAAGTCACCATATAAAAGGTGTTTTCAGCCCAAATTCAGAAGGAGATGAGGGGACGTTCAGTATTTTTCGCTCACGAACTTGACCCTTCGGTCGCGGAGACCTAAAAAGTAGTTGTGTGACCACGAGCGAATCCATACTATTCGTTCCCCTAACCGCTTTCCTTTCTGGACTGTGGTTGATGCGCCCTTGGGTAGGCCCTGAGAAAACTTCCCCTTGGTGCGCGCTGAAAGCCCTGTCTGCTCGCTGAGCAGGTGGGGCTTTTTCTTTTGCAGAGACATTTCTCTGCACAATTCTTTGGGCAATCAGCCCCTAAATTCCTTTCTATCTATCATCCGTTAGGTTTTTGCCTAAGGGACTCCTACCTATGAAAGCATAATAGTCGAAAAAATACCACATGTAGTGTTTTTCTTCGTTCGCCAACACATCATGTAGTGTTGATTCTGTGCTGGACCGTCAATTCGTGAACAAATAGTCAAATAAACGTTTCAGCAATGGCACTCGGTGATGCGTGGATCCAATGCTTAGCATCGTACTGTATGTATTCCCAGAAAATCAACTAAAAGCTCCTGTGGGGCATTCAATAGCGTTTTTATGTTTTTTGTAGTGCTACCTAGCAGGTTCTCGCTATAGCCCGTCATGCGGGATTCTAGGTGCCTTACCGTGACTGTCACGTTTTCATTCATTTTCAATTGTGACGTGTCACGTTTTCACTTCCGATTGATTTGACGCGTTACTGAATTGCTCAGTTATGACCATTGGATCGACCCAGGTTCGTGATTCAATAACGTCGTGCGGGAATTCGGCCTAGCGATTTTCAGGAGACGAAAATCCTTTTTTATTGGGCGATGCTGATAAAGTCGCCGTTTATCACATAACGCTGACAGGGAGTCGCGCATGGCAAAGCCCGCCGCACGCATAACCGATCCGACTAATTGCCCAATGCCAGGACATGGTGCCGAAGCCATCGCCTCAGGTTCGTCTGACGTGTTCTTCGACGGACTTGCTGCAGCCCGTATGGGTGACACGTGTACCTGCGGAAGCGCGTTGGTTTCAGGCGTATCAGCCACCGTATTCATTAATGGAAAAAACGCAGCACTTGTTGATACGGTGGGTACTCATGGAGATGTAGTGGTCGCAGGCTCCAGCACGGTCATCATCGGCGATTCGCATACCCCTGCGCCGTTCATACCTCCGATACCGCTCTCAATTCAGAAAACCTACGGGCAGTCGTTCAACATCACTGACAGTGAAACAGGTGCTCCTTTAGCCTTCCGTGACTACGTCGCAATGATCAACGGTGTAGAAACTACCGGTGTTACAGATGCCAACGGCATAGCTCATGTCAAAACCCCAACGCCAGATGCCAAGATCTCACTTCATATCATGTTCAGTGCACCGGCTAGGACGCTTCATGAACTGGCGGAGGGACGCTAATGCCTGCTCCGTTCTTAACACAAGCCATCGCCCAGGAAATCAAGCCTGGCGAGTTCATGTGCCCGATTCCGATTACCGTGAACGACCGCGCCGCAACGCGAGAGGCGATCATCAAAAAAGCACGCTCGCTGAACGCCACGTTCGTAGAACGCTCCTCATGGGGCGCTGCGAAAGGCAAGCCGGGTATGGTGATGGATTGGGACTACAGCATGATTGCCCTCCACCATGCTGGGCGAAGCCATAGCTGTACGCCAGGTGGTGGGCAAATGCAGGAAATTCAAAAAGGTCATATGGGCCAGGCCTACGACGATATCGGCTACCACTATGGGATTGATTGCACCGGCCAGATATTCGAGGGGCGTGACATCCGTTTTCAGGGATCGAGCGTGTTGAAGTTCAACACAGGTTTAATCGGGATTGTACTGCTTGAGAACCTGACGACACCGGAGGAGGGCGGCGACTGGGTCGCGAAGGGACGCGTCGCTCTCGACAGCATCGGCTACAGCACTACAAACGTGATTCCGGCTGCTCAGATTACCGCGCTGATGCATTTGATCGAATCACTTAAAAGCGTGTTCGTGATCAAACATTTCGGTGGTCACAGGGAGTATCCGGGACAGGCGTCCGAAGGGAAAATCTGTCCCGGCAATATAGGAATGGAGCTGGTAAGAAACCTCAGAACCAAGACACAGTTGTTGCCTCCACCGGCACCACAAGAATGAAGAAGCTATTAATCGTGGCGGTCTTGACGTTAGTGGCCGCGCTCTATGTTGGTTACTACGAGGCCCTTGAAGACGGCGATGTCGAAACCATCCTGTTCATCAAGAAACATCCGACGTTCCAGATGAAGTTTTATAACATCCACGCGAACGATGGTGAGATCAGGAAAGTCGAAAGGCTCACTGACGATGAGCGCAACAAGATTATCGATTACTGCAAGTATCGGCTTGGATTCGACACTAAGGTCAAGACGCAAAATGACGTTGAGATCTGTAGGACGAAATAGCGCTAGGCGTTAAAAAGAAAAAGGCCTCTCTAGAGGCCTTTTTATCAGGTCTGGCTTTATTTGCTCAGCCAGCTTTCGACTACATCGGAACCGTGCTCGGCTTTCCACTCTTTCAACGTCTTGTGATTACCGCCTTTGGTCTCTACGACTTCGCCGGTGTGAGGGTTTTTGTAAATCGCCCTTCAGGGCTTCCAGAGCCTGGAGCTGCTCGGCCAAGTGTTTTTCCAGCTGACGGTATTCGGCAAGTTTGGACATTGGCGTTTCCTACTATGTGTTTTGAAGGTATCTATTTGAATAGTATTACTGCATACAAGTTCAGCGTTATTGTCGGCCGTTTAACTTGCTTTCGAGGTGGCTCATTTCAGCCTTTATCAAGTCGACAGTGAGTGTCTGAACCTTCGTGGCTTTTCCGGTTTTGATATCAACGATTTTCAGCAAGGCGGTCAAATGGTTTTTGCGCGCCTTCAAGGTGTCGGTCCAGCTTGCGCTGCTTCGTATTTGGGTGATCATGATCTTTATCCTGGCAGGTCTTTAAAGAGCCCGACAGCGCGGGCTCTTTCAGGTGTCGCGGCGTGTTACAACGAGAGGACGTCCTGTACGGTGTATTTGTAGGAACGCTCCGACAAGTCACTGCTAGTCCAGTTACCGAATCTTTCACCCTCCTCAGGAAGCACCAACTTCATCAGACTAACTTGATCGCCACCAACTAGGTTAATGGCCGCCCAGAGCTTTCCTCCCATGTCCAGCAATGCTTGAGCTTTTTCGTTCCACTGTTCCTCTAAAACCGTCCGCGCCAGGTACAGTGCTTTTCTTTCGATGGCTTTATGTTCCTTCTGAGCCTCGGCAATGTATTGGTCGACTGTGGCCAGCTCGTGCTCTAGCGCGGTCATGATCAGGTGTTGTCGACGATTGTGCTCGGTCGCAGACGCGAGGTTTTTCGCAGCCTTCTGCGCTTCTGCGTTGGCGTTCTTTTCGCCCTCGGTGTCGCCCCATGCCACCGCCTGTGCATAAGCGGTTGCTGCATCGGTTTCGGCTTGCCGTGCTTTCGCCAAGTCTTCGGTTGCTTGCTGTCGGATCTGTTCCAAGCGGGCACTGAGGCTATCCCGCTTTTCGTTGAGTTCTTGCTCGTCCGCTTTCCAATTCGCCATCGAGTCGGTGAAACCGGCCATCAAGGTTTCGTGATTGGCGAGACTCTCGCGTCGAGCAATCTTATTGCCCATGATGCTGGCGTGATGCATTCGAGAGTCGTAAGGGATTTTCAGGGTGTTGTACTGTTTCCGTATTTCATATGCTCGATCAGCATCCATGACCTCGTCGCCCTCCAATAGCGCTTCCAGCGGAGCTATTTCGGTATGCAGTTGTTCGGCTTCACTCAGGTATTTATCCCGCACGACTTTCAATCTTTCGATTTCGTGCAGCAGCTGCTGTTTCTTTTCGCAATGGCCGATCGTTTCACTGCCGTCCGGCACAACCTCTGAAAGTCCTGCGACTTCAAGGCCTTCCAGTTCATTGGTCAGCGGTTCGCGTTGCTCTGTCGGTGCTTGAAATTCGTTCATCTGTCTTGTTCCTTTGAAATTTGATTTGGGTTGAATGAGCGGCTGGCGAGGCCGGGAATGAGCCGGCGCTACCTCGATCAGCAGAGATGCCCTCAGGCAGCCCGAGCCTCGCTCTCATCCGTTCCCGGAATCGTCTTCACGATGTAGCAGCGTTGCGGACCGAGGCCGGGCAACCGGACCAGACTCGACGCCTTACCGTCGCTGCCCGGCTCCAGCACGCCGCGCTGCAACAGTTCCTTGTTCACTGCGTTGATGTTCATGCCCCGGAAGATTTCTGAGCGCCACATCTCAGGGAGCACGTAATAAGTGTTTGTGGTGTGCATTGTGTCGCCCATCCCATGCTCCAGCGCTTTGCGAAAGCCAAGCCGGTCGATGGTGCGCGGGCCGTGTTCGTCGATTTTTGCCGCCGCCGATTCCCAGCGGGTGAAGCGACTTTCGCCAAAGCGCTCGATGACCTGGCGCAGCCGCGCCAAGATCGCATCCCCCTCAAAGTTACCGGCGCCGCCACGCTCGTTTAACCAGGCGTTCAAACACACTCGGGCCGCAGTAGTTGCGGTCCCATCCGGCCAGCCGGTGATGCCCATGGCGGTGGCCAGCTCGCCCGCTGCTGCCGCAAGGCCGAAACGAGCGGCCGCACGATGTGCCTGTCCACTGGCTGATGCCGGGAGCGACTTGGCGATAAAACCTTCCAGCGTGCGGCGCAGGATGGACGACCAGCCGTGACGCTTGCCGGGTTCGCACAGCGCCGTCAGGAAGGCAGTGAGTGGTGTGCCGTAGTAGTTCGCCACCCGTGCCTTGAGCGCGTCGGACAGTGCTGCGGCGTCTTCAAAACCATTGAGCGTGTCGAACATGCCGAGGCCTTTGCTGGCATCGGCCGGGACGGCGAGCATGCGCACCTCCATGCCCGCTTTCAGCTCCTTGTTGGCCTCTGCCATGTGCTGGGCCAAGGTCTTCTCGCCGGTGGAAAGGAACAGCAGCCGCCATTCCTGTACCTGTCGGCCTGCTTGGCCCCGGTCATTGGCGCGGGCTTTGCCGGTACCGTTGCCGAGCATGTACACCGTCTCGCCGATGATGCGCGCATCGCACATGCCGATTTCGTCCAGCACCAGGAGGCCGTCGGAATGCGCGGCGGCGATGGATTCCAGCGCGTTATCGGTGGAGCGCCACGAACGCACCAGACGTGGGCCGCCGTAGATCGAGGCGGCGACTTGCAGGTGAGTGGTCTTGCCGCCTGAACTGTCGCCGTACAGGTGAAAGCCGCCCGACTCATGGCCGAGCATGTGCAGTAGTGGACCCGCAAAGGCCACGCCGACGACAAACGCCAAGCGATGGTTGCCAACACACAAAGCGCCGATCTGCTGTTGCCATTGCTCCAGCGTGCCCGCTTCGCTGATCGGTGGAAGTTGCGCACCGGCCTCGTAGAAGTGCAGGTGTTCGCTGTGCGCGCCGACCTGCTGCTCGGGCAGTAGAAAGGCGCTGTCGTGCCAACCTAAGCGGGTAACCAGCCGCGCCCGTTGCGCACTGTCGAAGCCGCCGAGGTAACTCTGCAGGTCGTTGCGTGCATTACGCCCCGAACGACTCCCTGCAAGACGTAAACCCATGTCCACCAGAGGCCCAAGAACGTCTTTACCAAAGTCGCCGGTCATGGTGCGCGCCGGGATGTTCCAGCGCTTCTTGGTGCCGTCTGGGTCGTCGAATTCGACCAGCAGTCCCCAGTTGTGGCCCTTCTCGTCACGGGTACGGGCGAGGATCGCCAGAGGTGAACACACCGGGCGTGCCTCGCCGTCGTCGCCCGCATAAAACACGCCTTCGGGGGTTAAGCGGAAGCCACCGGGCATCAAGTCATTTTTCGATTTTGCCGGGCGCTTGGTCGCTGTTTTTGTCTTCGGTTCCGGCTTGGTGTCAGCCTGTTCCGTGACCGACTTTTCCACAGGCAAACCGGACAGTTCACCGCTGCTTTCCAGTTCGACGAAATGGGCGGCTGTCCAGCCCTTGGTGAGTGCATCGGCTGCATCGTCGCCGTCGCTCCACTGACCACCTTTGGCGAAGGCGGCGCATTCGCCCTTCAATGTGGGCTTGCGATTGAACACATCCAGTGCGATGACTCGAACCGAGGCGGCGCCGATTTCGCTCAGCTTTTCGGCGACGGCGTCCATGCAGACTTTGCCGCTATCGTCGTTGTCTGGCCACAACAGCACGTCGCGACCTTTGAGCGGAGTCAGGTCGGCTTTGTGCCAGGAGTTGGAGCCGTTCGGCCAGCAGGTGGCCACGTAGCCGGGCAATAGTTCGGCGGCGGCATCCGCAGCTTTTTCGCCTTCGCACAGGGCAACTGGCGCGTCAGCGCGCTGGTTCAGTTCATCAAGGCGCAGCAATGGGCGCGGATCCGGCAGACCTTGCCACCGCCACTGCTTAGTTTGGCCATCGGCGCGCTGACACCATGTCAGTGGCGCAAAGACCTTCTTAGGCTTGCCGTCTTCATCCAGGCCGAGGTCGAAGCGGTAGAGCGCCATAAGTGGCTGGCCTTGCGCATCACGATAGATCCACACTTTGGACGGCACGCCGTGCTGTCGATGCTTGGTCGGGCACTTGTTCATGGCCTCGGCCGGGATCGGCTGTATGGCGATCCACTCCGGCGCTTTTGCCTTGCCGGGGAGGGGGGGCGACTGGGCGGCGCCGGGCGAGACGTTGAGCAGGTCCGCCAGTTTGGCGCAGGCCTCGACATCGGTGCCGCCGTCCAAATAGCGCACCAGATCGATCAGATCGCCGCCCTTGTCACCGGTGGCGAAGTCGGCCCAGGTGCCCTTGCTCAAATTGACCTTGAGCGAACCGGCGCGCTTATCACTGCGGGTTGGATTCGGGGCGGTGTATTCCTTGCCGCCGTCCACGCGCTTGCCGTTGGGCAGCCAATGCGACAGGACGCGATCAATGTCTTTTAACGCGGCGGCTTTTACGTCGGCAAAGCTTGGTCGTTTTGCGGTGCTGTTCGGGCGTTGGCTCATGCGTCAGCCCTCGGCAAAAACAGTGCGTCGTTGATGTCATCGATCAGGGCTTTGGCCATCTCGCCCAGGTACAGAGCGGGCCAACTGAAACGCTCGCCGTGGTCGCTCATGGCGGCGTCGAGGTTGAGCTGGTTCGCGTGATGCTGTAGCAGCGACACCATCTCCAGCGCATCCTCGACTGGAACACCAGCGTTGACCCGGAACAGCTTCAGGTCGGTCGCGTTAACGCGGGAGAAAGTGGCGTGGCCCAGTGTGGTAGAAGCGGTCATAGTGCACCGCCTTTATGCACCGCAGGCGTTGAGGTGGTATCACCGTGCATGGCGAGCGTTTTGATCAGGCCGAGGGTGCCGCGCACGTCCCAGAGGACGGCGGCAATGACGTGATTGGCGAGGCGCGAGGATTCGTTTTCGAAGTGATCCTCAAGCAGCGTCAGTACCGAGTCGGCACGGTCAATGGCGCAGGTGATGGCGTCGATAGGCACGCCGGCTTCTGCTTTTGGATTTACGCAAAGCAGGTCTTCAGGCAGCGAGAAACTCAGGGTGTTGTTCATTGGGCACCGCCTGCGGTTTCGAGCGCGCGGGCTTTGGTCATGTGAGCGTTGTAACGGGAGAGACGTGTTGCGAGGCTGGAGTTGGCGTGTAAAGCGGCGAGAGCCATTGCACGGTGTGCAGCGGCGCGAATTTTGGACGGATTGATGGCGTGCATGTAGAGCTCCTTTTGCTGAGGAGCTGCCACCGCTTGCGGCCAAGCAAGGAATGGTGACAGCTGTACGCGGGTTGGCCGACCGGGGCAAAAGGGACCCGGCACACCCGAAGGTGTCCCACGCACAGCCGCCATAACACGATACGACGGGCACAAAAAAAGCGCCTGCGTTCGGATGGAGGGCGCTTGTGCGCCTTTTGCGGTTCGGACGGCCAAGTCCGGACGCTGAATTTGCAGCGACGTCCAGAGAGTAACGTCCGTTATTCGAAAGTGCAACTGCGCTGATGGCTTGCGGATTTTTCAGGTGCGGCATAAATTGTTCGTGCATTTAGATTGACCTCAACGCCTCCGGATCGCCCCCGGAGGCGTTTTCGTTTCAGGCATGGGCTTCCCAGCGCAGGGAAAGGAGGGGCAGGAATCCACCGCTGAGCATGGAGCGGGCGTCTTCGTAGGCGTGCGTTTGCTGGCCTTCGACGATCACGGCACCGGTCCTTTCGCAGTGGAGGGAGAGGGCGCACCAGGTGCCATCGGCCCAACTGAGTACACTGACCACGCGCCCCTGTTTGTCCTGCTGGCTGCGGTAGCGCTCAAGGCGTTGCATGAGGCGCGGCGAAAAGCCGATCCGGCGCAGCACGGAAAAGGGATGCATCAAGGCGTTATTGGCGATCTGACGGCTCATGCGGCCTCCTGCACGTGGGCAAACAGCGGCGGTGGTGTTTCACCTTTGAGCCAAGCCAAGATCTTGCTGTCCTCGGCACACCGACGACGGTGCTCTACGGCCATCTGCTCGCGGCGTTGTGCCAAGCACTCATCCACATAGCAGGTCAGATCGGAGGTCAAGCGCATGTCGTGGTGAGCGCGCTCGCTAGCCGTCTTTTCCATTGCGAGATCTTGTTCGGTAATGCGCTGCCACACTGCCGGATCGTTTGCGTATCCGCACGACTGATCAACCAACCAATAGGTGACCCAGTCGCTCATGCCAAGGGACTTCAGCGAGGTCAGGCGACCCGCTTTCATGGCGAAATGACCGGTGCCATGAATGCTGGAAAACTCTCTGCGTACTGCGTTTAGGCGAATCAGCTCTGGCAGTTCCCACGGATTGGCTTTCAGCGGTAGGGCGAGGCCGTCAGGACTGAAAAAGAACGCTTCCTGATCATTTCCGTTCCAGCTCACGCCGGCGATGGTGCGGTGCCGCCAGTTGATCGCGCCGGGGAGATAGAGACGGAACCCGATGGCGTAGGTGTCGTGAAAAGGGCCTTTGAACGGATTGTAATTGCGCTTCATGCGGCCACCTGATCACGCGCCTCGATGCGGCTGCGTGCCCACGCTTGAACCTCAGAAAGAACCCAGGCAACAGGAGCGCCACGGGCATTGCTGTTACTCAGTTTGACGGGCTGCGGGAAGCCGCATTCGGTGCGCTGCATCAGTTTATAGATGGTCGAGCGCTTCATGCCCACGATGCCCTCCACCTCGCGCATGCGGATCAAGGTCGAAGCGGCATCAAAAAGTGAAGTGGAGTTGGCGGGTGTTTTGCGGGAAAAATCGGTGACAGAGGTGTTCATAGGTATTGCTCTCGATTGATTTGGACAACGAGAGCAATGGTCTAGAGATTGGTCGGCGGTGAGCAGTTCACTTCCAATTGAAATTTTGGTTTACAGCACGAGATTTCGTTTGAGGATGGTGTCAACGGATTTACGCGATAGCGCCTTTTCTGTTTCGAGTGTGATCCAACCAAGGCGCTGCTTGGGCGGTTTAGCCACTTCCCGTTTTAGCCAGGCATGCACCGCTGTGGCAATGTTCCTCTCAGGCATTCCGCTCGCCAAGTAGTGCCGCCCCTGATGAATGATTGCAGCGTCGCGGGCAACGATGTCTTTATTGCGCTCCATACCGCTGATGATTCCCCCTTTGCAACGGATGGCGTTCTTGATTGCGCTGTCCGCGATGGGGAGCAGCTCATCGTTGATCAAGCAAGGCAGGGAAGTGATGGGCTCCAGATAAAGAACATACTGGTCTAGTGCCTGGATACGTTCGTTGGGATCGACCTGCATCTCCACAAACTGACAATAGAGATCCCATGGCCAGTCGGTCGGAGGTTCAGCAACATGCGACCAAGCCGCCTTATCGGTGTCACGCATCCAGTCGGCCAAAGCTCCCAGCGCCTTCACTGCGCAGGCCATGATATAGGCAGCATGCGCCTCGCGTTCCGATGCCGAGTGGCACTTACTGTACTGGCGAACCCAATGTGCAAGACGGGCTCTGTTGTCAGTTGAGGCGTATTGAAAAATTGTCTCTTCGTGCATCGTTGTGTGGATGCACATACTGCTGAGATCGCTGTCGATGTCGCCGGTCTGAATGCGCACACAACACTGATTGATCAGCTCGCACACGTCAGTGAGCTGTTCATTGCAGAACTCGTAGAGCGGTTGCCCTGAGAGATACTGGATCAGGCCAGCGGTTAGCGCCGAGTGCAAGATCGGGTGATTATCAATCATACCAATGGCTCTCAACGTGTAACGCTTTATCCCGCGCCCTGGGTCGTGCATGCGTAGCCAGCGATATTTGCGCTCTCGCCAAGTGTGCCGAGCGTCGGCCCGCAGCAAGTGAGGGGCTTGGACTGGCGTTACACATCAGAGGTGCGTTACATCGAGTGTACGGAAGATCGCGCAGGGGTGTAACGGGCGCGAAAGCCAATGAATTCTGGCGTTTTGGGGAGGTCGTTACACGAGTAACACCGGTAACATGGATTTTGAAGGGGATACGGATATGCGCAGTCATACCGCTTTCCCGAACTTGCCATTGATCACTTTTTCACTTGCTAACGCATCAAGGTGATCTGCATACCACTGCATCATTTTCACCCTGTGCTCAAGGTATTGAGCCTTGTTGTAAATCCCAGAGATTCCCTCTTCTTTATGAGCCAGCTGCGCTTCGACATGCTCCTTAGGCCAGTCGTGTTCTCTAAGGAGAGTGCTAGCAGTATGGCGAGTGCCATGGCCGACCAAGCGACCTTTGTAGCCAATCGTCGCGAAGACTTTGTTGATGGTGTTTTCGCTAATGGTTGGATTCTTAGAGCCAACTCCGGGAAAAAGCCATCTACTGCGCCCGGTTAGGCAATGGAGCTCTTTGAGAGCGGCAAGCGCTTGCTTAGGGAGCGGACACACAAAATCTCTACGCATCTTCATCTTGGCGGCAGGTGTCGTCCAAATCGCTTTATCAAGGTCGAACTCTTTCCATTCAGCTAAGCGAACCATGCCCGGTCGAGATGCGGTCCAAATGCAGAGCCATGCTGCAGTCCGGGCCGTTAACCTGCTGGGGGTGTTTTTGAGTGCCTGGAGGAACTCTGCCAGCTCAGGCTCCAGCAAATGTGGATGCTGCTGAGTCTTCGGGGCTTGAGCTGCAATATCGCGCAGGCGGCTGCCCGGGTCGTTTTCGGTGAGACCTAAACCGATTGCTCGGCCGAAGATCTGATTGATCCAAGTGCGGCATTTTTCCGCCACGTTGTGTGCATCTCGGGCTTCAAGGGATGCCTGGAGTTCTGCGCAGTCGGTACGGGTAATTTCGTCGAGGGGCTTATCCCCCAGCGCCGGGAGTATGTCTTTATCGAGGTAAGTGCGGATTTTGTTAAGAGTGGAAGGGGCGAGGCCCTTTTCTTCTTTGGCCTTGAGCCAAGCTTCAGCCGCCGCTCGAAAGGTCCGAGTCCTGGCAGCATCAATGGCTGCTTTGGCAGAGCGCTTCTGTTCAAGAGGGTCGGCGCCACTGCTAACTATCTTGCGTAGTTCGGCAGCTTTGTCCCGTGCCAACGCCCCACTTACTTCCGGGTAACCCCCGAGCCCCATCCAAGCCCAATTGCCCGCCGGACGTTTGTAGCGAAGCTGCCAGGATTTACCACCATCAGGTTTGACCCTGAAGTAGAGGCCGTTTCCGTCCAGCTCCCGGTATTCCTTTGATTCCGGCTCCAATCCCGCAAGTGTCGTGTCAGCGAGAGGGCGGCGCTTGATGTCTGCGCGCTTCATCCTTGTATCCCAAAGTTCGGTATTTTTCTCAGGATACAAGCAGGGATACAGGGATACAACGGATAAGGGGAGACAGGGGTAGACAGACAGGCACAAAAAAACCGGCCAAGTGGCCGGTTTCTCTGGGTCTGAGAGGCTGGTAGAGACTCTCAGATACTGCTATGTGGTGCCCCGAGGGAGACTCGAACTCCCACTCCTTTCGAAAACGGATTTTGAATCCGCCGCGTCTACCAATTCCGCCATCAGGGCTCAATGGCGGCGAAGTATAGAGATGAGATAACCGTCGGTCAATCAGGTACATGGAGAATTTTTGATATTTCCGCTAGACTTCCCGGCCCTGCTAGACGAACCCCATCATGCGCGTTGCTGACTTTACTTTTGAGCTCCCTGATTCGCTGATTGCTCGCCACCCTTTGGCCGAGCGTCGCGGTAGTCGCCTGTTGACCCTGGACGGGGTCAGCGGCGCCCTGGCACACCGTCAATTCACTGATTTGCTTGAGCATTTGCGCCCGGGCGATTTGATGGTGTTCAACAATACCCGGGTGATTCCGGCGCGGCTGTTTGGCCAGAAGGCTTCCGGCGGCAAGCTGGAGATTCTGGTGGAGCGGGTGCTCGACAGTCATCGCGTGCTGGCGCATGTGCGTTCCAGCAAGTCGCCCAAGCCGGGGTCGAAGATCCTGATCGACGGCGGTGGCGAAGCCGAGATGCTGGCGCGTCACGATGCGTTGTTCGAACTGGGGTTTGCCGAAGAGGTGTTGCCGCTGCTCGACCGTGTCGGGCATATGCCGCTGCCACCTTATATAGACCGCCCGGATGAAGGCTCGGACCGCGAGCGTTATCAGACGGTGTACGCCGAGCGCCTGGGCGCGGTGGCGGCGCCGACGGCGGGGCTGCATTTCGATCAGCCGCTGATGGAGGCGATTGCCGCCAAGGGCATCGAGACTGCGTTCGTGACCTTGCACGTCGGCGCCGGCACCTTCCAGCCGGTGCGCGTGGAGAAGATTGAAGATCACCACATGCACAGTGAGTGGCTGGAAGTCGGTCAGGACGTGGTCGATGCCGTCGCAGCCTGCCGTGCTCGCGGTGGTCGCGTGGTGGCAGTGGGGACCACCAGCGTGCGTTCCCTGGAAAGTGCCGCGCGCGATGGCGTGCTCAAGCCGTTCAGTGGCGATACCGACATCTTTATCTACCCAGGCCGGCCGTTTCATGTGGTCGATGCCCTGGTCACCAATTTCCATTTGCCCGAATCCACGCTGTTGATGCTGGTTTCGGCGTTTGCCGGTTATCCGGAGACCATGGCCGCTTATAAAGCCGCCGTCGACAACGAATACCGCTTTTTCAGCTACGGTGATGCGATGTTTATCACCCGTAATCCCGCACCACGTGGCCCTGAGGACAAAGAATGAGTCGCCAAAGTCGTATGTCGTTTGAGTTGCTTGCTACTGACGGCAAGGCGCGTCGCGGTCGTTTGACCTTCCCGCGCGGTACCGTCGAGACCCCGGCGTTCATGCCAGTGGGCACGTATGGCACGGTCAAGGGCATGCTGCCGCGGGATATCGTCGCCACCGGCGCAGAAATCATTCTGGGTAACACCTTCCACTTGTGGCTGCGTCCTGGCACCGAAGTGATCAAGAAGCACGGCGACCTGCACGATTTCATGCAGTGGAAAGGCCCGATTCTGACCGACTCCGGCGGTTTTCAGGTGTTCAGCCTGGGCGCCATGCGCAAGATCAAGGAGGAGGGCGTGACCTTCGCTTCTCCTGTCGACGGCGCCAAAGTGTTCATGGGCCCGGAAGAGTCGATGCAGGTCCAGCGTGATCTGGGCTCGGACATCGTGATGATCTTTGACGAATGCACCCCGTACCCGGCCGATGAAGATGTCGCTCGCGTATCGATGGAGCTGTCGTTGCGCTGGGCCCAGCGTTCGAAAAACGCCCATGGCGACAACACGGCGGCGTTGTTCGGCATCGTTCAGGGCGGCATGCACCAGGATTTGCGCATGCGCTCCCTGGAAGGCCTCGACAAGATCGGCTTCGATGGCCTGGCCATCGGCGGTCTGTCGGTGGGCGAGCCCAAGCACGAGATGATCAAGGTACTGGATTACCTGCCGGGCCAGATGCCGGCTGACAAACCTCGTTACCTTATGGGCGTTGGCAAACCGGAAGATCTGGTTGAGGGTGTGCGCCGCGGTGTGGACATGTTCGATTGCGTGATGCCAACCCGTAATGCCCGCAATGGGCATCTGTTCATTGATACAGGCGTGCTGAAGATCCGTAACGCGTTCCATCGCCATGATGATTCGCCGCTGGATCCGACCTGCGATTGCTATACCTGCCAGAACTTCTCCCGTGCTTATCTGCACCATCTGGACAAGTGCGGCGAAATGCTGGGTAGCATGTTGAATACCATCCACAATTTGCGCCATTACCAGGTGCTTATGGCTGGTTTGCGCGAGGCTATTCAACAGGGTACATTGGCCGCCTTTGTCGATGCCTTCTACGCCAAACGCGGATTACCTGTTCCGCCTTTGGACTGAGTTTTCTGACCCCAAGATTCAACATTTGCAACTGGAGTGCTAAATGAGCTTTTTTATCTCTAACGCCATGGCTGACGCCGCTGCACCTGCTGCTGGCCCAATGGGCGGCGGCTTTGAGTGGATTTTCCTGGTCGGTTTCCTGGTCATCTTCTACCTGATGATCTGGCGTCCACAGGCCAAGCGCGCCAAAGAGCAGAAGAACCTGCTGGGCAGCCTGCAAAAAGGTGACGAAGTTGTGACCACCGGTGGTATCGCCGGCAAGATCACCAAAGTGTCCGACGACTTCGTTGTTCTGGAAGTCTCCGACACCGTCGAAATGAAATTCCAGAAAGGCGCCATCGCCGCCACGCTGCCAAAAGGCACGCTCAAAGCGATCTAAGTTTCAACTTCTACTCAATCGACGGGGCGCGCAAGGCGCCCCGCGTCATAAGCGGGCGGCGTGATGCTGAACAAATACCCTCTGTGGAAATACATTCTGATCCTGGCGGTGCTGGCGATCGGTCTGATTTATTCCGCTCCCAATCTATACCCTGATGACCCGGCCATTCAGGTCAGCGGTGCAAGCACTGCACTGCAGGTTACTCAGGCTGATCTGGATCGTGTGAGCACCGCGCTCAAGGAATCCGGGATCAACGTCAAGGCGGCCACCCTGGCTGCGGGCGGCAAGGGCGGTCTGATCCGTCTGACCAAGGCTGGAGATCAGCTGCCAGCCAAAGACGTCGTGCGCAAGGCATTGGGTGATGACTACGTCGTTGCACTGAACCTGGCACAAACCACCCCGCAATGGCTGCGCAACCTTGGCGCGCACCCGATGAAGCTGGGGCTGGACTTGTCCGGTGGTGTGCACTTCCTGCTGGAAGTGGACATGGACAAAGCCCTCGACGCACGCCTGAAAGTCTACGAAGGCGACGTCAAGAGCCTGTTGCGTAAAGAGCGTCTGCGCTATCGCAGCCTGCCGCAACTGGGCGGTGCCATTCAGCTGGGTTTCACTGATGAAGCAGCCCGTGAAGAGGCGCGTGCGCTGATTCGCAAGAACTTCAACGATTTCGACATTGTTCCGGCCGACCTCAATGGCCAACCGGTACTGCGTCTGGCGATGACCCCGGCCAAGCTGGCGGAAATCCGCGAATACTCCATCAAGCAGAACTTGACCACGGTACGTAACCGCGTCAACGAGCTGGGTGTTGCCGAACCTATCGTTCAGCGTCAAGGCGCCAACCGCATCGTGGTTGAGCTGCCGGGCGTGCAAGACACCGCAGAAGCCAAGCGTATCCTCGGCAAGACGGCCAACCTTGAGTTCCGTCTGGCGGCTGAACCTGGCGCTTCGAAAGCCACTTCCGAGTCGTTCGAGTTCCGTGAGGGCAATCGTCCTCCGGCGCTGATCGAGCGTGGCCTGATCATCACCGGTGACCAGGTGACTGACGCCAAGGCTGGCTTCGGCGAGCAAGGCACGCCAGAAGTGAACATCCGTCTGGATGGTCACGGTGGCGAGCTGATGAGTCGTGCGACTCGCAACAACGTCGGTCGCAGCATGGCGGTGATCTTCATCGAACAGCGTCCGGTCACCACTTACGTCAAGCAAGTGGTCAACGGCGTCGAGAAAGACGTACCGGTTCAGACGTTTAAAGAAGAGAAGAAGATTATCAGCCTGGCGACCATCCAGTCGCCGCTGGGTGCCCAGTTCCGCATCACTGGCCTGAACGGCCAGGGCGAATCGTCCGAACTGGCGCTGCTGCTGCGTGCCGGTGGTCTGGCGGCACCGATGTACTTCGCTGAAGAACGTACCATCGGCCCAAGCCTGGGTGCTGACAACATCACCAAAGGTATCGATGCATCGCTGTGGGGCATGCTGTTTGTCTCGCTGTTCATCATGGCCATCTACCGCTTCTTCGGCCTTATCGCCACTGTCGCGCTGACGGTGAACATGGTGATGCTGCTGGCCTTGATGTCGCTGCTGGGTGCAACGCTGACCCTGCCGGGTATCGCCGGTATCGTGTTGACCATGGGTATGGCGGTCGACGCCAACGTACTGATCTTCTCGCGGATACGTGAAGAGATTGCGGCTGGCATGACTGTGCAGCGGGCAATCAACGAAGGCTTCGGCCGGGCATTCACCGCGATTCTCGACGCCAACCTGACAACCTTGTTGGTCGGCGGGATTCTCTTTGCCATGGGCACCGGCCCGGTCAAAGGCTTCGCAGTGACCATGTCCCTCGGGATCTTTACCTCGATGTTCACGGCCATCATGGTGACCCGCGCGATGGTCAACCTGATCTTCGGCGGTCGTGACTTCAAGAAGTTGTGGATTTAAGGGGCTGCCATGTTACGTACAATCAACTTCATGGGCGTTCGCAACGTTGCGTTCGGCGTCACATTGTTCCTTACGGTTCTGGCTCTGTTCAGTGTCGCCACCAAGGGCATGAACTGGGGGCTGGACTTCACCGGCGGTACGCTCATCGAGCTGACCTACGAGCGTCCGGCTGACGTCACCAAGGTGCGTGAGCAGCTGGTTACGTCGGGTTATCACGAGGCGATCGTTCAGAGCTTCGGTGCGACTACCGATTTGCTGGTGCGTATGCCAGGTGAAGACCCGCAGCTGGGTCACCAGGTGGCCGAGGCCTTGCAGAAGGTCGGTGGCGACAACCCGGCGGTGGTCAAGCGCGTCGAATTCGTCGGCCCTCAGGTCGGTGAAGAACTGCGCGACCAGGGCGGCCTCGGCATGCTGATGGCGCTGGGCGGCATTTTGATCTACCTGGCTTTCCGCTTTCAGTGGAAGTTTGCGGTCGGTGCGATCGTTTCGCTGATCCACGACGTGATCGTGACCATCGGCATCCTGTCGTTCTTCCAGATCACCTTCGACCTGACGGTACTGGCGGCGGTGCTGGCGATCATCGGTTACTCGCTCAACGACACCATCGTGGTATTCGACCGGGTTCGTGAGAACTTCCGGGTGCTGCGCAAGGCCAGCCTGATCGAGAACATCAACATCTCGACCACGCAAACCCTGCTGCGGACCATGGCGACGTCGATCTCCACTTTGCTGGCGATCGCGGCCCTGTTGTTCTTCGGTGGCGACAACCTGTTCGGCTTCTCCATTGCCCTGTTCATCGGTGTTCTGGCAGGTACTTACTCGTCGATCTACATCGCGAACGTGGTGCTGATCTGGCTGAACCTGAGCAGCGAGGACCTGATTCCTGCTGCGGTGGCCGAGACGGAAGTCGACGACCGTCCATAACGGTTAGCGCTTTTCAGCTGTAGCCCGAGAAGGCGCGAGTATTGAACTCGCGCCTTTTTTTATGCTCCAAGGCTGGGAGAAGCGCGGGTTTGTCCCGTCTGTGATGGTCAGGAGGTTCATGTGAACAAGTCGTTGCTGGTTGGTGCGGTATTGGGTGCTGTCGGTGTCACTGCCGGGGGTGCTGTTGCCACCTACAAGCTAGTTAAAAGCGGCCCTGAGTATGCGCAAGTGTTGGCCGTTGAACCGGTCAAGACACAAATCAAGACTCCACGTGAAGTGTGCAAGGACGTTACGGTTACCCGGCAAGCGCCGGTAAAAGATCAACATCAGATCGCCGGTACGGTGGTCGGCGCGCTGGCGGGTGGCCTGTTGGGCAACCAGATCGGCGGCGGTACAGGCAAGAAAATCGCCACAGTGGCCGGTGCGGTCGGCGGTGGTTATGCGGGTAACAAGGTGCAGGAAGGCATGCAGGAGCGTGATACCTACACCACCACTCAAACCCGCTGTAACACTGTGAATGACATCAGCGACAAGGTTGTAGGCTACGACGTTCGTTATTCACTGGATGGCAAGGAAGGCAAAGTGCGGATGGATCGCGATCCGGGCAACCAGATTCCGGTCGACAAGGAAGGCAAGTTGATCCTGGGGCAGAACGAGCCGGCTCAACAATAAGTCGAGCGCCTCACGCAAAAAAGAAGCATCCCGAGAGGGATGCTTTTTTTGTGCCTGAATTTTATGTTCACCGCCAGCGTGCTATGAAAGACTCTTCATTTTTCGCAGCCTTACGCCTGCCTGTCTGAGACTCCATGCCTGCCATCGATCATCCCCTGATAGACCAGTTCCTCGACGCCCTGTGGCTGGAAAAAGGCCTTTCCGATAACACCCGCGATGCCTATCGCAGTGACCTGGCCTTGTTTAACGGCTGGTTGCAGGAGAAAGGCCTGGAGCTGATCAACGCCGGTCGTGAGTTGATTCTTGATCACTTGGCCTGGCGCCTGGAGCAAAACTACAAGCCCCGTTCTACGGCACGGTTTCTTTCCGGTGTGCGTGGCTTTTATCGCTATTTGCTGCGGGAAAAGCTGATCGCTGTCGATCCGACCTTGCGCGTCGATATGCCGCAACTGGGTAGGCCGTTGCCTAAATCCTTGTCGGAAGCCGATGTGGAAGCGCTACTGGCCGCGCCGGACCTGAGCGAGGCCATCGGTCAGCGTGATCGCGCCATGCTTGAGGTGCTTTATGCGTGTGGCTTGCGGGTCACGGAGCTGATCAGCCTGACGCTGGAACAGGTCAACCTGCGCCAAGGCGTGCTGCGGGTGATGGGCAAGGGCAGCAAGGAGCGGCTGGTGCCGATGGGGGAGGAGGCGATTGTCTGGGTCGAGCGTTACATGCGCGATGCCCGTGGCGAGCTGCTGGGCGGGCGTCCCAGCGATGTGCTGTTCCCCAGCCTTCGCGGCGAACAGATGACCCGCCAGACCTTCTGGCATCGCATCAAGCACCAGGCCAAGGTCGCCGGGATCGGCAAGTCGCTGTCGCCGCACACCCTGCGTCATGCCTTTGCCACGCACTTGCTCAACCACGGTGCCGACCTTCGAGTGGTGCAAATGCTGCTCGGCCACAGCGATCTCTCGACCACCCAGATCTATACCCACGTCGCCCGGGCGCGTTTGCAGGATCTGCATGCCAAGCATCATCCCAGAGGCTAGCGCAAACCCTGTGGCGAGGGAGCAAGCTCCCTCGCCACGGAATTATGGCCAGTCATGCATCGCGGGGTGTCTCGCGTCACCCGCATTCGGCCACAGGGGCCTTATGTGGTAGGCTTTGTCGGTTTGCACGATGGGCGGTTATGACCCGGTGTTTCGGCACGGGCGTTCTGATCGTCCCATTTGTCCGCCTTCAGGAGTTCTCATGCGTCTGACCCAGATTTTCGCCGCCGCAGCCATTGCGTTGGTCAGCACCTTTGCCGTCGCCGATGACGCGGCCGACAAAGCCATTCGTAAAAGCCTGGAAAACCTCCAGCTCGAGGTGCCGGTCGAAACCATCACTGCCAGCCCGCTGCCAGGCCTGTACGAAGTCAAACTCAAGGGCAGCCGCGTGCTTTACGCCAGTGCCGACGGCCAATACGTCGTGCAGGGCTACCTGTTCCAGCTCAAGGACGGTAAACCGGTCAACCTGACCGAGAAGACCGAACGCCTGGGCATTGCCAAACTGATCAATGGCATTCCAGTGGCTGAAACCGTGGTCTACCCGGCCATCGGCGAAACCAAGTCGCACATCACTGTCTTCACTGACACCACCTGCCCGTACTGCCACAAGCTGCACGCCGAAGTGCCGGAGCTGAACAAACTGGGTATCGAAGTGCGTTATGTTGCATTCCCGCGCCAGGGCCTGGGCTCGCCGGGTGACGAACAACTGCAAGCCGTGTGGTGCTCCAAGGACAAGAAAGCGGCCATGGACAAAATGGTCGATGGCAAGGAAATCAAGGCCGCCAAGTGCGAGAACCCGGTTTCCAAACAGTTCGCCCTCGGTCAGTCGATCGGCGTGAACGGTACACCGGCCATCGTTTTGGCCGACGGTCAGGTCATTCCGGGCTACCAGCCTGCGCCACAAGTCGCCAAACTGGCATTGGGCGCGAAATAGTTTCGCATCGTCACGGTCAGCCTTGACGATCATGGTCTGGCGGCAACATTGTCAGGCCATTAATAGAGAGCCGCGAGTATGCGGTTGTTTTCACGGCCGGCCTTGAGTCGGCCGTTTTATGGGGAGTTCACAGTGAAACCGGTCAAAGTAGGCATCTGTGGGTTAGGGACCGTCGGTGGCGGTACCTTCAACGTACTTCAGCGCAACGCCGAGGAAATTGCTCGTCGTGCCGGGCGTGGAATCGAAGTGGCACAAATTGCCATGCGCACGCCAAAGCCTCAGTTCCAGACGACCGGTATTGCGATTACCAACGATGTGTTCGAAGTGGCCACGAACCCTGAGATCGACATCGTTATAGAGCTGGTGGGCGGCTACACCGTTGCCCGCGAGCTGGTACTCAAGGCCATCGAGAATGGCAAGCATGTGGTCACCGCGAACAAGGCACTGATTGCCGTTCACGGTAATGAAATTTTCGCCAAGGCTCGCGAGAAGGGCGTGATCGTTGCGTTCGAAGCGGCCGTGGCCGGCGGCATCCCGGTGATCAAGGCGATCCGTGAAGGTTTGTCCGCCAACCGCATCAACTGGGTGGCCGGGATCATCAACGGCACCGGCAACTTCATCCTCACCGAAATGCGTGAGAAGGGCCGGACCTTCGAAGACGTACTCGCCGAGGCGCAAGCCCTGGGTTACGCCGAAGCCGACCCGACCTTTGACGTCGAAGGCATCGATGCGGCCCACAAGCTGACGATCCTGGCGTCCATCGCGTTCGGCATTCCGCTGCAATTCGACAAGGCTTACACCGAAGGCATCACCAAGCTGACCACCGCTGACGTGAACTACGCCGAAGCGCTGGGCTATCGCATCAAGCACCTGGGCGTGGCGCGCAGCACCGCGGCCGGTATCGAGCTGCGTGTGCACCCGACGTTGATCCCGGCTGATCGCTTGCTCGCCAACGTCAACGGCGTGATGAACGCCGTGATGGTCAACGGTGATGCTGCCGGTTCGACCCTGTTCTACGGCGCTGGCGCCGGCATGGAACCGACCGCTTCGTCGGTGATCGCCGACCTGGTGGACGTGGTTCGCGCCATGACGTCCGACCCGGAAAACCGCGTACCGCACCTGGCCTTCCAGCCGGATTCGCTGTCGGCCCACCCGATCCTGCCGATCGAAGCCTGCGAAAGCGCTTACTACCTGCGCATTCAGGCCAAGGACCATCCGGGCGTACTGGCTCAGGTGGCGAGTATCCTGTCGGAGCGCGGCATCAACATCGAATCGATCATGCAGAAAGAAGTCGAGGAACACGACGGTCTGGTGCCAATGATCCTGCTGACGCACCGTGTGCTGGAACAGCACATGAACGACGCGATCACCGCCCTGGAAGCCTTGGAGGGCGTGGTCGGCCCAGTCGTACGGATCCGCGTCGAGCACCTGAACTAAGCCGTTATCGTTCACCGGGCTCGCACGCGCGCCCGGCATTGCGAACACTGTCTATTGGAGCCAGTCATGCGTTATATCAGTACCCGCGGCCAGGCACCGGCCCTGAATTTCGAAGACGTCCTGCTGGCCGGTCTCGCCACCGACGGTGGTCTGTACGTCCCGGAAAACCTGCCACGTTTCACCCAGGAAGAAATCGCTTCCTGGGCCGGCCTGCCATATCACGAGCTGGCCTTCCGGGTGATGCGTCCGTTCGTCACCGGTAGCATCCCCGATGCCGATTTCAAAAAGATTCTTGAAGAAACCTATGGCGTGTTTTCCCACAACGCCGTGGCGCCGTTGCGTCAGCTGAACAGCAACGAATGGGTGCTGGAGCTGTTCCACGGCCCGACCCTGGCATTCAAGGACTTCGCCCTGCAACTGCTGGGTCGTCTGCTCGACTACGTGCTGGAAAAGCGTGGCGAGCGTGTGGTGATCGTCGGCGCTACCTCCGGCGACACCGGTTCGGCGGCGATCGAAGGTTGCAAGCACTGCGAAAACGTCGACATCTTCATCCTGCACCCGCACAACCGTGTGTCCGAAGTGCAGCGTCGCCAGATGACCACCATCTTCGGCGAGAACATCCATAACATCGCCATCGAAGGCAACTTCGATGACTGCCAGGAAATGGTCAAGGCCAGCTTCGCCGACCAGAGCTTCCTCAAGGGCACGCGCCTGGTGGCGGTGAACTCGATCAACTGGGCGCGGATCATGGCCCAGATCGTTTACTACTTCCACGCAGCCCTGCAGTTGGGCGGCCCGGCGCGTTCGGTATCGTTCTCGGTGCCGACCGGCAACTTCGGCGATATCTTCGCCGGTTACCTGGCGCGCAACATGGGTTTGCCGATCAACCAGTTGATCGTCGCCACCAACCGCAACGACATCCTGCACCGCTTCATGAGCGGCAATCAGTACGTCAAGGAAACCCTGCACGCCACGCTGTCGCCGTCGATGGACATCATGGTCTCGTCGAACTTCGAACGCCTGCTGTTCGACCTGCACGGTCGCAACGGCGCAGCGATTGCCGGTTTGATGGACACATTCAAGCAGGGTGGCGGTTTCAGCGTCGAACAGGAACGCTGGACCGAAGCACGCAAGCTGTTCGATTCGCTGGCGGTGGACGACGCCCAAACGTGCGAAACCATTGCCGAAGTCTTTGAGCAAACCGGTGAGCTGTTGGACCCGCACACCGCCATCGGCGTGAAGGCCGCGCGTGAATGCCGCCGCAGCCTGGACATCCCGATGGTGATCCTGGGCACCGCTCATCCGGTCAAATTCCCGGAAGCAGTGGAAAAAGCCGGTGTAGGAAAAGCGCTCGAACTACCTGCACATCTTTCTGATTTGTTTGAGCGAGATGAACGTTGCACCGTGTTGCCGAACGATCTGAAAGCCGTGCAGGCCTTTGTCAGTCAGCATGGCAACCGCGGTAAGCCATTGTAACCGGCAAAAGCTGTCACATTTTGAAGCCCGTCTCCTGACGGGCTTTCTCATTTCTGCATGCCACACTTGTCGGGTTTCGTAAATGAAGAGCCGCCCATGAAGGACGGGCGAGACGATCACCAAGGAAGTGGCAATGCTGTTTTTCAGAGGGTTTAAACCAGCCGTGTGCTGGATATTTTTGCTGGGCGCCCTGGGCTTTGGGCAAGGGGTAAAGGCCGCACAATTGGCGACACATGAATCCCGGGAGCCAGCCACCGTCGCACGCATTGAGCTGGATGCTCAGGAGCGGCAATGGATCGCTGAACATCCGATGGTTATCGTCGCATCGGCGCAGTACCCGCTGTATCTGTTCAAGGATGAGCACGGTCACTGGAGCGGTTTGAACAACGATGTGCTCAACCGCATCAGCGCCATGACAGGGTTGCGGTTCGTCCATGAAGAGTCGTTTTCCACCGACCAACTTCTGGAGCGGCTGGAAAGCGGTGCGGCGGACATGAGCACGACGCTGGCAATGAATGACGAGCGCAAGGTGTTTCTGGATTTCAGCCATGCGTTCGGCGGGGCGGGCTGGGTGCTCGTGGGACTGGCAGGTACGCCAGCGTTACAGTCGCTGGAACAGCTTTCGAAAAGAGTCCTGGTGCTACCGACCCGGCACGCCCTGGAGGGTGTAATTCGTCGGGACTACCCGGCGATCGAGCTGCGCTCGGTCAAAACCTACGCTGAAGCTCGGGCACTGGTGGAAAGTGGCGAGGCCTACGCCACCATTGAAAACGAAATCGGAGCGCAGCTCTATCCCTTGGGCCGGCTCAAGGTAGGGCATGCGGTCGAAGGCAAATGGGAGGCTGATCATTTGGCAGTCCGCAAAGGACAGCCGCAGTTATTGAGCATCCTCAACAAGGCGCTCGAGGCATTTCCCCCCGTCGAGTTACGCGCCATGCGCCTGAAGTGGTTGAACGGAATTGCGCCGGTACACGCGCCTTCGGCCTGGCAGCGTATAACCCAGTGGGGCTGTTGGAGCCTATTCATCGTTAGCCTGTTCGGCCTGCTTTCATTGCTTTGGAACCGTCGGCTCGCTGCACTGATCAAGCAACGTCGGGACGCCGAGAAAGACCTCAATGACCAGCTCGCATTCCAGCACGCCTTGATAGACGCCATGCCCGATCCGATGTTCGTGCGTGATCTGGAAGGGCGTTTGATCATGTGCAACAAAAGTTATGAGGAGCGCTTGTCGACCCGTTTCAACCAGGTTCAGGGGCGACAATTGATCGAACTCGATGTCTTGCCCAAAGAGACCGCCGAACAGCTGCACGCCGAGTTCATGGCCCAGCTCGGTACTCGCAAGACTCGCTTCAGCGAACGTCAGTTGATGTTCAAGGACGGCGTCAGGGATATCTACCAGTGGACGGTGCCGTTCTACAGTGCTGACGGTCAATTGCGGGGACTGCTGGGCGGATGGAGCGATATCGGCAAGCGTACAAGGCAGGTATGAAGCGGCAATGCCTGTCAGTCAGGCGTAGAACCTGAGGGAGCGGGCTTGCTCGCGATGACGGCGGTACATTCCAGTATCAATGTTGGGTGATCCGCCGCTATCGCGAGCAGGCTCGCTCCCACAGGGATGTTTCAAATCGTTAACTGAGCGCATTAAGCGTGAATCAGCTGTTTTTTTACTGTCATCTTTACCGTGCATGCTCTAACTACCAGAGGCGCCGGTGCGCCTGCCGTTGGAATCCAGAACTTTCTTCTCGGGCCTGTGGTCATTTACTGTGGACACGCCTCAGGCACTTTGTTTTCGGACTATTGAGTGGTGATCGAGATGGAAAGTATCAGTCTATTGCTCGGTGAGGCTCTGAGCCCGTATCAGGTCAAGTTGACCCCATCGGGTGCCCATGGCGAATGCCTGGTGACATTGAAGAGTACGAGCGGCGCTATCGTCGTCGAACGGACGTTCAATCAGACCCAGTTAACCGATAAACGTCTGCTGACGGATGTCGTCGACGGGCTGCACCGCGACGTGCTGATCGCTGAGGGACGTCTGGAACCCTGTGTCATCGCGGCGTTGCGCAATGCTGCTCAGGACAAGATCCTGGCCAGCCGAAATTGAATTGTTCTTTGTGGGAACCTTCCTGCGCCAAGGTCAGTCAGACCATGTAACAGCAGGATCAAGCATTGTGCTCCGGTGCTTGTAGCTTGTTGTTACTGGTCTTTATATAGGCCACGTTTAACCCCGAGTCGTCTCCCCACTTCTCGGGGTTTCTTTTTGCCTGCGATTTGTCATTGTGCGGCCTGACGCTCGAAAAAGGCCCTGGTTTCTTCCAGGTAGTCCTTGCGTCTTTGCGGATCGAGCCAATCGGCGTACAGCGGGTCCAGGCGCTCGCGGGGCAGGGCACGCAATAGCTGATTGATTTCACTGATTGCCTGTCGCCCCTGGGGCGTATTCGAGCAACCGATGTGCCCGGACAGGTACTTGCCCGTGCCTTTGACCGAATAGAATTCCAACTGCTCATCGGTAATATTTTCCTGACGAGCCTGATAGCGGATTTCCGGCCAGTAACCCAGGACCACCTGCAAACGACCCAGGCGCTGCATCTGCAACAGACTGCCGAGGGCGTTGTTGCCGTAGTGAGGCGTCAGCACGCCGGGCGGCGCCTGTTGCAGCAGCGTGTCGAGGAACTGACCGTAGCGGCGCTCGGCGACCACACCGACCTTCTCTCGACGGCTGGCCAGCAGTGCTGCCAAATCGACTTCATCGCCAATGAGAAAGGGCTCCAGCACCGACCGATCTTCACGTCGAATCACCAGCCCATTGCTGACCGCCCGGAAAGCCGGAATGGAAAAGGCTATCCATTGTTCGCGCTCCTCGCTCCAGATCAGCGAAGGGTCGCAGGTAAAAGATTTTTCATGGAGCATTTGCATGCCACGGGCGCGATTGACCCGCATCAGGGTGTGTTCGTATTGCGGCATGCCGGCGATCAACAGCGGCATCAGTTGATCGATAACCCCCTGGCCTTTTTTCGGGCCTTCGAAGATCGTCACGGGCGGCAGATCGCGCAGCAGCCAGAGCAAATGCTCTTTAGGTTGCGCCAGGGCCGGGGACATCAGCCCCGCCAACAACCCGAGCACCGCCAGCACACGCCCGACGCCGACGTAATCGATTGCGGATGAAAGCAGGCGCTTCAGCTTAAATGGCCCCGTCTTCACGCAACCGTATGATCTGTGCCGGGTCGTAGCCAAGGTCGTGGAGTACTTGCGCAGTGTGTTCACCCAGCTGCGGCCCGACCCATTCGGAGCTGCCGGGCGTCTCAGAGAGTTTTGGCACAATACCGGGCATCTTGAAGTCCTTGCCGTCGGGCAGCTTGGCTTGCAAGAACATTTCCCGGGCCAGGTACTGCGGATCACTGAACATGTCTTCGGCACTGAAGATTCGGCTGGCGGGAACGTCAGCCTGGTTCAGTTGCTCGATCACCGCGTCCAGCGGCAGTGAGTTGACCCAGCGATCGATCACCCCGTAAATCTCATCGCGACGGCTGTCGCGTCCGTCGTTACTGGCCAGCACAGGGTCGTTAGCCAGGTCTTCGCGACCGATGATCAGCATGAAACGCTTGAAGATCGCATCGCCGTTGGCGCCGATCTGCACGTGTTTGCCGTCGGCGCTGGTGTGAATGGAGGAGGGCGTGATGCCCGGCATGATGTTGCCGGTGCGTTCGCGGATGAAGCCGAACACGTCAAACTCCGGGACCATGCTTTCCATCATGGCGAAGATCGCTTCGTACAGCGCCACATCCACCACTTGGCCCAAGCCGCCGTTGACCTCGCGATGACGCAAGGCCATCAGTGCGCCGATCACGCCCCAGAGCGCAGCAATCGAATCACCGATGGAAATCCCGGTGCGCACCGGCGGTCGGTCCTCGAACCCGGTGATGTAGCGCAGGCCGCCCATGGATTCACCCACCGCACCGAAGCCTGGCTGATCTTTCATCGGCCCGGTCTGGCCAAAGCCCGAGAGCCGTACCATCACCAGTTTTGGGTTCAACGCGTGCAAGACTTCCCAGCCCAGACCGAGTTTTTCCAGCACGCCGGGGCGAAAATTCTCGATCAGGATGTCTGCTTCGCTGAGCAGCTGCTTCAGAATCGCCAGGCCATCCGGGTGTTTCAGGTTCAGGGTCAGAGACTTCTTGTTGCGCGCCTGAACGAACCACCACAGCGAGGTGCCTTCATACAACTTGCGCCATTTGCGCAATGGATCACCGCCGTCCGGGGACTCGATCTTGATCACTTCGGCGCCGAACTCGCCGCAAATACGCGAGGCAAACGGCCCGGCAATTAACGTACCCAATTCGATGACTTTCAGACCTGAGAGCGGTTTGTTGGAGAACGGCATGCGAAATCCTGTAGGACAAAGGCTGAGCGGATGCAGAGTTTTAACATAGGCCGACGCTCATAGCCCAAAGTTGATCGCCTTCAATTCGTTGATTGCCGGTTGCATCGGTTAGACTTGCCGCCTTTCCTCGTATCAAGAAGCCCGTTCATGGCCCAGCCGTCCACCACCTACAAGTTTGAACTGAACCTCACCGACCTCGACCGCAGCGTTTACGAGAACGTGAAGCAGACCATCGCCCGTCACCCTTCGGAAACCGAAGAACGCATGACCGTGCGGCTGCTGGCCTACGCCTTCTGGTACAACGAGCAGTTGTCCTTCGGTCGCGGTCTGTCAGACGTGGATGAGCCAGCGCTGTGGGAAAAGAGCCTGGATGATCGTGTCCTGCACTGGATTGAAGTCGGCCAGCCAGACGCCGATCGCCTGACCTGGTGCTCGCGCCGCACCGAACGCACCAGCCTGCTGGCCTACGGCAGCCTGCGTGTCTGGGAAGGCAAAGTGATCCCGGCGATCAAAACCCTGAAAAACGTCAATATCGCCGCCGTGCCCCAGGAAGTGCTGGAAACCCTGGCCAAGGACATGCCGCGCGTTATCAAGTGGGACGTGATGATCAGCGAAGGCACGATTTTCGTCACCGACGACCGTGGTCAGCACGAAGTCCAGTTGCAATGGCTGGCCGGCGAACGCGGCTGATTATTCGCCGCTTGGCCGCGTTACCCGGTTTTATCCTACGTATTCAAGAGAAGCACCTGTCACCCCATGCGCATCGAACCTCGCCTGTTGCCCGACACCCTGCCATTTCTCGGTGATATTCCACCGCTGCTGACCCGTCTTTACGCGGCGCGGGGCGTGCAATCGGAGGCTGAACTGGACAAAAGCCTGGTGCGGCTGATTCCGTATCAGCAGCTCAAAGGCATCGAGGCGGCGGTGGATTTGCTGGTGACGGCCCTGGAGCAACGTCAGCGGATTCTGATCGTCGGCGACTTTGACGCCGATGGTGCGACGGCCAGTACTGTGGGCATGCTGGGGTTGCGCCTGTTGGGCGCGGCGCATGTCGACTATCTGGTGCCGAACCGCTTCGAGTACGGCTACGGCCTGACCCCGGAAATCGTCGAAGTGGCGCTGACCCGCGAGCCGCAACTGCTGATCACCGTGGACAACGGCATTTCCAGCGTCGAAGGCGTGGCCGCGGCGAAAAAGGCCGGACTCAAGGTGTTGGTCACCGATCACCACTTGCCCGGCGATGAGCTGCCGTTGGCCGATGCCATCGTCAATCCGAACCAGCCGGGTTGCGAATTCCCGAGCAAAGCCCTGGCCGGTGTCGGGGTGATTTTCTATGTGCTGATGGCCCTGCGCGCGCGCTTGCGCAGCCTGGGCTGGTACGAGAGCAAGCCGCAGCCGAATATTGGCGAACTGCTGGACCTGGTGGCGCTGGGCAGCGTCGCCGACGTGGTTCCGCTGGATGCCAACAACCGGATTCTGGTGCATCAGGGCCTGGAGCGGATTCGCGCCGGGCGAGCGCGGCCGGGGCTCAAGGCGATTCTTGAAGTGGCCAAGCGTGACCCTTCGCGCATCACCTCCACCGACCTGGGCTTCATCCTTGGCCCGCGTTTGAACGCGGCGGGGCGTCTAGATGACATGAGCCTGGGCATCGAATGCCTGCTCACCGAAGACGCGGGCGCTGCCCGTGAAATGGCCGCTCAGCTGGATGGCATGAACCAGGACCGCAAATCCATCGAGCAGGGCATGCAGCGTGAGGCGCTGGCCCAGCTCAAGGATTTACCGCTGGAATCGATGCCGTTCGGCCTGTGCCTGTTCGATCCCGAGTGGCACCAGGGTGTCATCGGTATCCTCGCCTCGCGTATGAAAGAGCGCTATTTCCGTCCGACCATTGCCTTTGCCGATGCCGGCGATGGGCTGCTCAAGGGCTCGGGGCGTTCGATCCAGGGCTTTCATATTCGCGATGCCTTGAGCGTGGTCGCGGCGCAGCATCCGAACCTGATCAGCAAATATGGCGGCCACGCCATGGCGGCCGGCCTGACGTTGCCGGAAGCGAATTTTCCGTTGTTTGCCGAGGCCTTTGACGCTGAAGTACGCAGGCAATTGCGTGAAGAAGACCTGACCGGGCGCCTGTTGTCGGACGGCACTTTGGCGGTCGAAGAGTTTCACCTGGAACTGGCTCGCGCCCTGCGCCATGCCGGGCCTTGGGGGCAACACTTCCCGGAGCCGCTGTTTCACGGGGTGTTCCAGTTGGTTGAGCAGCGCGTCGTGGGTGAGCGGCACCTCAAAGTGGTGCTGAGAAGTGAATGCGGTTCGGTGAAACTGGACGGCATTGCCTTCGGTATCGACCGTGATATCTGGCCGAATCCGACCATCAAGTGGGTTGAATTGGCTTACAAGCTCGACCTCAATGAGTTCCGTGGGAACGAGACCGTTCAGTTGATGATTGCCCACATCGAACCGCGTTAAGGCCTTCGCGGGCAAGCCTCGCTCCCACAGGATTTGCGCCAACCCTGTGGGAGCGGGCTTGCCCGCGAAAGCGATTTCCCTCACACCGAATCTCTCGGAACCCTCCCTGATCTGCCGATGTCGACTAGGCTCTAAGCACTGCTTGATTATCCTTGTGACGTTTTGTCGAATTTTTTGCCCGCGGGGGCGGGTGCTGCACCTTTTTCCTGTCACTCGTCGACTATTCAAACAGAACCCTGGAGCCTGCCCACTGATTCGAGAGGTGCCCCATGAGTCTGCTGCTTGAACCCTATACCCTTCGTCAATTGACCCTGCTTAACCGCATTGCGGTGTCACCGATGTGCCAGTACTCCAGCGTCGATGGGCTGGCCAATGACTGGCATCTGGTCCATCTCGGTAGCCGCGCCATCGGCGGCGCTGGACTGGTATTCACCGAAGCCACGGCGGTCACCGCCGATGGGCGCATCACTGCCCAGGACCTCGGCCTTTGGAATGATCAACAGATCGAATCCTTGCAGCGTATTACGCGCTTTATTGCTGCCCAAGGCGCCGTTGCCGGCATCCAGTTGGCCCACGCCGGGCGTAAGGCCAGCACGCATCGGCCGTGGCTCGGCAAGCATGGCAGCATCAAGCCGGAAGATGGCGGCTGGATCCCGGTTGGCCCTTCGCCGATTGCTTTCGACCCTCAGCACACACCACCGAAGCAGCTCGATGAAGGCGAAATCGCTGACATTATCCAGGCCTTCGTCGATTCGGCCCAACGGGCACTGACCGCCGGTTTCAAAGTGGTCGAAGTACACGCCGCCCATGGTTACCTGTTGCACCAATTTCTTTCGCCTCTGAGCAATCAGCGGCGCGATCAGTACGGCGGTTCGTTCGAGAATCGGATTCGGCTGGTGCTGCAAGTCACCGAAGCGGTGCGTGCGGTGTGGCCTGAAGAATTACCGGTGTTTGTGCGGGTGTCGGCCACCGATTGGGTGGAGGACGGCTGGAACCCGGATGAAACTGTAGAGTTGGCGCGGCGCCTCAAAGACCTGGGCGTGGACCTGATCGATGTCTCATCGGGCGGTACGGCGGTAAACGCCGAGATTCCTACAGGCCCCGGTTACCAGACCCGTTTTGCCGAGCGTGTACGCAAGGAGTCAGGTATTGCCACCGGCACCGTAGGAATGATCACCGAACCGGCTCAGGCCGAACACATTCTGCGTACCTGTCAGGCCGACATCATCTTCCTCGCCCGGGAGTTGTTGCGTGATCCGTACTGGCCGCTGCATGCCGATGACGATCTGGGCGGGCACAAAGCTATTTGGCCGGCGCAATATCATCGGGCTACCCATCGTGACCAGCCGATTCATGAATCGGATTTGCGTGATTGAATGCGGCTGTAAAACCAAAAAAGCCCCGGTCGTGTTGACCGGGGCTTTTGCATTTTTGTGTCGAGAGGTTTGTCGGCTGTCCTGCCGCCTTCGCGGGCAAGCCCGCTCCCACAAGGATCGGCGGCGTACACAAATTTTGTGAACAACCCCATCACTGTGGGAGCGGGCTTGCCCGCGAAGGGGCCGGTTCAGGCGCCCACTTACCGTCAGGTGTACTTACGCTTATCAGGCGCAGGCGGGAAATACTGGTACAACCAGGTTTCACTCAACGTCCGGTCATTGGTGCGAATGAACAACCGCAGCTCCACCGGAGCCACGCTGTCATTGGTCGGGTACCAGTCAAAAGTAATGCGGTAGCCCTTGATGTCATCGAGCACCAATACGTTGAAGTCCTTCACCTGGCCGTTAGAGCAGGTCACCACCGGCTCGATCCCCGCGCCTTCGGGCAAGCGGTCCAGACCGCCGCCCGTGAAGTCCACGGCAAAGCGTCGCGCCCAGACCTCTGGGTAATGCTCGCCCGGGGCCCAGCCTTCAATGAAGCCACCCATGCCCGAACGGGTCGCGTGGACCCGCGCCAGCGGCGTGCTCACCGGTGGCAGAGCGCTCCAATAGAGCTTGTAGCCGTAGTTGAGGGAGTCCCCGGCCGCGACCGGTTTTTTCGGCGTCCAGAAGGCGACGATGTTATCCAGCGTTTCGCCGGTTGTAGGAATTTCCAGCAAATCGATAGAGCCTTCGCCCCATGCGGTTGTAGGTTCTACCCACAGGCTCGGGCGCTTGCTGTACCAGTCGACGGTGTCCTGATAACTGGCGAACTCGTGATCGGTCTGCACCAGACCAAATCCTTTCGGGTCGGTGTCGGCAAAGGCATTGAATTGCAGGGTGGCCGGGTTATTCAGCGGGCGGCAGATCCATTCGCCATTGCCGCGCCACATCGCCAGGCGATCGGAGTCGTGGATTTGCGGGTGAATGGTGTCGCACATGCGCCGTTCATGGGTGCCGCAGCTGAACATGCTGGTCATCGGCGCGATGCCCAGTTGCTCGATGGCGGTGCGGGCATTGACGTGGGCGTCAACTTCCATCACCACACGCTCGGCCTGGCAATCGATATCAAAACGGTAGGCGCCGGTGGCGCTCGGTGAATCGAGCAGGGCGTACACCAAGAAACGGGTGCTGTCCTTGTCCGGGGTCTCGAACCAGAACTTGGTGAAGTCCGGGAATTCTTCGCGCTTCTTGGCATACGTATCGATCGCCAATCCGCGGGCCGACAAACCGTATTGGCCGGTGGCATCTACCGCGCGGAAATAGCTGGCGCCGAGGAAGGACAATACGTCATGCCGATCCAGCTCCGGAGCCTTGAACAGCTTGAATCCGGAGAAACCCAGATCGCCTTTGAGCTGTTTAGTGTCGACGGTGGTTTTTTCATAGTTGAACAGCGACGGGCGGAAATGCACCTCGCGCGCCAGTCGAGTCTTGGGATCGACGCTGTACATGCGCACCGGTTGCTTGAAACCCATGCCGACGTGGAAAAACTGCACGTCCAGTTGGCCTTTCAAGTCCTTCCACAGCGAGTGATTACCGTCGTAGCGGATCGCGTTGAAGTTCTGCGGCGACATGGTCGCCAGCGTCGGCGGCAGCACCTGTTTGGTGTCCTGATAAGGCTTGCCGGCGAGCTGTTTGGCCTGGCTCTTCAGCGCTTCGAAGTCGAACGCCACGGCGTCTCCATCGGCGGCGCCGCTACCAGCCCAGGCGTTCGCGGCCAACAGACCGGTGGCCGAGAGACCAGTGTAAGCCGCGATGGCCATGGAGGCTTTGAGCAAATTCCTGCGGTGCATAAGTACAACCTGTCGTGAACAATCCCGCGCCGTTCCTGGCACGTGCTGGATCAGAAATAACGGTTCGGACATGCCTTGGCCAAACGCAACGGACCTTAAAGAGATGCCAAATAGCTTAAACCGTTCGGTTGCAGAGCAAAAATGATTGATGGCACAGCGATAGTGCGGCAATGAAACAAGACATTTCAGGTAACGTTTCTCACAGCACTTTCTGATTTATAGGGCATATCTGCTTTTTTCGACTAATTACTCTAAAAACGCTTTTCAGCGCCGATTTAATTTCTATTCTATGAGGCATGACCGGTTTCGGCCCTTCAGGCCGGTGGGTTCAGCAGCCACAAGGCGGCCGCTGAAAGTGATAGGGCGATGCGGTTTTGAAGTTTTCTCTGACATATAGAAGGACATCGTCCATGTCGAAAGTACAAGGCATCACTGAAATATTAGGAATCTTCCCCTGCCTGGCCACCGGTCGGCGAAGGCGTCGGCTCAGTTCGGAGGAGTTAAAGTTGGTGGAGCGGTATCGTGAGCTGTCGGAGAGTGACCGGATTGCAATGCGATATCTGGTGGATGCGATGCGGAGTGTTTCGCGGTTTTAACGGTAGGAGATTGAGTGGAAAACCAAAGGGACGGACTGTAGAAGTCCGTCCCTTTGTGCATCAGGTCAACGGCTACAAATCGTGAATGGCCGTTGTGCCTGCATCAGGTCAGGCATGTCCCGCCATTTGATCCAGGCTTGATGCTGCCAATGCAGAAGCGGCACAGAGATCCCAGCCCACTGCAACGAACTCAGGCTCGGGATGTTTCCCACCGATACCGCGTTCGAATCACGCAACATTGGCATGACCTCATTGCTCAGCCACTGGCGCAGGTTTCGGTTTTCCGGGACGAAATGGTGAACGAGCAGGGCGTACATCCCTGATTCGCTGACCATCAGTGATTCGACCGTTTTGCCGTTCTTCAGCAGCCAGACATATTGGCGTTGATCAGGATCGAGCTTCAGGGTGAGTCGTTGGTCCAGCGGTCGGCCCATTAAGCGACCAAGGTCTTGGACGCAGAACCAGGCTTGGTTAGCTTGCATGATGGCGTGGAGGAATCGGTTGTGACGGGTGAAGACGGTAGGGATGAAATGAGGATGGGTCATGACCTGCCTCCCAGAAGACGGCATAAGGCTGTTCTGGACGAATTTCGAGCCTGCTTAGACATTAAGGTGACTTCCGTTTTGATTGGGAAAGTCGCCACCAACCCTTCGACAGATTGGGTGGCGAACCGAGTGGCGTTCGAAGTCGGGACACTTCCAATCAAAACGGAAGCCGGAAGGCCCGCGCCACACGGCCCGCCATAAAGCAGAACTGAAGGCATGAAATAGCCATAGTTCTATGGGGGCGTGTAAGCACCGTTTTGATTGTTCCGGCTTCGACCCCGGGTCGCTGATTTTGCAGCGACGGGATGAAGACTATCGTTCAGGTGCTCGCGGCGCCAAGTCTACTCTGGCGACGCTTGTTGTAGGAATCGTTGCCTTTACTTGAAGGCCCCATCTGTAGGAATTTCCTGTTTTTGCACGAGGTGCAGGGAGACAGCGCCAAATGAATGGTTTTTCCTATATTTATTCTGCTTTCCGGAATTAAGTGCAGGATTTCTACATGTTGATCGAATTTTCGGTTTCCAATTATCGCTCCTTCCGTGAGGCGCAAACCCTGTCCATGGTTGCGACCCCACGCCTGAGTAAAAAGCGCAATGTATTCAAACCTTCCGTGAGTGGCGAAAAACTACCGGACTTGTTGAAGGTAGCGGCGATTTACGGGCCAAACGCGTCCGGTAAGTCTTCCCTCATCCAGGCGATGGGGATCATGGGACTCCTTCTCGCAACGACCCCATCCTCAAATGATGAACCGCTGCCGGTTTCACCGTTTCGTTTTGATCCGCAGCTCAAGAACGAGCCCAGTTTTTTTGAGTACAACTTCATTCAAAAAGGGCTCCGATATCGGTTTGTCCTGCGCATTACTTCGCAACGGATAGTCAAGGAACAACTGGTCTCCTATCCCAAAGGGAAAGAAACACTGCTGTATGAACGTCGTTTTGGTGATGAGGGAGCAGTATGTTTTTGGTTCAAGTCTTGAGGGGGGGAAAGATGTCCACAACGCCTGGCGGCGTCTGACGAGCCCGAAGGTGTTATTTATTTCGCAGGCCGTTGCGAACAGCAGCGAAGAACTGACTCAGTTGCGAGCGCCGTTTACCTGGTTTCAAACCGGTCTTCTTGTCATTGAGCAGAACAATATGATGGGGCTGTCTGCTGCCTCCATCAGGTTTTTGCAGATTGCCTCGGATTACACAGTCGATTTAAAGGAGTTCTTAAGGGCCGTGGATATTCCAGTGTCTGCTATTCAACTCAATACTGAGGATGCAGATGCTGTTCCGACTAAGAAAAAGCTCACGCTTAAAGAATTCTTCGCGGCGGCCCAAAAAGACAAAGTAACCCTGACACATACAAGTCTTTTGGGAACAGCAGAGTTTGATTTTTCAGAGGAGTCCGGAGGCACAAAAAACCTGATTGGCTTTTGGCTGCCCTGGTTCATGATCAATCGCGCAGATGGAAGCGGAATACTGTCTGTCGATGAGTTGGACAGCAGCCTCCATCCTGAAATCGTTGCTGATCTGATCGGGAAACATCTCGATAGCGGATTGGATACTCAGCTGATATTTACCACACACGATACTCATCTAATGAATGCAAAAATTCTGCGGCGTGATCAGTTCTGGATCACTGAGCGCGATGCCAATGGTGCAACCAGTGTTTTTTCCATTCAGGATTTTGAAGGGCGAGAGGGTGAGGATGTCGAGAAGCGCTACTTTGAAGGCCGTTACCGCGGTTTGCCGCTGATCAGGCGGGGGTGACCAATGGTGCACTCGACAAAATCATTTGATCGGAAGAAATCAAGATTCAAGCCTCAGCCCCAAGTGCTGGTTCTCTGTGAAGATAGCAAGTCAGGAAAACGGTATCTGGAGGAAGCCGCCTTTCATTTTCGCGCCAAAGCTCAGGTAGAAATTGCCCACTGCGGTGTCACGCACCCGAGCGGAATAGTAGAAAGAGCCATTGCCCGTCAGAAACGTTTCGACAGAGTGTTTTGTGCATTGGATCGCGATACGCATCAATGTTTTGAGAGAGCGATAGATCTGGCGAAACCCCATCCGAAAATCAAAGTCATAGCATCGTTTCCCTGTTTTGAGTTTTGGCTTCTTTTGCACTTCGGCTTCAATCGAAAGCCATTTAGAGCTGTTGGGAAAAACTCTCCGGGTGACTTGGTGGCCAAGAGCCTCAGAGAAAAGCCGAACATGGATAAGTACCAGAAGGGCAAAGGCATTAACTATTTTGCTCAGCTATTGGGTGAGCCTTTTCAGAAAGCCAGAGCTTTGGCCCCCAAGATCCTTGAGGACGTCGCCATCAGCGGCGAACCCAATCCCAGCACCGAAATCCATCTGCTGATGGATGAATTCGAAACCCTCTCCAAGCCTCAGACGATCTAGATCGGCTCAATGGGTGGTTTTTTGCGTGGGGTCTGGCGGTGCGCGTTGCCGGTGTCCTTCTTGAATTCGTGGTGACGCCATTCGCGGGCAAGTCGGATCGCCGCACCGCTCGCGTCTACAGGCTTTGTGTCGATCAATGAAACGACGCGATCCCTGTAGGAGCAAGGCTTGCCCGCGAAGCTTTTAATGCTTGAACATCACATGCCGCACAACGGTGTAATCCTCCAGCCCATACATCGACATGTCTTTCCCATAGCCGGACAATTTCTGACCGCCATGCGGCATTTCGCTGACCAGCATGAAGTGGGTATTTACCCAGGTGCAGCCGTACTGCAAACGTGCAGACAGCCGATGCGCGCGGCCGACGTCCGTGGTCCAGACCGATGACGCCAGGCCGTAGTCCGAGTCGTTGGCCCAGGCCAGTACTTGCACCTCATCGGTGAACTTGGTGACCGACACTACCGGCCCGAAGACTTCGCGGCGCACGATCTCGTCGTCCTGTTGCACGTCGGCCAGCACCGTCGGTTCAAAGAAGAAACCATTGCCTTCCACCGCTTTGCCGCCAGTGATCAAACGAATATGCGGCTGCGCCATTGCACGCTCGACCAACCCCGTCACGCGGTCGCGATGTTGTGCGCTGATCAGCGGGCCAAGCTCTGTCGATGGATCGTCCTGCAAGCCGTATTTGATACTGCTGACTGCCGCACCGAGTTTTTTGACGAACTGGTCGTAGATACCTGCTTGCGCGTAAATGCGGCAGGCGGCGGTGCAGTCCTGGCCGGCGTTGTAGAAACCGAAGGTGCGAATGCCTTCAACGGCGGCATCGATGTCGGCATCGTCGAAGATGATCACCGGCGCCTTGCCGCCCAGTTCCATGTGCATGCGTTTGACGTTGCCGGCGGTGCTGGAAATGATGTTCGAGCCAGTGGCGATCGAGCCGGTCAGCGACACCATGCGCACTTTCGGATGTGTGACCAGTGGGCTGCCAACCGTAGGACCACGACCGAATACCAGGTTAAGCACACCCGCCGGGAAAATTTCCGACGCCAGTTCTGCCAGGCGCAGGGCGGTCAGCGGGGTTTGTTCCGACGGTTTGAGCACCACGGTATTACCGGCGGCCAGGGCCGGGGCGATTTTCCAGGCAACCATCATCAGCGGGTAGTTCCACGGCGCGATGGAGGCGATCACGCCCACCGGGTCGCGGCGGATCATCGAGGTGTGGCCGGGCAGGTATTCCCCTCCCAGCGCACCGCTCATGCAGCGGTTGGCGCCGGCGAAGAAACGGAATACGTCGGCAATCGCCGGGATCTCATCGTTCAGCGCAGCGCTGTAGGGTTTGCCGCAGTTGTCCGACTCCAGTTTGGCCAGCTCTTCGCCATGGGCTTCGATGAGGTCGGCGAGTTTGAGCAGCAGCAATGAGCGTTCTTTCGGTGTGGTTTGCGACCAGGCTTCGAAGGCGTTGTCGGCGGCCCGCACGGCGGCGTCGATCTGGGCTTCGCTGGCTTCATTAATTTCGACCAGCACACGACCGAGGGCCGGGTTGAACACGGCTTGGGCGGGCCCGTCACCGTTGACGAGTTGGCCGTTGATCAAGAGTTTGGTTTGCATGGCTATGTCCTCATCGAAGCTGTTGTTTTTTTGTCGGAACCGGCCTTTGTAGGAGCGAGGCTTGCCCGCGAAGGCGGCCTCAAGAATGTCAAAAGCTTCGCGGGCAAGCCTCGCTCCACAGGGTCCGGTTTCCACATTGGGAAATGAGTTGTCCGTTATTTCCCGCCACTGCCCGCAACACTTTCGCCACCCCGGGTCAGGTAATAGGCCCCGAGGATCGGCAGCATGGTCACCATCATCACCAGCATCGCCACGACGTTGGTCACCGGCACGTCCCGTGGGCGGCTGAGCTGGTTGAGCAGCCACAGCGGCAAGGTGCGTTCATGGCCGGCGGTGAAGGTGGTGACGATGATTTCGTCGAACGACAAGGCGAACGCCAGCATGCCGCCAGCCAGCAACGCCGAGCCGAGGTTTGGCAGGACGATGTAGCGGAAGGTCTGCCAACCGTCGGCGCCGAGGTCCATCGAGGCTTCGATCAAACTGTATGAAGTGCGGCGCAAGCGGGCGATGACGTTGTTGTAGACAATCACCACACAGAAGGTCGCGTGACCGACGATGATGGTGAACATCCCCGGCTCAATCCCCAAGGTCTTGAAGGTTGCCAGCAGCGCGATCCCGGTGATGATCCCCGGCAGGGCAATCGGCAGGATCAGCATCAGCGAGATGCCTTGCTTGCCGAAGAAATCCCGCCGGTACAACGCCGCAGACGCGAGGGTGCCTAGGATCAGCGCAATCAATGTAGCGACGGCGGCGATTTGCAACGACAGCTTGATCGCTTCCAGCACGTCCGGCCGGGAGAACGCCACGCCGATCCACTTCAGGGTGAAGCCCTTGGGCGGAAAGCTGAACGCCGCGTCTTCGGTGTTGAAGGCGTAGAGGAAGATGATCAGGATCGGGAAGTGCAAGAACATCAACCCGCCCCAGGCGGCGATGCGCAGGCCCAGGGATGCCCGATCTTGAGATGAAGCATCAGAGCGCATCGAAAGCCCCCAGACGTTTGACGATGGACAGGTAAATGGCGATCAGCACGATCGGCACCAGCGTGAAGGCCGCGGCCATCGGCATATTGCCGATCGCTCCTTGCTGGGCGTAGACCATGCTGCCGATGAAGTAACCCGGCGGGCCCACCAGTTGCGGCACGATGAAGTCACCCAGGGTCAACGAAAAGGTGAAGATTGAACCGGCGGCGATCCCCGGAATCGACAGCGGCAGAATCACTTGCATGAAAGTCTGACGCGGCTTGGCGCCGAGGTCCGCCGAGGCTTGCAGAAGCGACGGCGGCAGACGTTCCAGCGAAGCCTGAATCGGCAGGATCATGAACGGCAGCCAGATGTAGACGAACACCATGAACCGCCCCAGATGCGAGGTCGACAGGGTACTGCCACCGACACCCGGAATCCCGAGCACGAACTGCAACACCGGCTCCAGCCCCAGGTGCTGAACGAACCACTGGGCCACGCCGCCCTTGGCCAGCAGCAAGGTCCAGGCGTAGGCCTTGACGATGTAACTGGCCCACATCGGCATCATCACCGCGATGTAGAAAAATGCCTTGGTCTTGCCGCTGGTGTAGCGCGCCATGTAATAGGCGATCGGGAACGCCACGATTGCACTGGCGATCGACACGACGATGGCCATGCTCAGGGTACGCAGGATGATGTCGAAGTTCGACGGCTGGAACAGCGCGGTGAAATTCGCCAGGGTCAGGTCGGGCGTGACCGCCATGGTGAAGTCATCGAAGGTGTAGAAGCCTTGCCACAACAACGTCAACAGCGAGCCGAGGTAGATTGCACCGAACCACAGCAACGGCGGCACCAGCAGCAGCGACAGATACAGGTTCGGCCGGCGGTACAGCAAGTTCGAAAACCGGCGCAACGGCGAGCCGCTTGTCGGGGTTCGAGGGGGCGCCACGCTGTTCATCTCACACCCCGGCCACAACATTGTCGTGCAGCGGGATCATCGCTTCACGCGCCCAACGAGCGCTGACGCGTTGCCCAGTCTGGTGTTGCGCGCTGACGTCCAGCCACTGGACATTGGCCTGGCTGATGTTCAGCGTCTGGCCGTTTTCCAGTTTCAGTTCATAGCGGGTGGCACTGCCCTGGTACTGGATGTCGTGCAGCAGGCCGCTGACTTCGATTTCATGACTGGCCAGCGGGCCTTCGGCGAAGCGCACGTGTTCCGGGCGGATCGAGAACGGCTGTGGATTTCCGCTCAACTGCCGGGCCAGATCGCCGCGAATCACATTGGACGTGCCGACGAATTCGGCGACAAAGGTGGTCGCAGGTTTCATGTAGAGATGGCGCGGCGTGTCGACTTGTTCGATGCGGCCCTTGTTGAACACCGCCACGCGGTCGGACATCGACAGCGCTTCGGTCTGATCGTGAGTGACGAAGATAAACGTGATGCCGAGCTGGCGTTGCAGCTTCTTCAGCTCGCCTTGCATTTGCTCGCGCAGTTTCAGATCAAGGGCGCCCAAAGGTTCGTCGAGCAACAACACGCGAGGGCGATTGACCAACGCGCGGGCCAGGGCCACACGCTGACGCTGGCCGCCGGAGAGTTGCACCGGTTTGCGCTCGCCGTAGCCGCCGAGGGCGACCATATCGAGGGCTTCTTCGGCGCGTTTTTGGCGTTCGGACTTGCCGACACCTTTGACTTTCAACCCGTAGGCGACGTTGTCGAGTACGTTCATGTGCGGGAACAGTGCGTAATCCTGGAACACGGTGTTCACGTCACGCTGATACGGCGGCAGTCCGGCGGCTTCGGCGCCATGAATACGGATGGAGCCGGCGCTCGGTTGTTCGAAACCGGCGATCAGGCGCAGGCAAGTGGTTTTACCCGAGCCGGAGGGGCCCAGCAGGGAAAAGAACTCGCCGTCCTGGATATCGATAGAAACCCGGTCAACGGCCTTCACCTCGCCGAACTGACGGGAAACGTTGGTGAACTGGACTGCAAGCGTCATGGGTGTGGTGCTCCAAAAAGGCGAGAGTTCTCACAGCGGCCCCAGCCTGGACTTCTGAAAAATCTGAATCGGTGTGCTTTTGTGGCGAGGGAGCTTGCTCCCGCTGGAGTGCGTAGCACTCCCAAAAAGGGTAAATGCGGTTTGCCTGATAGACCGCATTGGTTGGTTTTGGGGCGGCTTCGCCACCCAGCGGGAGCAAGCTCCCTCGCCACAGGGGCCGGTGTGTTACCTGCCTCCCATAATCGCAATGTAATCCTGGGTCCAGCGGCTATAAGGCACGAACTTGCCGCCCTCAGCCTGCGGGGTTTTCCAGAAGGCGATCTTTTCGAACTGGTCGAAACCGTTGGTCTTGCAACCCTCGGCTCCCAGCAGTTCGCTTGCCTTACACGCCGCCGGGACCGCCGGCAGCGAGCCGAACCAGGCAGACACATCACCCTGGACCTTCGGCGTGAGCGACCAGTCCATCCACTTGTAAGCGCAGTTCGGGTGCTTGGCCTCGGCGTGCAGCATGGTGGTGTCGGCCCATCCGGTGGCGCCTTCTTTGGGGATGGTCGAGGCGACTGGCTGTTTCTCGTTCATCAGGCCATTAACCTGATAGGGCCAGGAGCTGGACGCCACCACACCTTCGTTCTTGAAGTCACTCATTTGCACAGTGGTGTCGTGCCAGTAGCGATGGATCAACTTTTGCTGGGCGCGCAGCAGGTCGAGAACGGCCTTGTACTGTTTTTCGTCGAGCAGGTAAGGATCCGTGATACCCAGTTCCGGCTTGGCGGTTTTCAGGTAAAGCGCTGCGTCCGCGATGTAGATCGGGCCGTCATACGCTTGCACGCGGCCCTTGTTGGACTTGCCGTCGGACAGCTTCTGCTCCTCGAACAGCACGCCCCAACTGGTGGGCGGCTGTTTGAACACGTTGGTGTTGTACATCAGCACGTTCGGGCCCCACTGATAGGGGGTGCCGTAGGTCTGCTTGTTGACCACATACCACGGTGCATCCTTCAGGCGCGGGTCGAGATTCTTCCAGTTGGGGATCAGTGCGGTATTGATCGGCTGCACACGTTTGCCGGCGATCAGGCGCAGGGAGGCGTCGCCGGACGCCGTCACCAGGTCGTAACCGCCCTTGGCCATCAGGGTGACCATTTCATCGGACGTGCCGGCGGTCTTGACGTTGACCTTGCAGCCGGTTTCCTTCTCGAAACCGCTGACCCAGTCGTAGGCCTTGTCGGTCTCGCCCCGTTCGATATAGCCGGGCCAGGCCACGATATCCAACTGACCTTCGCCGGCGCCGACGGCTTTCAGCGGCTCGGCGGCCTGCAGGCTGGCGCTGGCCAGCAGTGCTGTGGTGATTGCACTGAGCAGTGCGGTCTTGTGCACAAGCATGGGTGAACCCTCTTCTTTAAATTATGGTCGGGGCAGTGTTGAACGGGGTGATGCGCCGTGAGTGGCTTGTTATTAGCTTAGTGCGCTTTGTGAGAGGCAGATTGAGACCGGGCTGTCTTATGGATTTATCCAGCCTAGTGCGCGGTTCCACGGTCGACAAATCTCAAAGGCTGCATTCGATGAAATAGATTCCTGGAGGGCGTTCCAGCCTGTTTGCCTAAACGTGAGCAACATCTGGAAGCACTCTCATCGAGAGACGTCGGGCACTTTCGATCTAGGCTGGTGGCCTTAAAGATCCGGTTAACCCGAATTCGTGGAGGCAGCAAAATGAACACTCGTGGATTGCTCGATCAACTACTCAAATCCGGTCAGGATCTGTTGCAGAACAAGGCCGGCGGCGCCCAGAACAAAGCGTCCACCGGTGGTTTGGGCGGTTTGCTCGGCGGCAGCGGTAGTTCCGGCGGTCTCGGCAGTTTGCTCTCAGGTGCCGGCGGCGGTGCTCTGGCGGCTGGCGCCATGGGCCTGTTGCTCGGCAACAAGAAGGTGCGCAAGGTCGGCGGCAAAGTGGCTATCTACGGCGGTCTCGCGGCATTGGGCGTGATTGCCTACAAGGCGTATGGCAACTGGCAGGCCCAGCAGGGCACCGCAACCACAACCGAGCCGCAAACGATCGACCGCTTGCCGGCGGCTCAGGTTGAGCAGCACAGCCAGGCGATCCTCAAGGCGTTGGTCGCCGCGGCCAAGGCTGACGGTCATGTCGATGAGCGTGAACGTCAATTGATCGAAGGCGAGTTCAGCAAGCTCGACAATGATCAGGAGCTGCAACACTGGCTGCACGCCGAACTCAACAAACCGCTGGACCCGGCCGATGTCGCCCGCGCCGCCAGTACGCCGGAAATGGCCGCCGAAATGTACATCGCCAGTGTGATGCTGGTAAATGAGGAGAACTTCATGGAGAAGTCCTACCTTGATGAGCTGGCGCGGCAGTTGAAGCTGGAGCCGGGGTTGAAGGCAGAGCTGGAGAAACAGGTGCGTCAGGCTTCGGTGTAAGTCTTCAGACCGCCTTCGCGGGCAAGCCTCGCTCCTACAGTGAATTGTCGAACACACCATCGTTGTTCGGACGCTAACCCGTAGGAGCGAGGCTTGCCCGCGAAGGCGTCTTCAGCGATACCGCATAACCCAATAATCGTTCTTCGCAAGCGAGCCCGCTCCCACAGGCCCTCGGCTATACTCCCCCGCAATTTGAACCGCACCGAGGACTGACTGTGAAGAACTGGACGTTGCGCCAACGCATTTTGGCGAGCTTTGCGGTGATTATCGCGATCATGCTGTTGATGGTCGTGGTGTCTTTTTCCCGGTTGATGAAGATCGAGGCCAGCGAAGAAAGGGTCCGTACCGATGCGGTTCCCGGGGTGTATTTCAGTTCGATGATGCGCGGCGCCTGGGTCGACAGTTATAACCTGACTCAGCAGATTGTCGGTCTTTCCGGACGTCGTGAATTAACCGCCGCCGACCACGCCATGTACAAGAGCTTCGAAGAGCGCTTGAACGAGCAAATGGCCAACTACCGCAAGACCATTTTTCAGGTGGACGATCAGGCCATCTTCGACGAGTTCGAAGCGCGTCATCAGACTTTCAATAAAGAAATGACGAACGTCCTCGACCTCTATCAGCGCAAGGAATACGAGCAGGCGCGTCTTGCTCTGGAGCAAAAGCTCACACCGGCCTGGGTCAATGGACGCAAGCAGTTGAATAGCCTCATCGAGCGCAATCACGATCTGGCGGAAGAAGCCACGCTGGCCATTGGTGAAGCGGTAACGGCCGCCAAAATCAGCATGGGCGTCTCTTTGCTGGTGGCAATCATCGTCGCCGGCCTCTGTGGCCTGCTGCTGATGCGCGCGATCATGGCGCCGATGAATCGCATTGTGGATATCCTCGAAATCATGCGCACCGGCGATCTCAGCAGTCGTCTGGATCTTGATCGCAAGGACGAGTTCGGCGCGGTGGAAACCGGCTTCAACGACATGATGACCGAGCTCACCTCGCTGGTGTCCCAGGCCCAGCGCTCCTCGGTGCAGGTCACCACGTCGGTCACGGAAATCGCCGCGACATCCAAGCAGCAGCAGGCCACGGCCACCGAAACCGCTGCCACCACCACCGAAATCGGTGCGACATCGCGGGAAATTGCCGCCACCTCGCGGGATCTGGTGCGCACCATGACCGAAGTCTCCACCGCCGCCGATCAGGCATCGGTGCTGGCCGGTTCCGGTCAGCAAGGCCTGGCGCGCATGGAAGACACCATGCACTCGGTGATGGGCGCGGCGGATCTGGTCAACGCCAAACTGGCGATCCTCAACGAGAAGGCCGGCAACATCAATCAGGTGGTGGTGACCATCGTCAAAGTCGCCGACCAGACCAACCTGTTGTCCCTGAACGCCGCGATCGAAGCCGAGAAGGCCGGTGAATACGGTCGCGGGTTTGCCGTGGTCGCCACCGAAGTGCGGCGTCTGGCGGACCAAACCGCTGTGGCCACCTACGACATCGAGCAGATGGTGCGCGAGATCCAGTCGGCGGTGTCGGCCGGGGTCATGGGCATGGACAAGTTTTCCGAAGAAGTGCGTCGTGGCATGTCCGAAGTGCAGTCGGTGGGCGAGCAGCTGTCGCAGATCATCCATCAGGTGCAGGCGCTGGCACCACGGGTGTTGATGGTCAACGAAGGCATGCAGGCCCAGGCCACCGGCGCCGAGCAGATCAACCACGCGTTGGTGCAGTTGGGCGATGCCAGCAGCCAGACCGTCGAGTCCCTGCGTCAGGCCAGTTTCGCCATCGATGAACTGAGCCAGGTGGCCGTGGGGCTGCGTGGCGGCGTCTCGCGATTCAAAGTCTGATGAGCGAGCTCGCGGTCAAACGCGGCGCGGTGATGCCGGTGAAACAATCGTTGTTTCTGGTGTTCCGCATCGGCAACGAGCGTTACGCCTTGCAGGCCATCGAGGTGGCCGAAGTGCTGCCGCAACTGCCGTTGAAACCCATTCCCCGGGCGCCGGACTGGGTGGCGGGGGTGTTCGCCTGGCGCGGCGCGGTGGTGCCGGTGATCGACCTCAGCGCCCTGACGTTCGGCCAACCGGCCCAGGCCCGCACCAGCACGCGGCTGGTGCTGGTGCACTATCGGCCGGATGAGGCGACGCCTGCGCAATTGCTCGGGCTGATTCTGGAACAGGCCACCGACACGTTGCGCTGCAACCCGGCGGATTTTCAGCCTTATGGCCTGGATAATCGCCAAGCGCCGTACCTCGGGCCAGTGCGCGAAGATGCCCAGGGTTTACTGCAACGGGTGCGGGTTGCCGATTTGCTGGACGAACAAGTCCGCGCCTTGTTGTTTCCCTCGCCGCCGTTGGACCTGGCGCAGTTTGAGGAGCAGGGATGAGCAGCGATCAGAGGTTTTTCGATTTCCTCAAAGAACGCATCGGCCTGGATGTGGGGTCGGTCGGCCCGGCGATCATCGAACGCGCGGTGCGCCAGCGCTGCACGGCGGCTCGGGCGCTGACGGCCGATGAGTACTGGCACATCCTGCTGGGCTCGCGCGACGAACAACAGGCGCTGATCGAAGCGGTCATCGTCCCCGAGACCTGGTTTTTCCGTTACCCGGAATCCTTCGCCACACTGGCGAAACTGGCAGCCAAACGGCTGGCGGCGATCAATAACATGCGCGCTCTGCGGATCCTCAGCCTGCCGTGTTCCACCGGCGAAGAACCGTACTCCATCGCCATGGCATTGCTCGATGCCGGGCTGGCACCGCACCAGTTCAAGGTCGACGGCATGGATGTCAGCCCGCTGTCGGTGGAAAAGGCCAGGCTCGCGCTGTATGGCAAGAATTCGTTTCGTGGTCAGGACATCGACTTCCGCGATCGGCATTTCACGGCTGAAAATGACAACTATCGCCTCAGCGGGCGCGTGCTTGAACAGGTGCGTTTGCAGGTCGGTAATCTGCTGGATCCGGCGTTGCTGGCCAACGAGCCGCCCTATGACTTCGTGTTCTGTCGCAACCTGCTGATTTATTTCGACCAGCCGACCCAGCAGCAAGTGTTCGAAGTACTCAAGCGCCTGACCCACGTCGATGGCGTGCTGTTTATCGGCCCGGCGGAGGGCAGCCTGCTGGGGCGTTTCGGCATGCGTTCGATTGGCATCCCGCAGTCGTTTGCCTTCAGTCGACAAAGCGCGCCCGAACCGCTTGCGTCCTTCGTGCCGACGCCGACGCCGCTTCCGGTGCAACAACCGCTGCGCAACGTGACACCGCCGCCAGTGCGCACTCGGCCTTTCGCGACGGTCGTGCCGATGCCTCAAGCTCCCAAAGCTCCCCCTTCGGACGCCGCCACGCTGCTGGCGAACATCGCCGCGCTGGCCAACGAAGGCAAAAGCGCCGAGGCCCGCGTCGCGTGCGAAAGTTTTTTGCGCAGTCACGAGCCGGTGGCCCAGGTGTTCTATTGGCTGGGGCTGCTCAGTGATGTCGCCGGCAGCGCCCTCGAGGCCCAGGGTTTTTATCGCAAGGCGTTGTACCTCGAACCGCAACACCCCGACGCATTGATGCACCTCGCCGCCTTGCTGCAGTCCCAGGGCGACACGGCCGGTGCCAGACGATTGCAGGCCCGCGCCGCCCGCAGCGAGCGCGCCGCAGACAGTGAGCGTAAACGATGAGCGCCGCCGACACCTTGAACGTCACCCATGAAGATGCCCTGGCCATCGACGACTGCTGGAACCGCATCGGTATCCACGGCGACAAGTCCTGCCCATTGCTGAGCGAGCACATTCATTGCCGCAATTGCGCGGTGTATTCGGCTGCCGCCACACGCTTGCTCGACCGCTATGCGTTGCAGCAGGACGACCGCGAGCAAGTCTCCACAGTGGCCGGGAGCGATGTGAAAACCCGCTCGCTGCTGATGTTTCGCCTCGGCGAAGAATGGCTGGGCCTGGCCACCCGCAGTCTGGTCGAAGTAGCCCCGCTGCAGGCAATTCACTCCTTGCCGCATCAGCGCTCCCGGGCGTTGCTTGGCGTGGCGAATGTGCGGGGTGCCTTGGTGGCGTGCCTGTCGCTGGTGGAACTGCTGGGGCTCGACGGCACCAGTGGCGTGGCGTCCGGCGCGCGGGTGATGCCGCGGATGCTGATCATTGCCGCTCACGGCGGGCCAGTGGTGGTGCCGGTGGACGAAGTGGACGGGATTCATGCCATCGACGAGCGCATTCTCGATGTCGCCTCTCAGTCCGGTGCCCAAGCCAGCGCCAAATACACCCGTGGCGTCTTGCAATTCAAAGGTCGCAGCCTGCGTTGGCTGGATGAAGAGCAGCTGTTGTCCGCCGTGACCCGGAGCCTCACATGACCCCCGACCAAATGCGTGACGCCTCCTTGCTGGAGCTGTTCAGCCTGGAAGCCGAGGCCCAGACCCTGGTGCTGAGCGCAGGTCTTTTGGCGCTTGAGCGCGATCCGACCCAGGCCGATTACCTCGAGTCGTGCATGCGCGCCGCCCACTCGCTCAAGGGCGCTGCGCGGATTGTCGGTGTCGATGCCGGGGTCAGCGTCGCCCATGTGATGGAAGATTACCTGGTCAGCGCCCAGGAAGGGCGCCTGTACCTGCGGCCCGAACACATTGATGCACTGTTGCAAGGCACAGATCTGCTGATGCGGATTGCGACACCGGGCAACGCTCCGGCGCCTGCGGATATCGACGCTTACGTCATCTTGATGGGACGGCTGCTTGATCATATGGCGGCCACTGCCCCCATCGCGCCGCCGATGGCAGAACTTCAGCTGGAACCGCCGACGCCCAAGGTTGAGCCGCCCATGCCGGCCACCACCGAAGCTGCCCCCGCCGAGCCAGCGCCCACGGCTAAACGCACCACCGAAAGTGGCGAACGCGTATTGCGCGTCACGGCCGAGCGCTTGAACAGCCTGCTCGATCTATCGAGTAAATCCCTGGTGGAAACCCAGCGGCTCAAGCCGCATCTGGCCACTATGCAGCGCCTTAAGCGCATGCAGAGCAACGGCCTTCGGGCGCTGGAAAACCTTAACGTCCATCTCAAAGACCATGCCCTGAGCCTCGAAGCCCGGGAAGCCTTGGGCGATGCCCGTCGGTTATTGGCGGAGTCCCAGCAATTGCTGGCGGAAAAGAACGCCGAACTGGATGAGTTCGCCTGGCATGCCAGCCAGCGCGCGCAGGTGTTGTATGACACGGCACTGGCCTGTCGCATGCGGCCATTCGCCGACGTGCTGAGCGGGCAAGTGCGCATGGTCCGCGATCTGGGCCGCAACCTTGGCAAACAGGTGCGGCTGGAGATCGAGGGCGACAAGACTCAAGTCGATCGCGACGTTCTGGAAAAACTCGAAGCGCCGCTGACGCACTTGCTGCGCAATGCGGTGGATCACGGCATCGAAACCCCGGAACAGCGGCGGTTGGCCGGCAAGCCGGAAGAAGGCGTGATCCGTTTGCGAGCCTCCCATCAGGCCGGTCTGCTGGTGTTGGAGCTCAGCGACGACGGCAATGGCGTCGATCTGGAAAAACTCCGTCGCAACATCGTCGAGCGGCAGTTATCCCCAGCCGAGACCGCTGCCCAGTTGAGCGAAGAGGAGTTGCTGACGTTCCTGTTTCTGCCGGGTTTCAGCCTGCGCGACACGGTCTCCGAAGTCTCCGGGCGCGGCGTCGGGCTGGATGCGGTTCAGCACATGGTTCGCCAATTGCGCGGCGCCGTGGTGCTGGAGCAAACGGCGGGCGCGGGCAGTCGTTTCCATCTGCAAGTGCCGCTGACGCTGTCGGTGGTGCGCAGCCTGGTGGTGGAGGTCGGTGACGAGGCGTATGCCTTCCCGCTGGCGCACATCGAGCGCATGTGCGACCTGGCGCCGGAGGACATCGTGCAGGTCGAAGGCCGGCAGCACTTCTGGTACGAAGGTCGGCATGTCGGGCTGGTCGCCGCCAGTCAGCTGTTGCATCGTCCGGCGAGCCAGAACAACGCGCAGACCCTCAAAGTCGTGGTCATCCGCGAGCGCGAGGCGATCTACGGGGTGGCGGTCGAGCGGTTTATTGGCGAGCGAACGCTAGTGGTGCTGCCGCTGGACGAGCGCCTGGGCAAGGTGCAGGACATTTCCGCCGGGGCCTTGCTCGACGACGGCTCGGTGGTGCTGATCGTCGACGTCGAAGACATGCTGCGTTCGGTGGACAAACTGCTCAATACCGGGCGTCTGGAGCGCATTGCCCGGCATGCCAATCAGGCCGTCGAAGCGGCGCGGAAACGGATTCTGGTGGTCGACGACTCGCTGACCGTTCGTGAGTTGCAGCGCAAGTTGCTGCTCAATCGCGGTTACGACGTCGCCGTGGCGGTGGACGGTATGGATGGCTGGAACGCCCTGCGTTCGGAGAATTTCGATCTGCTGATCACCGACATCGACATGCCGCGTATGGATGGCATCGAGCTGGTGTCTTTATTGCGTCGCGATAACCGCCTGCAATCGCTGCCGGTGATGGTGGTGTCCTACAAGGATCGCGAAGAAGACCGTCGCCGTGGACTGGACGCCGGAGCCGACTATTATCTAGCCAAAGCGAGTTTTCATGATGACGCTTTGCTGGATGCAGTGGTTGAGCTCATTGGAGGCGCGCGGGCATGAAAATAGCTATCGTCAACGACATGCCCATGGCCGTAGAGGCGTTGCGCCGCGCACTGGCATTCGAACCGGCGCACGAGGTGGTCTGGGTCGCCAGCAACGGCGCCGAGGCGGTGCAACGTTGCACCGAATACACCCCGGATCTGATCCTGATGGATTTGATCATGCCGTTGATGGACGGCGTGGAAGCGACCCGGCGAATCATGGCCGAGACCCCGTGCGCGATTGTCATTGTCACTGTCGACCGCGAGCAGAACGTGCACCGGGTGTTCGAAGCCATGGGTTACGGCGCGCTGGACGTGGTCGATACCCCGGCTATCGGGGGCGGCAATCCTCAGGAAGCCGCCGCACCGCTGTTGCGCAAGATCATGAACATTGGCTGGCTGATCGGCGATAAGAGCAATCGGGTGCGATCGGCACCCAGCTCTCACCGTCACTCGTCCTCGCGCCAGCATTTGGTGGCCATCGGTTCATCCGCCGGTGGCCCGGCGGCACTGGAAGTGCTGCTCAAGGGCCTGCCTCGAGATTTTTCGGCGGCCATCGTGCTGGTCCAGCATGTGGATCAGGTGTTCGCCGCCGGCATGGCCGAATGGCTTGCCAGTGCCAGTGGCCTGGACGTGCGCCTGGCCGAGGAAGGCGAACCGCCGCAAAGCGGCACGGTCCTGCTGGCCGGGACAAATCATCATATCCGCTTGCTGAAAAACGGTACGCTGGCCTACACCGCCGAACCGGTCAATGAGATCTATCGGCCTTCGATCGATGTGTTTTTCGAGAGTGTGGCCAGTTACTGGAGCGGTGACGCCGTGGGCGTTTTGCTGACTGGTATGGGCCGCGACGGCGCGCAAGGGCTTAAACTCATGCGCCAACAGGGCTACCTGACCATCGCTCAGGATCAACAAAGCAGTGCGGTGTACGGCATGCCGAAGGCGGCCGCGGCCATCGACGCGGCTGTGGAAGTTCGCCCACTGGACAAGATAGCGCCACGATTGCTGGAAATCTTCTCAAAATGACTATCATTAGCAGCAATTGTGGCCAAAGCAGTACTCAGGTGACCGCACATGAATGATTTGCAGCTCGACGACTTCAAAACCGACGAAAACGCCGCCATGGTGTTGTTGGTGGACGATCAGGCGATGATCGGCGAGGCGGTGCGGCGTGGTTTGTCGAACGAAGAAAACATCGACTTCCATTTCTGTGCCGACCCGCACCAGGCCATTGCCCAGGCAATTCGCATCAAGCCGACGGTGATCCTGCAGGATCTGGTCATGCCCGGCCTCGACGGCCTGAGCCTGGTGCGCGAATACCGTAATCACCCGGCGACCAAGGACATTCCAATCATTGTCCTGTCGACCAAGGAAGACCCACTGATCAAGAGCGCAGCATTTGCCGCTGGCGCCAACGATTACCTGGTCAAACTGCCGGACAACATCGAACTGGTGGCGCGCATCCGCTATCACTCGCGCTCCTACATGACCCTGCTGCAACGTGACGCGGCGTATCGCGCGCTGCGGGTCAGCCAGCAGCAGTTGCTCGACACCAACCTGGTGCTGCAACGCTTGATGAACTCCGACGGCCTGACCGGGCTGTCGAACCGCCGGCATTTCGACGAATACCTGGAGCTGGAGTGGCGGCGTTCGTTGCGTGACCAGACTCAACTGTCGTTGTTGATGATCGATGTCGATTACTTCAAGTCCTACAACGACAGCTTTGGTCACCTCGAAGGCGATGAGGCGCTGCGCAAAGTTGCCACGGCGATTCGCGACGCCAGCTCCAGACCTTCGGACTTGCCGGCCCGTTACGGTGGCGAAGAGTTCGTCCTGGTCCTGCCCAACACCTCGCCGGGCGGTGCGCGGCTGGTGGCGGAAAAACTGCGCCAGACCGTGGCCGGGTTGAAGATCCCGCACATTTTCCCGACCGAAGGTTCGAGCCTGACCATCAGCATCGGCCTGTCGACCTTGATCCCGCAGCCGGGCAGCGATTGCCGGCAATTGATCTCGGCGGCGGACAAGGGGCTGTACCTGGCGAAGAACAATGGGCGTAATCAGGTGGGGATTGAATGACGGACGGGTAGATATTTAGCCCCACCAAAAGACCCTGTGGCGAGGGAGCTTGCTCCGCTTGAGTGCGCAGCGCTCACAAGATTTTGGGGGCCGCTTCGCAGCCCAGAGGGAGCAAGCTCCCTCGCCACAAGGGCTGTGAGTCAGTGGCGCCAGTTGACGGGCGGTCAGTGACCCGATTTGCGCCAAAACCATTAGCGCCTAAAGCCGCCAGGCGGGCTGCCGTGACAGCTTGATTACGTTATACTCGCCGGCTTTCAAAAGTTCGCCAACGAGTGCTGCCCGCCATGGAAATCAACCCGATCCTTAACAGTATCAAGGACCTGTCCGAGCGCTCCGAAACTATTCGGGGGTATCTTTGACTACGATCAAAAGCATGAGCGTCTGACTGAAGTCAATCGCGAGCTTGAAGATCCGTCTGTCTGGAACAACCCGTCGTACGCTCAGGAACTGGGCCGCGAGCGGTCGCTGCTGGCTCAGATCGTCGAAACCCTCGACGAAATGCACAGTGGCCTGGCCGACGCCAAAGACCTGCTGCTGATGTCCGCCGAAGAAGAAGACCAGGCCGCCGTCGATGATGTCGCCGCCGAAGTCGAGCGCCTGCGCGAGTCCCTGGAAAAACTCGAATTCCGTCGCATGTTCAGCGGTGAGATGGACGCCAACAACGCCTACCTGGACATCCAGGCCGGCTCCGGCGGTACCGAGGCTCAGGACTGGGCCAACATCCTGCTGCGCATGTACCTGCGCTGGGCGGATAAACGCGGTTTCGACGCGACCATCATGGAGCTGTCGGCCGGTGAAGTCGCCGGTATCAAAGGCGCTACCGTGCACATCAAGGGCGAATACGCCTTTGGCTGGCTGCGTACCGAAATCGGCGTGCACCGTCTGGTGCGCAAGAGCCCGTTCGACTCCGGCAACCGTCGTCACACCTCGTTCTCGGCCGTGTTCGTGTCGCCGGAAATCGATGACAACATCGAAATCGACATCAACCCGTCGGACTTGCGCATCGACACCTACCGTTCCTCTGGTGCCGGTGGTCAGCACGTTAACACCACCGACTCGGCCGTACGGATTACCCACGTACCGACCAACACCGTGGTCAGCTGCCAGAACGAACGTTCCCAGCATGCGAACAAAGACACCGCGATGAAAATGTTGCGGGCGCGCTTGTACGAGCAGGAAGTGCAGAAACGCAACGCCGCGTCCCAGGCTCTGGAAGACACCAAGTCGGATATCGGTTGGGGTCACCAGATCCGTTCGTACGTGCTCGATGCCTCGCGCATCAAGGATCTGCGTACCAACATCGAACGCAGCGACTGCGACAAGGTGCTCGACGGCGACATCGACGAATACCTGGTGGCCAGCTTGAAACAAGGCCTGTAAGACATGCGATACAAGATCGGCTGACACAGCGCGATCCTTGTGGGAGCTGGCTTGCCAGCGATCCCCAGCCGCAGGCTGGGGGCAACGAACCTGATGGAATATTTAAAGACATGAGCGACCTACAACTCGACCCGCAAGCCCTGCAACAGGAAGAAAACTCCCTGATCGCCCTGCGCAAGGAAAAGCTTGCTGCCGAGCGCGCCAAGGGCAATGCCTTCCCCAACGACTTCCGCCGCGACAATTACTGCGCAGATTTGCAGAAACAGTACGCGGACAAAACCAAGGAAGAGCTGGCAGAGGCTGCGATCCCGGTCAAGGTGGCGGGTCGCATCATGCTCAACCGTGGCTCGTTCATGGTGATTCAGGACATGACTGGGCGGATTCAGGTTTACGTCAACCGTAAAACCCTGTCCGAAGACACCCTGGCCGCGGTGAAAACCTGGGACATGGGCGACATCATTGCAGCCGTTGGCACCCTGGCGCGTTCCGGCAAAGGCGACCTGTACGTCGAAATGACCAGCGTGCGCCTGCTGACCAAATCCCTGCGCCCGCTGCCGGACAAGCACCACGGCCTGACCGACACCGAACAGCGCTACCGTCAGCGTTACGTTGACCTGATCGTCAACGAAGAGGTGCGCCAGACCTTCCGCGTTCGTTCGCAAGTGATTGCGCACATCCGTAGCTTCCTGATGAAGCGTGACTTCCTGGAAGTGGAAACGCCGATGCTGCAAACCATTCCAGGCGGTGCGGCGGCCAAGCCGTTCGAGACTCACCACAACGCGCTGGACATGGAAATGTTCCTGCGTATCGCGCCGGAGCTGTACCTCAAGCGCTTGGTAGTCGGTGGTTTCGAGAAAGTCTTCGAGATCAACCGCAACTTCCGTAACGAGGGCGTTTCGACTCGTCACAACCCTGAATTCACCATGTTGGAGTTCTACCAGGCTTACGCCGACTACGAAGACAACATGGACCTGACCGAAGAACTGTTCCGCGAGCTGGCTCAGCTGGTTCTGGGCAGCACCGACGTGCCTTACGGTGACAAGGTGTTCCACTTCGGCGAGCCGTTCGTGCGTCTGTCGGTGTTCGACTCGATCCTCAAGTACAACCCTGAGCTGACCGCTGACGACCTGACTGACATCGACAAGGCCCGCGCCATCGCCAAGAAGGCCGGCGCCAAGGTGCTCGGCTTTGAAGGTCTGGGTAAGCTGCAGGTGATGATTTTCGAAGAGCTGGTCGAGCACAAGCTGGAGCAGCCGCACTTCATCACTCAGTACCCGTTCGAAGTGTCGCCGCTGGCCCGTCGTAACGACGAGAACCCGAACGTCACCGACCGTTTCGAGCTGTTCATCGGCGGCCGTGAAATCGCCAACGCCTACTCGGAGTTGAACGATGCGGAAGACCAGGCTGAGCGCTTCATGGCGCAGGTGGCCGACAAGGACGCCGGCGACGACGAAGCCATGCACTACGACGCCGACTTCGTTCGCGCGCTGGAGTACGGCATGCCGCCAACCGCCGGTGAAGGAATCGGTATCGACCGTCTGGTGATGTTGCTGACCAACTCACCGTCGATCCGCGATGTCATCCTGTTCCCGCACATGCGGCCACAAGCGTAAATGTTTCAATTAAAAAGCCGCCTATAACAGGCGGCTTTTTATTGCCTGTCTGGTACAAACGTATCAATTGGTTACTTTTGGCGTTTAGAGAGGAATACCTGTCGTGAATCGTGCAATTGCTCAAGAAGGTGCAGCGGGTATCGCCACTGCGGTCGCTGAAAGCGTTCAGTACCAGGGCCGCAAGGCCAGCCGACAGGGCAGCGAACAGCGTCGACAGGACATTCTCGACGCGGCGATGCGTATTGTCGTGCGCGATGGCGTGCGGGCCGTGCGGCACCGTGCGGTGGCCGCTGAAGCGGGTGTGCCGCTGTCGGCCACCACCTACTACTTCAAGGACATCGATGACCTGCTCACCGATACCTTTGCCCAATACGTGGAACGCAGCGCCGCGTTCATGGCCCGGTTGTGGGCCAGTAACGAAGGCCTGTTGCGCGAGATGGTTGTCAGCGGCGATGGCACCAGCGAGTCCCGCTCACAGCTGGCGGACGATATCGCACGGCTGATGGCTGACTATGTCCATCGGCAATTGATCAATCGCCGCGAGCACTTGATGGCCGAGCAAGCCTTCCGCCAGGAAGCCTTGCTCAACCCGCGTCTGGCGTTGTTGGTGCGCTCCCACCAGCAAATTCTCTTGCAGGGCACCTGCCAGCTTTTCGAAGTATTAGGTTCCCGTGAGCCACAACAGGATGCCAAAGTGTTGACGGCGATTATCGGACGGATGGAATATCAGGGCCTGCTCAACGACGCTGAGCCTGTGGCCGAAGAGGAAATGCTCGGCATCCTCAACCGCTACATGCATTTGGTGCTGGCGTCGGTGTAACCCCTTGTGGGAATGCAACCTTGTGGGAGCGGGCTTGCTCGCGAAGGCGGTGGGTCAGACAACGAATATGTTGAATGTTAAACCGCTTTCGCGAGCAAGCCCGCTCCCACATTAAAGGCGTCATATGTCGATAGGGAGTGTTGAATGAAAGCCTGGCGCGTCATTGCGATCGCCTTGTCGATCCTGCTGCTCAGTGGCTGTCTGGTGACCTTCAAGGAGCCGCTGCCCGCCAGCGAGCCCGCGCCCAAAGGGCTGCTCGGCAAATGGACCAGCACCAATGCCTGGGGCGAGCCGATGAACCTGGAACTGACGCGTATCGGCGACAATCGCTACCAGGCGGTCAGCTACTTCAAGGCCAGGCCCCATGAGCGTGAAGCCTATCCCTTCACCGTGTCGCGCCATGGCAATCGCTGGTACCTGTCGGCGAAGGTGCCGGCGCAGTTCGGAGGGCATTTCACCATCACCGGTTTCGAGCTCAACGATAAGCACGAACTGGTGGTCTACAGCCTCGACCTCGAGCAGATTAAACAGGCCATGGGCCAAGAAGCCCTCAGTGGCCAAGGCTTCCGGACCGACGACGGCGACGGGGTGTTGATCAACAACAGCCTGGATCAGGTGTTTGCCTACCTTGATGACCCGGCCAATTCCGATGTTTTCGTCGAAGCGGTGCGTTACCAGCGCCTGGCCAAAACCAATTAAACCCAGCACGTAACGGTTTTACTACAGGAGTTTCGGGTGGACGAATACCAGCAGACGATACGCATGCTGTCCGATCGCATAGTGCTGGCGCAGACGCCGATTCGCGTTCTGGATGCGGTCAAGTGGGATGACAGCATTCGCAAGGGGTTCCTCAAGGGCAAGGGCAAGGAAATGCCGGCCGTGGACCGCGACTACTACCTCAATCGACCGCTGGCATTTGACTCCAGCAAAGTGAAGCTGGAATTCCAGAACATCGAGCGTGACATCACCCGCCAGCTCGGCCAGTTCAACCCGGTCGGCCAGATCATGCGTCGTATGTGCAAGGAATACCGCATGGTGATCCGCATGCTCGAAGCGCGTGGCACCGAGGATTTCGGGCTGATTTCCCAGGAGTTGTACGGCGCGGCGTCCGATGCGTTCCACGCCGGCGATCCGACCTTGGCTGACCTGGGGCTGATGCTCTCCGATTACCTGAACAACATCGCCGGCCGTGGCGACCTCAAGGACGAACCGAAAGTCCTCACCGCCAAGGAAGCCGTCGACCTGCTGCAACATCGGTTGAACAAGGTGTTTGGCGAAAACGAGGAAACCATTCGGGTGTTTGAATCCGATGGTATCGTCGCCGACGCGGCGGCCGGCGCCGACTACATCAAGATCCGCACCGACGCGATGTTCAACAACCGCGACGTGCGTGCACTGGAAGTCCACGAAGGGCTGGTGCATGTGGGCACCACGCTCAACGGCCTGAATCAGCCGATCTGCACCTTCCTGTCCAAGGGCCCGCCATCGTCCACCGTGACTCAGGAAGGCCTGGCGATCCTGATGGAAATCATCACCTTCGCCTCCTACCCCAGCCGCCTGCGCAAACTGACCAACCGCACCCGCGCCATTCATATGGTGGAGGAGGGCGCGGACTTCTTGCAGATCTACGATTTCTTCTGTGAGCAAGGCTTCGAAATGGCCGAAAGCTACGGCAACGCCAGTCGGGTTTTCCGCGGCTCGGTGCCGACCGGTCTGCCATTTACCAAAGACTTGTCCTACCTCAAGGGCTTTATCATGGTTTACAACTACATTCAGTTGGCCGTGCGTAAAGGCAAGCTGGAGCAGATACCGCTATTGTTTTGCGGCAAGACCACGCTGGAAGACATGCGGACCTTGCGCCAATTGGTGGACGAAGGCTTGGTGGTACCGCCCAAGTACCTGCCCGACCAATTCCGCGACATGAACGCGCTATCGGCCTGGATGTGCTTCTCCAACTTCCTCAACCACCTGAGCCTGGATCGGATCGAGGCGGATTACTCCAACATTTTGTGAGCAACGAATCCCCCTGTGGGAGCGGGCTTGCCCGCGATAGCGGTGGATCAGCCAACATCAATGTTGAATGCAAAGCCGTCATCGCGGGCGAGCCCGTTCCCACAGGTAGATCATTGTCCACAGGGTCGTATTTCAACCCTTCTTTGCGAGGCTTCACCGGATGAGAATCCTCGGCATCTTTTGCCTGCTCCTGGCCCTCGGCGGTTGCGACTCTCTGCTGTTCTACCCCGAGTCCGGCCAGCCGTTCACCCCGGAAAAAGCCAAACTCGAATTCCGCGACGTCACCCTGACCACCGCTGACGGCCTCAAGCTGCATGGCTGGTGGCTGCCGGCGAAAAAAGGTGTCGAGGTCAAAGGCACCGTGCTGCATTTGCACGGCAATGGCGGCAACCTTGCGTGGCATTTGGGTGGGAGTTGGTGGTTGCCGGAGCAGGGCTATCAAGTGTTGCTGGTGGACTATCGCGGGTACGGTTGGTCCGAAGGTAAACCGGCGTTGCCGGCGATCTATCAGGACATCGACGCCGCCTTCAAATGGCTCGACCAAGCCCCGGAGGTCAAGGGCAAGCCGCTGATCCTTCTTGGCCAGAGCCTTGGCGGCTCGATGGCCGTGCATTTCCTGGCCCAGCATCCCGAGCGCCAGCGGCAACTCAAGGCTTTCGTGCTTGATGGTGTGCCTGCCAGCTACCGCGATGTCGGGCGTTTCGCCCTGAGCACGTCATGGATGACCTGGCCGTTCCAGGTGCCGTTGTCCTGGTTGGTGCCGGACGGCGACAGCGCGATCCATTCCATGAAGAAGCTCAACGGCGTACCGAAACTGATCTATCACAGTATCGATGATCAACTGGTGCCCCTTTCCAACGGCATCCGACTGTATCAAGCTGCGCCGCCGCCGCGCGTGCTGCAACTGACCCGGGGCGGTCATGTGCAAACCTTTGCCGACCCGGTCTGGCAAAAGGTCATGCTGCGCTACCTCGAAGACCCCCAGCATTTCAACGGTCTGCGCCGCCTGGGTGAAGTCCCGAATTACCCGACACCCCCGAATTCTGAAGATGAACCACCAGAGAGTCCGCAATGAGTGAAGAACGTAACGCTATCCCGCTGATCATCACCGGTATTTGCAGCATCCTCGGCACCGTTGGCGCCCTGTGGTGGTACGGCTACCTGCACTTCGCCAAACCCGAAGATGCGCTACTGCTCAGCGACTTCACCATGCTCAAGACCGTGCCGGGCGAAGACTACAAGGTCTCCCTGGAACCGGCCCCACAAGTGGCCCAGTGCATCGATGGCGTGCTGGTGCTGTTCGACACCGACCAGAAAGGCCTGACCGGCGTGCTGATCAACAGCAAGAAAAAAGCCGTGCGCTGCATGGGCCAGGAAACCCCGCAAAAACTCGAACAGTAACCCGGTCGTACACAAATACTGTGTTCACCGAAGATCCATGTTCAGTGATCGTCAAATAAAAAAGCCCCGCCTGATCGATTCAGACGGGGCTTTCAAGTATCAGCGTGGCCAGTTTATTTGGCGCTGATCGCCGAACGCGGAATGACCGGCTGGTTGTCATTGGAAATGGTCACTTCCACCCGACGGTTCATCGCGCGGCCCGACACACTGGCGTTCTCCGCAACCGGGTATTCCTTGCCATAACCCTGGGCCACGATCCGCGCCGGGTCGACACCCATCTTGATCAGGGCCACTTGCACCGAGGTTGCGCGACGTTCGGACAGCGACTGGTTGTACGACGCCGAGCCAGTGCTGTCGGTGTAGCCTTCGACAATCACTTTGCGGTCCGGGTTTTCCTGAAGGAACTGCGCCAGTTTGTTGATATTCACCAAACCGTTGGACTTCAGGTCCGCCTTGTCGGTGGCGAACAGCACATCGCCAAACGTCACCAGTGTGCCGCGATCGGTCTGTTTGGCGTTCAGGCTGTCTTGCAGCTGTTTGATCTGCTGGTCGCGGGCATCCAGACGAGCCTGCGCCCGTTGTGCCGCTGCATTTTTCAGATTGTTTTCAGCGGTGCGCAGGGCGATGGTCTGCTTGGCCACTTCAACACGCTGATTGGTCAGGTAAGCCAGTTGGTCGACCTTGGCCTGGTCTTCCCGGTCCAGGTATGCCTTGTCGGCCTTGTCCAGGTATTCGCTGGCGTCTTTGGTTTCCAGCGCCGCGACTTTGCTCGCTTGCGGGTTGGCTTGCAGGCCGGTGTAGTTGGTACGGGCTTGCTCCAGGTTCGCGTTGGGCGGTGTGGAGCAGGCAGCCAGTGCAACACTTGCGGCCAGGAGGGCGGGGATCATCAATTGTTTGCGCATAATGGTTCGTCCTTTCTATCGATAAGAGTTTCAGGTCTGGAAATCGGGATGCGCGCTTACTGCACGGTGCGCTGACTTTCCTGACGCAGTTCCTGAACACCTTTCTGGGAGTCCTTCACAGTTTGTTCGGCTTTCATCGCCTGGGCCTTGCGCTCGGCGACACGGGCGTCCCACTCGGCTTGCTCGGCCAGCATTCTGGCTTCGTCATACTTCTTGTCGTGCAGGGCGATTTCGGCTTGTTTGAGCTTGTCCTGAGCGGCCTTCATTTCCACGGCGGCGAATTCGGTACCGCCAGCGCTGACAGCGCTGTTCACGGCGGATTGGGTCACCGCGTATTGCTCGCTCGGCGGGTTACCGGCGCAACCGGCCAGAACGAAGCTGCTGCCGATGGCCAGGGCCGCCAGTTTGAGACCGCGCAGGTGGGTGAGCGAGGATGGTGCAGTGCTGGTCTTCATGGTCTTCAACTCCATTGGATAACTCCTGAAAAACATCTGAATCCATCCTGGGCAAGGAGCCGCAACCTACAATTTCCAGAGTGCTTTTTGAAACGGCCGTCCCAGGCGTGGTTACTGGGTTGACCCGAAGTGTTTTTCAAAAGTTCAGAGAAGATGGCCTATCGCCGGAAAAAACTTTGACCGAGTGGACAAGGCTCTAAGTCGGGAACTTTCGGGTGGCGTGGGGGTATTCCCGGCCGTTTCGACCCCGGGAATACACAATTATCGAAGGAATATGCAAGCCAGTGTGGGAGCGGGCTTGCTCGCGAAAGCGGTTTAACATTCAACATTTCTGTTGTCTGACACACCGCCTTCGCGAGCAAGCCCGCTCCCACGCGTTCGGCGGCAAACTCAGTGTCTTTGCTTGTCAATCAGTCGATAAGTCGTGCAAATGACGCCGAGACAAAGCGAGAAAACGTGGGGTCGGACCGACGTCTTCGTACAGCGGATCACCTTCTTCGTCGGTGGCAACCACCGTTGACCCTTTCACATATGGAAAGCTCTCTTCGAGTTCTTCCAGGGCGGCGCCGATCAGCTCGCCGAGCAGTTCTTCGGGGTGTCGTTTAGGGTACATCTCGATAATCGCCGCCAGCCGTGCGGCCGCTTCCACGTCCAGACGAATCGTGTAGCCGGTGTCGGTCAGGCGACCCTTGGCGTTTTCTTCCCAATGCTGGGCGAGCTCACGGATTTTCATAATGACCTCATTGCGCACCTGCTCGTGGCAGGCCGGGTGAGTGTCCGCCGGTATCGGCGGCAAGCCGTTGTACGGCTTATTGTTGAGACTAGTTGCAACGCCCTGTGTTTGAAGTCCCTTCGTCGTCTGCTTGTAAGAACCGCTTTACGACGGCACTCTCTATTCAAAGCCTCTTATACCAAAGCATAGCCGCCCGGATATTCGCTGGAGAACTGCTGATGACCGATATTGATGCACGCTTGCGCGAGGACGTTCACCTGTTGGGTGAACTGTTGGGCAACACCATTCGTGAACAGTACGGGGACGACTTTCTCGACAAGATCGAGCAAATCCGCAAAGGCGCCAAGGCCGACCGTCGCGGTTCGATGGACGCTGAACTCAGCGCCAGCCTCAACCAGTTGAGCGAAGACGAGTTACTGCCGGTGGCGCGGGCGTTCAACCAGTTCCTCAACCTGGCCAATATCGCCGAGCAATATCAGCTGATTCATCGCCGCGAAGAGTCGCAGCCCGCGCCGTTCGAGGCCCGGGTGTTGCCGGAACTGCTCGCTCGCCTGCTGACTGCGGGCCATGATGCCGAGTCCTTGGCGCGGCAATTGGGGCGGCTGGAAATCGAGCTGGTATTGACGGCGCACCCCACCGAAGTGGCGCGTCGCACGCTGATTCAGAAGTACGACGCGATCGCCGCGCAACTGGCCGCCCAGGACCATCGTGACCTGACCAGCGCCGAGCGCGAGCAGATCAAGACGAAGTTACAGCGCCTGATCGCCGAAGCCTGGCATACCGAAGAAATCCGCCGTACCCGTCCGACACCGGTGGACGAAGCCAAGTGGGGCTTCGCGGTGATCGAACATTCACTGTGGCAGGCGATTCCCAACTATTTGCGCAAGGCCGATCAGGCCTTGCATGCCGCCACCGGCCTGCACCTGCCACTGGAGGCCGCACCGATTCGCTTTGCCTCATGGATGGGCGGCGACCGCGACGGCAACCCCAACGTCACCGCCGCCGTGACCCGCGAAGTGTTGCTGCTGGCGCGCTGGATGGCCGCCGATTTGTACCTGCGCGATGTTGATCACCTCGCCGCCGAGTTGTCGATGCAGCAGGCCAGCGACGAGTTGAAAGCCAAGGCCGGCGACAGTGCCGAGCCTTACCGCGCAGTGCTCAAACAATTGCGTGAACGCCTGCGCGCAACCCGTAGTTGGGCCCACGCATCCCTGACGGCAACCACGCCAGCGTCGGCCGATGTGCTGCAAAACAATCGTGACCTGCTGGACCCGCTGGAGCTGTGCTACCACTCGCTGCATGAATGCGGCATGGGCGTCATCGCCGATGGCCCGTTGCTCGATTGCCTGCGCCGCGCGGTGACGTTCGGGCTGTTTCTGGTGCGCCTCGATGTGCGCCAGGACTCGTCCCGCCACACGGCGGCCATGACCGAAATCACCGATTACCTCGGCCTGGGCCGTTATGAGGACTGGAGCGAAGAGGAGCGCATCGCCTTCCTGATGCGTGAACTGAACAATCGACGGCCATTGCTGCCGGCGTACTTCAAGCCGTCTGCCGACACCGCCGAAGTGCTGGCGACGTGCCGGGAAATCGCCGCGGCACCGGGGGCTTCCCTCGGTTCGTATGTGATTTCCATGGCCGGCGCTGCTTCCGATGTGCTGGCCGTGCAATTGCTGCTCAAAGAGTCCGGCGTATTGCGGCCGATGCGCGTGGTGCCGCTGTTTGAAACCCTCGCCGACCTCGATAACGCCGGCCCGGTGATCGAAAAACTCTTGCTGCTGCCGGGCTATCGCTCGCGCCTGCAAGGGCCGCAGGAAGTGATGATCGGGTATTCCGACTCGGCCAAGGACGCTGGCACCACCGCAGCGGCCTGGGCGCAGTATCGGGCGCAGGAACGTTTGGTCGACATCTGTCGCGAGCAGCAAGTTGAGCTGCTGTTGTTCCACGGTCGCGGTGGCACCGTGGGCCGTGGCGGCGGTCCGGCGCACGCGGCGATTCTGTCGCAGCCGCCGGGGTCGGTGGCGGGGCGTTTCCGCACCACTGAGCAGGGGGAAATGATTCGTTTCAAATTCGGCCTACCGGACATCGCCGAGCAAAACCTCAATCTGTACCTGGCGGCGGTGCTGGAGGCGACCTTGCTCCCGCCGCCTCCGCCTGAGCCTGCCTGGCGCCATTTGATGGACGAATTGGCTGCCGATGGCGTCAAGGCTTACCGCGCCGTGGTGCGGGAAAATCCGCAGTTTGTCGAGTATTTCCGCCAGTCGACCCCGGAGCAGGAGTTGGGGCGTTTGCCTTTGGGCAGCCGCCCGGCCAAGCGCCGCGCTGGCGGGATTGAAAGCCTGCGCGCGATTCCATGGATCTTCGGCTGGACCCAGACGCGCCTGATGCTGCCGGCCTGGCTTGGCTGGGAAGCGGCATTGAGCAAGGCGCTGGAGCGCGGCGAGGGTGAGTTGCTGGGGCAGATGCGCGAGCAGTGGCCGTTCTTCCGTACCCGCATCGATATGCTGGAAATGGTGCTGGCCAAGGCCGACGCCGATATCGCCCAGTCTTACGATGAGCGCTTGGTCGAGCCGGATCTGCTTCCTTTGGGTGCGCATTTACGCGACCTATTGTCGCAGGCCTGTGCGGTGGTCCTGGGGTTGACCGGTCAGTCGCAGCTACTGGCACATAGCCCAGCCACCCTTGAATTCATCCGCCTGCGCAACACTTACCTCGACCCGCTGCATCTATTGCAGGCCGAACTGTTGGCCCGTTCGCGGCAACAGGATGTGGCCCAAGGCAGCCCGGTAGAACAGGCGTTACTGGTGTCTGTGGCGGGGATTGCCGCCGGTTTGCGAAATACCGGCTAAGGTTTTCATCGTGGGGGACAGGCACCCGGCGCGAGCGTCGAGTGCCTGCTGGCGAGCGGTCGAAAAGGTCTGTCACGCGACAGTTAATGATGGGGTTGCGACTTGGGTTACCCCTTCGCAAGGTCTCATCCGGCGCGGGTTTCTCCGACTTTCGGCGGCTTGTGTGGGCCGGGCCTGCTGTGTATCTTGATCAGCCTTTGACCGTTTGGGCGGTCACGACCCTATTTCTGAGATTGGCCCCTCGTGGCGAATCCATTGTTTTGTTTAAGTAATTCTAAATAAAAAATTGAGGAGCACATCTAATGCGCGTCATTCTGCTGGGAGCTCCCGGGGCCGGTAAAGGTACTCAGGCTAAGTTCATCACCGAGAAATTCGGCATTCCGCAAATCTCTACCGGCGACATGCTGCGTGCTGCTGTAAAAGCCGGTACCGAGCTGGGTGTCAAAGCCAAAGGCATCATGGATGCCGGTGGTCTGGTCTCCGACGATCTGATCATCGCTCTGGTCAAGGACCGTATCGCGCAGCCTGACTGTGCCAACGGTTTCCTGTTCGACGGTTTCCCGCGCACCATTCCGCAAGCCGAAGCGCTGGTAGAAGCGGGTGTGGAACTGGACAACGTGGTCGAAATCGCCGTCGATGACGAAGAAATCGTTCAGCGTATCGCCGGTCGTCGCGTTCACGAGGCCAGCGGCCGCGTGTACCACACCGTCTACAACCCGCCGAAAATCGCCGGCAAAGACGACATCACCGGTGAAGAGCTGGTGCAGCGCAAGGACGACACCGAAGAAACCGTGCGTCATCGCCTGTCGGTCTACCATTCCCAGACCAAACCACTGGTGGAGTTCTACCAGGGTCTGGCCTCTACTCAGGGTAAGCCGAAATACAGCCATATTCCGGGTGTTGGCTCGGTTGAAGTGATCACCGGCAAGGTGCTTGAAGCACTGAGCTGAAAAGTCTGATCGGCTTCATCTTCTACGGCCCGCTTGCGGGCCGTAGTTGTTTATACTGGCGCACTTTTTCTGACCTCTCTTACGGAAACATCGATGAGCACCTTGCTGGCCCTGGACACCGCGACTGAAGCTTGCTCCGTTGCCTTGCTGCATGACGGCAAAGTCACGAGTCATTACGAGGTGATCCCGCGCCTGCATGCGCAGAAGCTGCTGCCGATGATCCAGCAACTGCTGGCCGATGCCGGGACCACGCTGCAAGCGGTCGATGCCATTGCCTTCGGCCGTGGACCGGGCGCGTTCACCGGTGTGCGGATTGCCATCGGCGTGGTGCAAGGTCTGGCGTTTGCGCTGGATCGCCCGGTGTTGCCGGTCTCCAATCTCGCCGTACTCGCCCAGCGGGCCTATCGCGAACACGGCGTCAGCCAGGTCGCGGCGGCCATCGATGCGCGCATGGATGAGGTGTATTGGGGTTGCTACCGCGAAACGGCGGGGGAGATGCGGCTGGTGGGCAAGGAAGCGGTATTGCCACCGGAAGCCGCTGCGTTGCCGGCCGATGCCAGCGGCGAGTGGTTCGGCGCGGGCACCGGTTGGGGATATGCCGAGCGCATTGCCGTCAACCTGAGCGGGCAGGACGCGGGCATGCTGCCCCACGCCGAAGACCTGCTGACCCTGGCGCGGTTTGCCTGGGAACGCGGTGAAGCGATCGTGGCCGATGAGGCGCAGCCGGTGTATTTGCGCGATAAAGTCGCGACCCCGAAAACGCGGTAATTCCGGTTGTCCTTGTGGCAACAGGGCCCTCTGTGGCGAGGGGGCTTGCCCCCGTTGGGTCGCAAAGCGGCCCCAAAAACAACCACCACATTCCCGTGAAGCACCGCATCGGCTGACTTGCGACTGCTTCGCAGCCGAACGGGGGCGAGCCCCCTCGCCACAATAATGTGTCGGATTTAGCCAATCGTCAGTTTTCTACCCGCCGCTTTTAAACCTTTTCGCTTTTCTGTGTTCTAGTTATCACTCGGCAGTTTGCGAAGTGGGCTATGTGCCACTAAGCTGCCATCATTGATACCGAGCATGCACTTATGCGTATAGACGGCGTTTCCTCCCAGTCCTACCCCATCAAGCGCAAGCCCCGCAAAGGCCCTGTAGCGGATGACGACTACGTCGATATCGACGGCGAGCTGGAATTCCCTACCGAAGAGCAATTGGCCGCCCGCGCTGCCAAAGCCTCCGCGCAACGCCTGAGCAATCTCCCCGCGCGTCAACAAGACATGATTTATCACCGCGCCATGAGCAAAAGCGTGGCGATGGCACTGGCCAGTTACCTGAGCACCGCCACTTTTGTCGATTGGGATGCGGATGTACTGGGTCTCGACCTGTACATCTGATGTTGCTGCCTTACTACCTCGGCTGCCCGTCCTGGAGTGAAAATGCCTGGCGCGAGTACTTGTATCCGCAAGACGCCAGGCCCGCCGAGTTTCTCAATCTTTATTCCCAAGTGTTCAACGCCGTGGAAGGCAATACGACCTTCTACGCGAGCCCTTCTGCCGCCACCGTACAGCGCTGGGCAGAGACCATGCCCGAACACTTTCGCTTCACCGCCAAGTTCCCCGGCGACATCAGCCACAGCAGCGACCTGCGCGAGCAACTGACCGCTGCCGAAACCTTCCTGCAATTGCTCAGCCCTCTGGGTGAACGGGTTTCTCCCTTCTGGCTGCAATTGTCCAAAAGCTTCACCCCTCAACGCTTGTCCGAGCTGGCCGGTTTTATCGATGCGGTGGACCGGCCCTTGGCGGTCGAAGTGCGACACGATGAGTTTTTCGCCAAGGGCGATGCCGAGCGGATGCTCAATCGTTTGCTGCTGGACCGCGGTGTCGAGCGCATCTGTCTTGATCCGCGAGCGCTGTTCTGCTGCACCTCGACCGATCCTTCGGTGCTCCACGCCCAATCGAAAAAGCCCAGGGTGCCGCCTCGTCCTGCTGCGTTTACTCAATTCCCACAGGTGCGCTTCATCGGCCATCCTGTGCTTGAAGCCAACGATCCATTCCTGGTGCCATGGGTCGAGAAAATCGCTGTCTGGATCGAGGAGGGCCGCACGCCCTATATCTTCCTGCACACCGCCGATAACCTGCTGGCAGCGAAACTGGCACAACGTTTCCACGCACAACTGATGCTGCGTTTGCCTGGCTTGCCGCCGCTGCCTGAGCTATACAGAGAACCCGCCGCCGAGCAACTTGGCTTGCTCTGAAGCGGGTTTTTCCCCCTTTTCAGGAACCTGCCAATGGATGCGCAAACCCTTCGAGCCCAGGCGTTCAAAGCACTGCACGAACGCGAGGGCGCTTTTGTCATTCCCAACCCCTGGGACGCCGGCTCGGCGAAAATGCTCGCCAGCCTTGGCTTCGAGGCACTGGCGACCACCAGCGCCGGTTATGCCTTTTCCCAGGGCCGCCCCGACGGTGGGTTGACGCTCGACGATACCCTGGCGAACGTTCGGGCGATTGTCGCGGCTACTGATCTGCCGGTCGCGGTAGATCTCGAAAACGGTTTCGCTGACGACCCCGCGGAGTGCGCCCAAAGTATTCTGCGGGCCGCCGAGGCCGGTGCCGTAGGCGGTTCGATCGAAGATGCCACGGGGCGTGAGGACGGTCCGATCTACTGCTTCGAGCATGCCGTGGCGCGTATCGAAGCGGCCGTCGCGGCGGCCCGCAGTTTGCCTTTTCCCTTCGTGCTGACGGCGCGCGCCGAGAACTTTCTGCACGGCAATCCTGACCTCGACGACACCATTCGCCGCTTGCAGGCATTCGCCGAGGCGGGGGCCGACGTGCTTTATGCACCGGGTCTGCGCAGCGCTGAAGAGGTCTTGGCGGTGGTTCGCGCCGTGGCGCCGAAACCGGTCAATGTGTTGATGTCCGGCGGGCTCAAACTGACGGTCGAGCAGTTGAGTGAAATGGGCGTCAAACGCATCAGCGTCGGTTCGGCCCTGGCGTTGGCGGCGTATGGCGAGTTCTTCCGAGCAGCCGAGGAAATCCAGCAACACGGGACCTTCGGCTTCACCTCCCGCTCGATGCCGTTCCAGAAGGCCAATCAATTGTTCAAAGGCTGACGATGCGGTTTCGGTGGGGGCTGTTGCTGGTGCTGTTGATCATCGGCGCTGCCGGGTTGAGCATCTGGCGGGGCTGGGTTTCCATTCCCCCGCAATGGAACCCATGGGCGCCGCTGGACGTAAAGGCTGAACCGAACCTGCTGACCCGCTACAAACTGATGCGTCTGCGCGATAATCCGCAGTTATGCGACCAGGTGCTGAGCAGCTCAGGTTTGCGGGTGGCCCGTCAGGCCGACAGCCCGGACGCGACTTGCCCGTTGACCAACACCTTGCGTGTGCAAGGTGGCGAGGTGGCGCTGAGCAGCGGTTTCCTCGCCAGTTGCCGTCTGGCAGTGGCGTTCGCCCTGTTCGAGCGCCACGCCCTGCAACCGGCGGCTCAGGCTGTCTACGGGCAGGCGGTGAAACGGGTCGACCATCTCGGCAGCTTTGCCTGTCGCAACGTCTACAACCGCGAAAACGGCAGACGCAGCCAGCATGCCACGGCTGATGCACTGGATATCAGCGGATTCCGGCTGGCGGACGGCCGATTCATCAGCGTGCTCAAGGATTGGCCGAAGGATAACCAGGGCGCGCGATTTCTCCATCAGGTCCGCGACGGTGCGTGCGACATGTTCAGTGTGGTATTGAGCCCGGACTACAACGCCGCCCATCGCAATCACTTTCATGTGGATGTCGGGCCGTGGTGGCGATGTCGCTGAGGGTTAGGCGGCGATGCGCAGGTTCTGCAGAACGATCGGGCGTGCCCAGCCGTTATCGAAATCGAATTGTTTCTGCTGCTCCACCAGCTCTTCGGGCGAGAACGGCGGGAATGGCTTGTCCAGCAGGTCGAGTTCGAACTCGGCGATCGGCAAGTGCAGCGGACGTGGTTGCGGTGCGGTGCCAGGCTCTGGCAGCGGTTGACCGGCGGTGAGCACGATCGGGCGTACCCAGCCGCTGTCGAAGTCCTGTTGTTTCTGTTGCGCGACGATTTCTTCTGGCGGGAACGGCGGGAACGGTTTGTCGGCCAGGTCCATTTCGAACTCGGCAATCGGCAGGAACAGGGGCTCGGGTGGACGGACTGGTGTTTCCATCACATCACATTCGCGCTGGGAAATGATGTGGGCCAGCAGCTCGCTGCCGACGGTCGGTTCGACCGGGCTGTCGAGATCGACCGGCGGAAAGTTGAGAGACGCCGGCACGACATCGCCCGACTGATCGGCCAGGGCCTGGGCAAAAAAATCCTGCCACAGGTGACTGACGCCGCTCAGTGCTTGGGAATTTCGCAGGCCAAAATCGCCGTGGGGCGAGATGTAACCTATCGATGTGCGTTGAATGTCTGACATTTCTCTCGGTCGACGCTCAGCTCTGGCAAAATGCTCGATAGTTGGGTTATCGGCCGTTTTTGCCGATCATTAATTTTTTGAGCGTGTTTTCCCATGATTGAGCAACCTGCGGCCTGCCGCATCCATGTCGAGGCCTTGGGCGCGACTTTCCAGCCACAGGCCGAGCAATGGGCCGAGCGCCTGGGGTTGCCGTTGCAGGTGGGTGATGGCGAGTTCGCCTTGCAGGTGGGCGAGCAAGGGTTGCAGCTGCAACAGCTGGGACCGGACGCACCGGGGCCGGTGCGGGTGGACTTTGTCGAGGGCGGTGCAGCCCATCGTCGGTTGTATGGCGGCGGCAGTGGTCAGATGATCGCCAAGGCGGTCGGCATCGCCCAAGGCGTGCGCCCACGCGTGCTGGACGCCACGGCGGGGCTGGGCAAGGACGCGTTCGTGCTGGCCAGCCTGGGCTGCGAGATGAGCCTGATCGAGCGCCAGCCGTTGATCGGTGCCTTGCTTGAAGATGGCCTGGCGCGCGGCGCGGAAGATTTCGACGTGGCGCCGATCGTGGCGCGGATGCGTTTGCTCAAGGGCAATTCGATCGAGGTGATGCGCAACTGGGAAGGCGAGCCGCCGCAGGTGATCTACCTCGACCCGATGTTTCCCCATCGTGAGAAAACCGCGTTGGTGAAGAAGGAAATGCGCCTGTTCCGGCCGCTGGTAGGCGATGACCCGGATGCGCCGGCATTGCTCGAAGCGGCGTTAGCCCTGGCCAGCCACCGGGTGGTGGTCAAACGCCCGCGCAAGGCGCCGTGCATCGAGGGGCCGAAGCCGAGTCATGCGCTGGACGGCAAATCCAGCCGGTATGACATTTATCCGAAGAAGGCGCTCAAGCCTTGAGACCGCGTCGCTCCCATCGCGGGCAAGCCTCGCTCCCACAGGTTTTGTGTTAGGCACAATATCCGAGAACACCTCGGAACCTGTGGGAGCGGGCTTGCCCGCGATAGCGTCGGCCCAAACACCACAAATCGATCAGACCGACTCCGGCCGATAAGCCCGCATAAACAACCCCACCACTTCCCGCACATGGGCTTCAGCCGCATCCCCGGTCACCGGCTCGCCGCAGCCATACAGCAACCGGAAATTCCCCGCGCCCTTGAGCAGGCAAAAGAAATGCTCTGCCGCATTGCGCGGTTTATCGATGCTCAACGCGCCGCTCTGATGGACCTTGATCAACAACCGTTCCATGCCGTGCAACATGCGCTCTGGTCCGGCTTCGAAGAAGATCAGCGAGAGTTTCGGATCCTGGCTGCCCAGCGTCGCCATCAACCGATGCAGGTTCACCGATTCGTCGCTGTTGATAAGCTGATGAAAACCGCGCGCGATGTTCAGCAGCACGGTTTCCACGGCAATGCCGTCCGGCAATTCAAAAAACAGCGTTGGCAGTTGCTCTTCACACTTGGCCATCACCGCGGCGGCAAACAGCGTCTCTTTGTCATTGAAATGGCTGTAGACCGTCAGCTTCGACACACCGGCCTCAGCTGCCACGGCATCCATGCTGGTGTTGGCGTATCCCTTACTCAGAAACAGAATTTTCGCCGCATCGAGGATTGCCTGGCGCTTGGCCAGATCCTTGGGGCGACCCGGACCACTGGGTGTTGAAAGATTGTTAGACATTCTTCGCTTTAATACTGGACTGGTGAGTTTGCTATTAATAACATACTGGTCAGTATAATTATTCCAAGCACCATTAGCGAAAGGTCCTTCACCATGTTCCGCTTTGCCTTGCCCCTCGCATTGCCGGTCAGCCTGGCTCTTTTATTGTCTGCGTGTGGCCATGAAGAGGCGCCTCAAGTCACCATCCGCCCGGCCATGGTCGTACAGCCAGAGCCCTCGGCTCAGGCCATGGAAAGTTATCCCGGTGAAGTCCGCGCGCGCTATGAGCCAGATCTGGCCTTCCGTATTGGCGGCAAAGTCAGCCGACGACTGGTCGAAGAAGGGCAGCGGGTCAAGGCTGACCAACCCTTGGCAGAACTCGATCCTCAGGACGTGCGCCTGCAACTGGAAGCCACCCGCGCCCAGGTCGCGGCCGCCGAAGCCAACCTGAGCCTGGTGCGCGCCGAGCGTGATCGCTACAAGACGCTGATGGAGCGGCAGATGGTCAGCCGTTCGCAGTACGACAACGCGGAAAACCTCTACCGTTCCGGTGAGGCACGCCTCAAGCAAATCAAAGCCGAATTCAACGTCTCGACCAATCAGGCCAGTTACGCGGTGCTGCGTGCGCCGCAGGATGGCGTAGTGGCCAAACGTGCGGTTGAGGTCGGTCAAGTGGTCGCGGCCGGGCAAACCGTGTTTACCCTCGCCACCGATGGCGAGCGCGAAGTGTTGATCAGCCTGCCGGAGCAGAGCTTCGGTCGCTTCAAGGTCGGTCAACCGGTCTCGGTGGAACTCTGGACCCAACCCGATCAACGTTTCCCCGGACGCATCCGTGAACTGTCGCCTGCGGCCGATCCGAAATCCCGCACCTTCGCCGCCCGCATTGCATTTACCGCCGGCAAGGTTCCCGCCGAACTCGGCCAGAGCGCCCGGGTGTTCATCCAGAGCGGCGAAGTGGTGTCGTTGTCGGTGCCATTGTCGGCCCTCACCGCAGAAAACGGTGCCACTTACGTGTGGGTGGTTGGCGCCAACAACACCTTGAAGAAAGCCCCGGTGCGGGTCGGTGCATTCGGCGAGAAAACCGTGCCGGTGCTTGAAGGCCTGAACGCCAGCGACTGGGTGGTGGCGGCCGGTGTTCATGTGCTTCACGACGGGCAGCAAGTACGCCCGGTGGATCGCTCCAACCGCGTGGTCAATCTGGCGCACAAGGAGTAATCCCCGATGGGTTTCAATCTTTCCGAATGGGCGCTGCGTAACCGCCAGATCGTACTGTTCCTGATGCTCTTGCTGGCCGTCGTCGGCGCGTTGTCCTACACCAAGCTCGGCCAAAGCGAAGACCCGCCGTTCACCTTCAAGGCCATGGTGATTCGTACCAACTGGCCGGGCGCCACGGCTGAGGAAGTATCGCGGCAGGTTACCGAGCGTATTGAAAAGAAACTGATGGAAACCGGCGAGTATGAACGGATCGCTTCGTTCTCCCGCCCGGGTGAGTCCCAAGTGACATTCATGGCCCGGGACTCCATGCACTCGGTGGAAATTCCGGACCTCTGGTATCAGGTCCGCAAGAAGATCAGCGACATTCGCCACACCCTGCCGCCGGGCATCCAGGGGCCCTTCTTCAACGATGAATTCGGTACCACCTTCGGCAATATCTACGCCCTGACTGGCGAAGGATTTGATTACGCGGTGCTCAAGGACTACGCCGATCGCATCCAGATTCAGCTGCAGCGGGTCAAGGATGTGGGCAAGGTCGACCTGCTCGGGTTGCAGGACGAGAAGATCTGGATCGAACTCTCCAACGTCAAACTGGCCACCCTCGGGTTGCCGTTGGCGGTGGTGCAGCAGGCGCTTGAAGAGCAGAACGCGATGTCCACCGCAGGGTTCTTCGAAACCACCAGTGAGCGTTTGCAGCTACGGGTTTCGGGGAATTTTCAGACAGTCGACGAGATCAAGAACTTCCCGATCCGCGTCGGTGATCGCACGTTCCGCATCGGTGATGTGGCGAACGTTCGTCGTGGCTTCAACGATCCACCGGCGCCGCGCATGCGCTTCATGGCTGAAGACGCCATCGGCCTGGCCGTGGCCATGAAGGATGGCGGCGACATTCTGATTCTGGGCAAAGCGCTGGAAGTCGAATTCGCCCGGATCCAGAAAAACCTCCCGGCCGGCATGCAGTTGCGCAAGGTGTCCGATCAACCCGCCGCGGTGAAAACCGGTGTCGGCGAGTTTGTTCAGGTGCTGGTAGAGGCGCTGGCGATTGTGTTGCTGGTGAGCTTCTTCTCCCTCGGTGTGCGCACCGGCATGGTCGTAGCCCTGGCGATTCCGCTGGTGTTGGCGATGACCTTCGCCTGTATGTATTACCTCGGCATCGGGCTGCACAAGATTTCCCTCGGCGCACTGGTGCTGGCGCTGGGGTTGCTGGTGGACGACGCGATCATCGCCGTGGAAATGATGGCGATCAAAATGGAGCAGGGCTTCGACCGGGTCAAGGCCGCCAGCTATGCCTGGACCAGCACCGCGTTCCCGATGCTCACCGGTACGTTGATCACCGCTGCCGGTTTCCTGCCGATTGCCACCGCGCAATCGGGCACCGGTGAATACACCCGCTCGATCTTCCAGGTGGTAACCATTGCACTGGTGGCGTCGTGGATTGCCGCCGTGGTGTTTGTGCCTTATCTGGGGGAAAAACTCCTGCCAGACCTGGCGAAAATTCACGCCGCCAAACACGGCACCGGCGACGGCCAACCCGACCCTTATGGCACGCCGTTCTATCAGCGTGTCAGACGGCTGGTGGAGTGGTGCGTGCGTCGGCGCAAAACGGTGATCGTCCTGACCATCGTGATGTTCATCGCGTCAGTGGTGCTGTTCCGTTTCGTGCCGCAGCAGTTCTTCCCGGCTTCGGGGCGGCTGGAGTTGATGGTCGATCTGAAACTGGCCGAAGGGGCCTCTTTGAGCAACACCGCCGAGGAGGTCAAACGCCTCGAAGGCCTGCTCAAGGATCGCGCCGGGATCGACAACTACGTGGCTTACGTCGGCACAGGTTCGCCGCGGTTCTATCTGCCGCTGGATCAGCAACTTCCAGCAGCGAGCTTCGCCCAGTTTGTCGTCTTGGCCAAAACCATCGAGGATCGCGAAACCCTGCGCACCTGGCTGATTGAAACCCTCAACGAACAATTCCCTGCCTTGCGCTCGCGGGTCACTCGGCTGGAGAACGGCCCGCCGGTTGGCTATCCGGTGCAGTTCCGGGTCACCGGTGAGCACATCGAGGAAGTCCGCGCATTGGCCCGTAAAGTCGCGGCCAAGGTTCGCGAGAACCCACACGTGGCCAACGTGCATCTGGACTGGGAAGAGCCGAGCAAAGTCGTTTACCTGAACGTCGATCAGGACCGCGCACGAGCACTGGGCGTGAGCACGGCGAACCTCTCGACTTTCCTGCGAGGCTCGCTGACCGGTGCCAGTGTCAGCCAGTACCGCGAAGACAACGAGTTGATCGAGATCCTGCTGCGCGGCACCGTGCATGAGCGCACCGAATTGGCGTTGCTGCCAAGCCTGGCCGTGCCGACCGACAATGGGCGCAGCGTGGCGCTGTCGCAGATTGCCACGCTGGAATACGGCTTTGAAGAAGGCATCATCTGGCACCGTAACCGCCTGCCCAACGTGACGGTTCGCGCCGATATCTACGGCAAGGAGCAACCGGCGACGCTGGTGCAGCAAATCATGCCGACCCTCGATCCAATTCGTGCCGAACTGCCAGACGGCTATCTGCTGGACGTCGGCGGTACGGTAGAAGACTCGGCTCGCGGGCAGAACTCGGTGAAGGCCGGTGTGCCGCTGTTTATCGTGGTAGTGCTGACGTTGCTGATGCTGCAACTGCGCAGTTTCTCACGCACCGTCATGGTGTTTCTGACGGCGCCGTTGGGGCTGATCGGTGTGACGCTGTTTCTGATGGTGTTCCGCCAGCCGTTCGGTTTTGTGGCGATGCTCGGGACCATCGCCTTGTCCGGGATGATCATGCGTAACTCGGTGATTCTGGTGGATCAGATCGAGCAGGATATCGCTGCCGGGCTTAAGCCTTGGCAGGCGATTATCGAGGCGACGGTGCGGCGGTTCCGACCGATTGTGCTGACGGCGCTGGCGGCGGTGCTGGCGATGATTCCGTTGTCACGCAGTGTGTTTTTTGGGCCGATGGCGGTGGCGATCATGGGCGGGCTGATTGTGGCGACGGCGTTGACGTTGCTGTTTTTGCCGGCGTTGTATGCGGCTTGGTTCAGGGTCAAGAAAGAGGTTGTGTGATCCTTTGATCTTGGCGGCCTTCGGGCCGACCATGCTGTTGGTTGGTGGAGAGGGGCGGGTGTACGCCGCTCCACTGTGGGAGCGGGCTTGCTCGCGAAGGCGGCCTGACAGCCGACCAATTTCCCTCAGACATACGCCGACCCATTTACAAGGAGCGAGGCTTGCCCGCGAAGGCAGTCCCGGCTCCTACACATATTTCAGATCCGTCTGATATTGAGTCAACCCAGGTGCGCTGTTGTACTCAAGACTCAATTTCGTGAGTTTTTGAGACACCGATAATGAAAAAGCCGCCCATGCTGAAGGGCCGATCCGACCCGGTGTTCGATCTGTTGGGGCAATCGCCCCACAAGGAACGCCTCTCGGACTATCTCGCACTGCTCAAGCCTCTGGACGATCAGGGGCGTTACCTTCCATTCGATGAGTTGCGCTACCGCTGGGCGCCGGGGCTGGATCCGAATCTGTGCTGGGCCTTGGTCAAGAAAGCCCGGACCGCGCAGTATTCCAGCCTTTTGCCATTGGGCGAGCCCATTCAATGGGGCCAATTTGTGCTGACCCCGTTGGCCCAGAAAGCTGTTTCGGCCGTTGATCGACAAGCGACGACGGCAGCGCTGGAATACATGACCGGACAGATCGGCGAGCGCGCGCATTTCAGCTATCTGCTCAACGATCTGATCGAAGATGAAGCCATCAGCAGCAGCCAGCTCGAAGGTGCGGCGACCACAACCCGAGTGGCCAAGGACATGCTCAAACGCAAACGCCTGCCGCGCACACCGGATGAGCGGATGGTCAATGGTAACTACAAAATGATGAACTTCGCCTGGGAAAAGCGTTACGAGCCCTTGAGCGTCGAGCTGATCGCGGCGATGCATCGTGTCGGCGTCGAAGGTATCGATGACCCGCAATATTCACCGGGTGCCTTCAGGATCAACGATGACGTGGTAGTGCAGGATGGCGAAGGTAATATCGTGCATACGCCGCCACCCGTAGCGGGGCTCGCGTCGCGATTGCAGGTGCTGTCGAAGTGGATCAACCAGTCTCACGACGATCCCGGTCAAGTGGATTACCTTCATCCATTGATCAAAGGTATCGCGCTGCATTTTGCCCTGGGCTATGAGCATCCTTTTCGCGACGGCAACGGTCGGGTCGCGCGGGCTCTGTTTTACTGGTTCATGTTCAAGAATGACTTCTCGGCCTTTCGCTACATCGCGATCAGCTTGTTGCTGCGCAATGCGCCGGTGAAATACGGGCGCTCGTATCTGAATACCGAGGCCGATGATCTGGATCTGACCTATTTCATCGACTTCCAGTGTTCAGTCATCTCCAGGGCAGTCAGCGCTTTTACCGAGGCTTATCGAAAAAGCCTGGCCTATACCGAAAGCTTTGATCGTTGGCTGCTGGAGTCGGGTTTTTTCGATCAGCTCACCGAGAAACAGCGAGCCGTATACCAAGTGGCCAAGAGTGGAATGGCCAAGGAGTTCACGGCGGTCAATGTGAAGGAGAATCTGAACTGCTCTTACAACACCGCGTCGGCCACCCTGAACGGGTTGGTCGAGTTGATGGTGTTCGAGAAAAGGAGGATGGGGCGCGAGTGGGTGTTCTTCCTGCGGGCAGCGTCGGCGACCTGATCCTTTGTGGGAGCGGGCTTGCTCGCTCAAGCGGCGGTCCATCCAACACTGATGTGACTGTCTGATCGCTTTCGCGAGCAAGCCCGCTCCCACAGGGTTCCATGTCAGGTTTAGAGCGTACCAAACACCTTCTTCGCCAAACTGGTCGCCGCCGCCGCGGGGTTCTGGCGAATGGTTTCTTCCTGCTTGCCAATCATCTCGAACAAACCGTTCAACGCCTGCTCGGTCACGTAGCTTTCGATGTTGGCATTTTTCGCATCCAGCGCGCCCAGGGTCGCGGCTTGTCCGGCGAAGGCGTTGTACTGCTGGGCCAAACCGACCTGGTCGGTGGCTTGTTTGACGATCGGCAGGAACTTGGTGCGGATCTGCTCGCGGCTGGTTTTGCTCAGGTACTGAGTGGCCGAGTCCTTGCCGCCGCTGAGGATGCCCTTGGCATCTTCCACGGTCATCTTCTTCACCGCATCCACCAGAATCGGCTGGGCTTGCGTCACGGCCGTTTCAGCCGCTTTGTTCATACTGGTTTCCAGTTGATCGACTTGATCACCCATGCCGAACTGTTTCATTTTCTTGGCGACTTTACCCAGCTTGCCCGGCAGTTCGATCTTCACATCCGGGTTGTTGCTGAAGCCGCCGGGTGTGCCGAGTTGTTTAACGGCCAGTTGCGCGCCTTGGGTCAGGGCGTCCTTGAGACCGCCGGTGGCGTCTTGTTGCGACAGGTCACTGAGAGACCCTGCCAGGGCGTTGGCGCAGATCATCAAGCCTGCGCACAGGCCGGCGAAGCGAAGGGTAGGGCGGAGCATGGCGGCTTCCTTGTTCATAAAAGAGAGTTAGCGGGCTGCGTCGACGCGGATTTTCAGTGGCTGCGGATCTTTGCCGTCCAGTTTCACCGCGTGATTTTCAGTGGTGATGAACATCAGCTCGCCATTGACTTCGATGCGGGCGCTGACCGAATAGCGATGGCCGGGTTTGACCTGCGCCGGATCGTAGCTCAAATGGAACGGCAACGGCACCTGGCCTTTGACCGGGCCTTTCTGCTCGGCGAGTACTACCGCCGGTGCGTCGGCCAGGGACACATCTTGCAAGCTGACGCTTAAGGTTGCGCTCGGTGGCAGGGCGATGCGTTGCAGGTAGAACACTTCGCCGTCGAGGTCGGCGTTGGCGGTCGGTTGGGTCGACTGACAGGCACCGAGCAGGGTAGTCAGCAGGACGAGTGAGAGTTTTTTCATCGAAGATCTCCATATCGAAGGCGCCAGAAGAAGCCTGGCGCTTGTAGGAATTTAGACGGTCTGCGCTGGAGTCGCGACTTGGTCTGCCGCGTCTTCACTGCGATGCAGCGCCACCTGACGGATCGACAAACGAATCTCCGCCGGCAATACCCGTTTGGCCGCGCCTTCGGCCAGTTCGCCTAACAGTTCGTGATAGCTCAGCTTGCCGGCTTCATCGCGGCGCAGCACGTCGAGGTCCAGCATCGTCTGGATGAAGTGACGGAACAGGCTCTTGTCGAAGAACTCAGGGGCGTTCAGGCCGTGGAGGATCGACAGGCGCTGGGCCATGACGGTGCACAGGTCTTCGAGCTCTTCGGCGCTGATGCTGTTCTGGCCGCTGTTGAGCAGCAGGGAAACGGTCATGTAGAAGCGCTGCAAGGTCTGGGCGATGCTTTTTGACAGCAGCGTCAGCAACACGAAATGCCGCGAGCTCGGTGCCGGACGCAGGTACACGTCTTTCTCGAAACGCAGCAGGCCTTGCTCGACGAAGGCTTCGAGCCATTGATCGATTACGCCGTCAAGTTCGTCCAGCGACCAGCGAATGAACAGCTCCGATTGCAGGTACGGATACAGTGCGCGGGTGTAGCGCAGGATCTGCTCGCGGCTCATGCGCGAGGTGCTCTGGAAGAAACTCGCCAGTAACGACGGCAACGCGAAGATGTGCAGCACGTTATTGCGGTAGTAGGTCATCAGGACGGCGTTTTGTTCGTCCAGGTACAGAATCTTGCCCAGCGCATCGCTTTGCTCGGACAGCAGGTCCATGTCCTTCACGTGCTCGATCAACGCGCGACCGTCACCGTCCGGCAGGGTGGTGTGTGGCGAGTAGGGAACCTTGCGCAGCAGCGCCAGATATAAATCCAGCACCCGCGCCATGGCGCGGTCGTCCAGCGCCAGGCGGCTGGTGGACAGCAACGCCAGGGCTACCAGATTCACTGGGTTGATCGCCGCCGCTTCGTTTAGATGCTGCGCGACTTTCTCGCCGAGGCGGTTGGTGGTTTCGTTGAGCCAGGCCGGTTTGAATTGCGGGCCGTGTGCCTGTTGGCGCCAGTCTGGCTGTTCGCTGTCGAGGAATTCCGCCAGTTTGATCGGTTCACCGAAGTTGACCGCGACCTGACCGAAACGCTGTTTGAGCGCGCCGATGACTTTGAAAATGTCGAAGATCGATTCTTTCTTCTTGCTCGCACCACGCAATTCGCCGAGGTAAGTGCGGCCTTCCAGCACGCGCTCGTAACCGATGTACACCGGCACGAACACGATCGGCATGCGCGACGAACGCAGGAAGCTGCGCAGGGTGATCGCGAGCATCCCGGTTTTCGGTTGCAGCATGCGCCCGGTGCGCGAACGGCCGCCCTCGACGAAGTACTCGACCGGGAAGCCTTTGGTGAACAGGGTGTGCAGGTACTCGTTGAACACCGAGGTGTAAAGGGGGTTGCCCTTGAAGGTGCGGCGCATGAAGAACGCGCCGCCACGCCGTAGCAGGCTACCGATCACCGGCATGTTGAGGTTGATCCCGGCGGCAATGTGCGGCGGAGTCAGGCCGTTGCGGAACAGCAGATACGAGAGCAACAAGTAGTCGATGTGGCTGCGGTGGCACGGCACGTAGATCACTTCGTGACCCTGGGCGACTTTCTGCACACCTTCGATGTGGTTGACCTTGATCCCGTCGTAGATTTTGTTCCAGAACCAGCTCAGCACCACTTCCAGAAAGCGGATCGCGGTGTAGGTGTAGTCCGAGGCGATCTCATTGCCGTAACGCAGGGCCTGGGCCTTGGCTTTTTCCGGAGAAATATTCTCGCGCTCGGCTTCGTCGAGGATCGCCTGTTTGACCGAGGGCTGATTGAGCAGGCCTTTGACCAGGTTGCGGCGGTGGGAAATGTCCGGGCCGATCACCGCGGCTTTCAGGTTGCGAAAGTGCACCCGCAGAATCCGCTGGGCCATGCGCACAGTGCGCTCGTGGCCTTTGTTGTGATCGATCAGCTCTCGCAGATGAATCGGCGCCGAGAACTGCACCCGGGTCTTGCGCCCGAGCACAATGATGCTCAGCAGCCGCCGCAAACGCCCGGTAACGGCCCAGCTGTCGGCGAACAGCAGTTTCCACGGGCTCGATTCGCTGTCCGGCGACTGGCCCCAGAACACGCTGACCGGAATGATCTGCGCGTCTTCGGCGGCGTTCTGGCTCAGGGCGCTGACCAGACGGGTCAGGGTCGGTGGTGCGCCACGTTTGTCCTGACGGCCGAGCCAGTCGGGCTCCGGCGTCAGGTAAAAGAACGCGGCGGGCTCCACCAACGCACCCACCGACACCGGCAACACCGGGCGCGGCAGGCCGGCCTTGCTGCATTCGGTATCGACCACGGCGAGGTCGGTCAGTGAAGGATTTTGCAGGACGTAGAACACCGGCCGGCTGCGGTCGAGGTTAAGGGTGAACGACGACTGGTTGATCGTCTCCGAGCGAACCCAGAGGTACAGCAGTCGGCGCAGGGTGCCAAACACAAGACGGCGGAACGGGGAGCGGGTCATACGGCTTCTGCGTGAGTGGATAAAACCGAGCAAATGCTCGGGCGGCCGATAGTGTGCCGTATTCGCCGAAAATCGGCAAAAAAGCGGCTAAGTAAACTTGAGTTGAGAGTTTGCGCGGCTGTCATATACTCGGCCGTTCAAAATAAAAACAAGGGGGTAACTAGATATGGCTACGCGCGAAACCGGCAATGTGAAGTGGTTCAACGACGCCAAGGGCTATGGCTTCATTCAGCGCGAGGACGGGGTGGACGTGTTCGTGCACTACCGCGCGATCCGCGGCGAAGGGCATCGCTCGCTGACTGAAGGTCAGCAGGTTGAGTATGCGGTGGTGACCGGGGAGAAGGGCTTGCAGGCTGAGGATGTGGTGGGTCTGTAAACACAACCCTTCAAAATCACACAATACCCTGTGGGAGCGTGGCTTGCCCGCGATGACGGCGGCACATCCAACAATGATGTGACTGACAAACCGCAATCGCGGGCAAGCCCGCTCCCACAGGTCCGTTGTACGGCTTTTACGCGGTTTTCCAGGTGATCTCTTCTTCACCATCAACGCTGATCCGCATCCAGCGATCGGCCGTCTCTTCACCTTCTTCCTCGACCCAGCTGCCCGGCGCGCAACGCACTTCGACGTTCAGCGCGGCAAAGGCTGCGCGGGCGCAGGCGATGTCGTCTTCCCATGGGGTCTGGTCGCTTTCCAGGTAAAGGCTGTTCCATTTGCCGACAGCTTTTGGCAGCCAGGTAACTGGCACGTTGCCGGCCTTGCACTTGTAGGTCTGGCCTTTCTGGACCCAATCGGTGCACGGGCCTAAAGCCGCGCCGAGCCAGGCCGCGATGGCCTTGTAGTCGACGTCGGCGTCTTTGAGGTAAATCTCGATATCGGGTTGGCGCATGGATGTCCTCACTGCGGGTCTGAAAAATCCATTCGCGGATTTAGCCGGCCTCGAGCCGTTGCTCAAGACCAAAAATTAAGAGTTATTGAAGTACGAAATAATCGTAGCGCATCGACACAGTGACCTCGAACGGTTCGACTTGTTCGATGACCGCCGCCCGGCGTTCGGCACTGGCACGCCAGCCATGGGGTGTCATGGCCAACAGGTTCGCGCGATCCTGACCACTGACCAACGTCAGTTTGAACTCCAGGGTTTCGCTGTGTTGCAGCGCCATGCCTTCTGGCACCAATGCCAAGTGCTTGTCATCGGTGTACTCGCGCACTTCGTCGTACAGCCGCTCGCGCAATTCCATCAGATGGCCGCTGGTCGGCCCGACTTTCATCAAGCCGCCGCCGGGGCTGAGCAGGCGTTGGGCTTCTTCCCAGTCCAGCGGGCTGAAAACACTGGCGAGAAACTGGCAGCTGCCTGAGGCCAACGGCACCCGGGCCATGCTGGCGATCAACCAGGTCAGCGCAGGGTTGCGTTTGCAGGCGCGTTTGACCGCTTCCCGGGAAATGTCCAGCGCATAGCCATCGGCGTTGGGCAAGGCTTCGGCGATTTGCGCGGTGTAGTAACCCTCGCCACAACCGATGTCCAGCCAGCGCTGGGGCGCGTAGTGCGCCGCCAGTTCCGCCAGGCGCTTGGCCACCGGCGCGTAATGGCCAGCGTTCAAAAAGTCGCGACGGGCTTCGACCATCGCCAGGTTATCCCCAGGGTCGCGGCTGTTTTTATGCTGCACCGGCAACAGGTTCAGGTAACCCTGCCGCGCACGGTCGAAACGATGCCCGGCGGGGCAAGCCACGCCGTTGTCCACCGCGTTCAGCGGTTCGCTGCAGATCGGACACGCAAGCATCAGGCGAGCAACTTGATCAGGGTCTGGTAGTAGATCTCGGTCAGCACATCGAGGTCGGCCGCCAGTACACGCTCGTTGACCTGGTGGATCGTCGCGTTGACCGGGCCCAGCTCGACAACCTGAGTGCCCATGGTCGCGATGAAGCGCCCGTCGGAAGTACCGCCGCTGGTGGACGCCTTGGTCTCGCGACCGGTGATGTCCTTGATGCTCGCCGATACCGCGTCGAGCAGGGCGCCCGGTTCGGTGAGGAATGGCAGGCCGGACAGCGCCCAGTCGATGTGCCAGTCCAGAGCATGCTTATCGAGAATATCGGCGACGCGTTTTTGCAGGCCTTCGACGGTGGATTCGGTGGAGAAGCGGAAGTTGAACACCGCCACCAGATCACCCGGAATCACGTTGGTCGCGCCGGTGCCGGAATTGACGTTGGAAATCTGGAAACTGGTTGGCGGGAAGAAATCGTTGCCGTGGTCCCAGTGCTCGGCGGCGAGCTCGGCCAGCGCCGGGGCAGCGAGGTGGATCGGGTTCTTCGCCAGGTGCGGATACGCCACGTGACCCTGCACACCGCGCACGGTCAATTTGGCGCCGAGGGAGCCGCGACGGCCGTTCTTGACCACGTCACCCACCAGTGTAGTGCTCGACGGTTCACCGACGATGCACCAGTCCAGACGTTCTTTACGGGCGGCGAGGCGTTCGACTACGGCTTTGGTGCCGTGATGCGCCGGGCCTTCCTCGTCGCTGGTGATCAGGAAAGCGACCTTGCCCTTGTGGTCCGGGTAGTCGGCGACGAAGCGCTCAGCGGCTACGGTCATGGCCGCGAGGCTGCCTTTCATGTCTGCCGCGCCACGACCGCAGAGCATGCCGTGCTCGTCGATCACCGCGTTGAACGGATCGATCTGCCAGGCGGTTACCGGACCGGTCGGGACTACGTCGGTATGGCCGGCGAAGCACAGCACCGGGCCTTCGTGTTTACCGTGAGTCGCCCAGAAGTTATCCACATCTTCGATGCGCATCGGTTCCAGTTTGAAACCGGCATCGCCCAGGCGCTGCATCATCTGCTTCTGGCAATCGGCGTCGACCGGCGTCACGGACGGACGGCGGATCAGGTCGATGGCGAGTTGAAGGGTCGGCGAAAGGTCGGCGTGGGCCGTCATGGAAAGCTCCGAAAACATGAAATATGGGCGCGGGCCAAATGTGGGAGCGGGCTTGCCCGCGAAGGCGTCGGCACAGTCAATATGGATCTTGAATGTTCCGGCCTCATCGCGGGCAAGCCCGCTCCCACAGGGATTGAGTTCAGTTGACAAGACCGTATATCACGCCAAGGCCTGCAAAATGGCGGTTATCTTAAAGCAAAACGGCGGCCATTGGCCGCCGTTTAGTGCATCTGTACTGATTTAGACAGCCGGTGCGGTCGTGGCTTCGGCTACCGGTTTGGGCAGCGAAGACAGGAACGCCATGATCAGCGCCGCCAGGTACGGTAGCGACTGCACCAGCAACATGGTCACCCAGAAGCGCATGTCGTTGCTCGGCAAACCGTTCACCAGGAAGATCCCCAGCGCCGCGCCCCACAACAGCAGCATGATGAACACCTCTTCGCGGGCCTCCGAAATCGCCACCCAGAAGCCGTGGTTATCGGCGTTTTTCGGGGTGCGGAAGAACGGAATGCTGCTGGTGAAGAAACCGTACAACACCGCTTTGGCAATGGTGTGCGACAACGCCAGCCCTGCCAATGCCGCGCAGAACGCATCCTTGAGGTTGACCCCGACCGCGCGACGGTAGAGGAAGATGATCTTGCCGACCTTGAACACGAACAGCGCCAACGGCGGGATCGCGAAAATCAGCAGCGGTGGATCGACCCGTTGCGGCACGATGATCATCGCCGCCGACCACAACAATGCGCCGACGGTGAAGAAGATGTTCATGCCGTCTGCCACCCACGGTAACCAGCCCGCGAGGAAGTGGTAACGCTGGCCACGGGTCAGTTCGGTGTCCTTGCCGCGCAGCAGGCTGGCGGTATGACGCTTGATGATCTGAATCGCCCCGTAGGCCCAGCGGAAACGCTGTTTCTTGAAGTCGATAAAGGTATCGGGCATCAGGCCTTTGCCGTAGCTGGTGTGGTAATACGCCGCCGACAGACCTTTTTCGAACACGCGCAGACCCAGTTCGGCGTCTTCACAGATGCACCAGTCGGCCCAGCCCAGTTCCTCGAGCACCGAGCGCCGGGTCATGGTCATGGTGCCGTGCTGGATGATCGCGTCACGGTCGTTGCGGGTGACCATGCCGATGTGGAAGAAGCCTTTGTATTCCGCGTAGCAGAGTTTCTTGAAGGTGCTTTCGTTCTGGTCGCGGTAATCCTGTGGCGACTGCACCACAGCGATTTTCGGGTCCGCGAAGTGCGGCACCATGTGCTTGAGCCAGTTCGGGTCGACACAGTAGTCCGAGTCGATCACCGCAATCACTTCGGCATCCTTGGCGGTGTGCGGAATCAGGTAATTCAGCGCGCCACCTTTGAAACCGGCCAACGGTGCCACGTGGAAGAACTTGAAGCGCGGGCCGAGGGTTTCGCAATAATCGCGTACCGGCTCCCAGACCGCCGGGTCCTTGGTGTTGTTGTCGATGATCAGGACTTCGAAGTCCGGATAGTCGAGGTTGGCCAGGGCGTTGAGGGTCTGTTTGACCATCTCCGGCGGCTCGTTGTAGCACGGTACGTGAATCGACACTTTCGGTCGGTAGTCCGAATCACCCTCTACCGGCAGGAATTCACGCCGGCGTTTGTGGGTCCATACCGCCTCGGCCAGTTCATGGGCCTCGGTCAGCAGAACGATAAACACCCCGAGTGCACCGAGGGCGAGCAGGAAGCCCACCGTCAGGCTGAACCAGGTGCTGTATTGCTGGCTGTAGTCGTAACCGATCCACACCAATACCGAACCGCACAGGAATGCGATAAAGGTCAGGAAGGTGCGGCCGCGTTGACGCAGGGCGGAGCCGTCGATCATCAGCAGGGTCAGGGACAGCAGTGCCAGCACTACGGAGCCGATAGCCAATACGCGCCATTGCGGGATCGCGACGACCGGGCCTTCGAAGTTGAACTTCTGCTGACGCGCGGCGTTGAACACGCCCCAGTACGCGCCCACCGAACCTTCGTCACTGGCTTTCCACGGTTGGTCAAACGCTTCGATCACGAAGTAGTTGAAGCCTTGGCGGTTGAGCTTGTTGACCAACGTGCGCAGGTAGATCGCCTGGTCCGCCGGCGACGCATCGGCGCCACCGCGCATGCGGCCGTTGCTCGGCCAGCCGACCTCGGAGAGCAGCAGCGGTTTTTTCGGGAACATCTTTTTCAGGTCACGGGCGCGGTCGAGGACGAACTGACCGGCCTTGTCCACCGGAACGAACTCCCAGTAGGGCAGAATGTGAGCGGCGATCAGGTCGACGTGCTTGGCCAGGCTCGGGTTTTCTTCCCAGACGTGCCACTGTTCAGAAGTGGTGACCGGAACCTTTACGGCCGCGCGGACGCGATCCAGGATCAGGCTCAGCTCTGCTGCAGTGATTTCCTTACGGAAGATCGCCTCGTTACCGACAATCACACGAACCACGCTGCGCGAGGTGTTGGCGATTTCGATGGCGCGGGTGATCTCGCGCTCGTTGCGCTCTTCGTCCGGGCTGATCCAGATCCCCAGGGTCACCCGCAGGCCGAATTCTTCCGCCAGTTTGGGAATGTTCTCCAGGGTGCCGTCGACCGAGTAGGTCCGGATGTTGTCCGTCAGCTTGCTCATGATCTCCAGGTCGCGACGCATTTCATCGTCGGTCGGCCACTGGGCTTTTTGCGGGTACTGGCCTTGCTGAAACGGCGAGTACGAAAAGCCGGAGATCTGTTCAGGCCAGTTGGGGGCGGTGACCGGGCGATTGACCAACGCCCAGAAACCGGTGAACAAGGCGGCGATTGCAAGAACCACGACCAGGTTGAGTCCAAATTTACGCGATGACATAGCTATTTCAGGTTCCAGGAGCTGCTGAACGAAGGAACGGTCGGCGGCCGGCTGCCAAGGGGCGGGGGCGCGCATCCTACACTGGGCGTTCACTGACCGTACAGCGGACAGGGAAATGCCGGACGTTGGGCAATCCAAGTCGACTTAAGTTCTTTGACCGGGGCGGTATAGCCCAATTCCAATAAATTTGTAGTCAATTGAAGCCGTCAAGACTGCCGTCCATAGCCCAAAGGTGCTCTTGACCGCCGACGGCCCTATAATGCGCGCCGGTTTTTGGGGTAATGGTCATGAGTACAGAAGATCCGCGGTTTGCTGGCATCGCCCGCTTGTATGGCATCGAAGGCCTGGAGCGTTTGCGCGCGGCCCATGTGGCGATCGTCGGCGTCGGTGGCGTTGGCTCCTGGGCGGCGGAAGCTGTCGCCCGGTGTGGCGTGGGCGAGATTTCGCTGTTCGACCTGGACGACGTCTGCGTCAGCAACGTCAACCGTCAACTGCATGCGCTGGACAGCACCGTCGGCACGCCCAAGGTCGAGGTGATGGCCGAGCGCCTGCGCGGGATCAATCCGGACTGCACGGTGCATGCGGTGGCGGACTTCGTCACCCGTGAAACCATGGCCGAGTACATCACGCCGAACATCGACTGCGTGATCGACTGCATCGACAGCGTCAACGCCAAAGCGGCGCTGATCGCCTGGTGCAAGCGTCGCAAGATCCAGATCATCACCACCGGCGGCGCGGGCGGGCAGATCGACCCGACACTGATCCAGGTCTGCGACCTGAACCGCACGTTCAATGATCCGTTGGCGTCGAAAGTGCGCTCCACGTTGCGCCGCGACTACGGCTTCTCCCGCACCGTGACCCGCCACTACAGCGTCCCGTGCGTGTTTTCCACCGAGCAACTGCGCTACCCGAAACCGGATGGCAGCATTTGCTTGCAGAAGAGTTTTGTCGGTGATGGCGTGAAGCTTGACTGCGCCGGGGGCTTTGGCGCGGTGATGATGGTGACGGCGACATTCGGCATGGTCGCGGCGACCAAGGCTGTGGATAAGATTGTGGCTGGAGTGCGGCGCCCGGCGGATCGGGTCAAGCCTCAGGATTGATTGTTGTTGCTTATGGCCCCATCGCGGGCAAGCCCGCTCCCACATTAATCCGGGTTGGATGTTAAATTTGGGTTCACCGCAAATCCCTGTGGGAGCGGGCTTGCCCGCGATAGGCTGCGAAGCAGCCCTTTTACTGAGCCAACTCATTCATCCGCTGGAGCACGGCATTGAGGCCATTACTGCGTGACGACGACAACTGCCGCGACAGGCCTAGCTGATTAAACCAATCCGGCAAATCCACCTGCTGCAGTTCAGCTGCCGACAACCCATTGACCCGTGCCAGCAGCAGCGCCACCAGCCCGCGAATCAAGCGCGCATCGCTGCTGGCGCTGAACTGCCAATGACCGTCCTGCAGCGCACCGACCAGCCAGACCTGGCTTTCACAGCCATGCACGCGGTTGGCTTCGACTTTATCCACATCGCTCAACGCAGGCAGGCGGTCGCCCCATTGCATCAGCAACCGCGCCCGCTGCTCCCAGCTCGCAGTCTTCTGAAAAGTGTCCAGCGCCATGACGGCATCGGCGGGCAAGGTCATCGCAGCAACTCCAGGGCCTGATCCAGCGCTTCAAAAAAGCGCTCTAGGTCTTCCGAATCGTTGTACAACGCCAACGACACCCGAATCGCCCCGGCCAGTTCAAAGCTTTTGAGCAACGGCATGGCGCAATGATGACCGGCGCGTACGGCGATTCCCTGTTCGGTCAGTAAATGCGCCAGATCAGAGTTATGCACACCCTCGACGACAAAACTGGCCAGTGCCAATTGTGGCTTACCCAGCAGACGAATGCCGTTGCGCGATTCAAGGCCTTTGAGCAAATAGTCGTGCAGCGCCGCTTCGTGGGCGGACACGGCGTCCTGATCCAGCGCGGCCAGATAGTCCAGGGTTGCTCCCAGGCCAATCACGCTGGAAATCGGCGGCGTACCCGCCTCGAACCCCAGTGGCGCAGGACGAAAGCGTGCGTCGTGGTAGTTGGCATCCAGCACCATTTCGCCACCGAACTGCCACGGGCGCAGTTGCTCGAGCGCTTCATGACGACCGAACAGCGCACCCAGGCCATCCGGGCCGTAGAGCTTGTGGCTGGAAAACACATAGAAGTCGCAGCCCAGCGCCTGCACGTCATGCCGGCCATGCACCACGCCTTGAGCGCCGTCGACCACGGTCAGCGCGTTGTGCGCCTTGGCCATCGCCAGTAACGCGGGCAACGGCTGCCAGGCGCCGAGCACGTTGGACAGCTGGCTGACCGCCATTAGGCGGGTACGCGGGCCGATCAGGCGAGCGGCGGCCTCAAGGTCAATCAAACCGTCGGCATTGAGCGGCAGAATGACCAGTTTCAAGTCGCGACGGTGGGCCAGTTGCTGCCACGGCAACAGGTTGGCGTGATGTTCCAGAGCGCTGATGACAATTTCATCGCCCGGATTGAATACGTGTTCCAGGCCATAGGCCAGGAGGTTCAGCGCGGACGTCGCGCCGTGGGTAAAGATGATCTGTCCGCAATCGCCGGCATTGAGCCAATGCGCAACTTTTCTGCGGCTGTCCTCGAACGCTTGGGTGGCATGGGCGCCGGGCAAGTGTTGCGCCCGATGCACGTTGGCCGCGCCGTTGGCGTAGTAATGCGCCAGGGCATCCAGCAGGGCTTGAGGTTTTTGTGTGGTGGCGGCGTTGTCCAGATAAGTCTGGTCTTGCCGTTGCAATGCGGCGATGGCTGGGAAGTCGGCGCGCCAGGGAGAGGGAATCATCATGTGTCATACGCCTGACCCTGTGGGAGCGGGCTTGCTCGCGAAGGCGTTCTTGAGATCGCCGAAAAGCTTCGTGAGCAAGCCCACTCCCACAGGTAATCGTGTGGCTGCTTAGTTGTGAGCGTGCAGCGCTTCGTTCAGTTCGATGGCCGATTTGTGAGTTTTGCACTCCACGGCACCGGTCTCCGAATTGCGACGGAACAGCAGGTCAGGTTGACCAGCCAGTTCACGGGCTTTAACGACTTTGACCAGTTTGTTGTGCTCGTCCAGCAGCGCCACCTTGGTGCCGGCCGTCACGTACAGGCCCGATTCAACGGTGTTGCGGTCGCCCAACGGGATACCGATACCGGCGTTGGCGCCGATCAGGCAGCCTTCACCGACCTTGATCACGATGTTGCCGCCACCCGACAGGGTGCCCATGGTCGAGCAACCGCCGCCCAGGTCCGAACCCTTGCCGACGAACACGCCCGCCGACACACGACCTTCGATCATGCCCGGGCCTTCAGTGCCGGCGTTGAAGTTGACGAAACCTTCGTGCATCACGGTGGTACCTTCGCCCACGTAAGCGCCCAGACGGATACGCGCCGCGTCAGCGATACGCACGCCGGCCGGTACCACGTAGTCGGTCATCTTCGGGAACTTGTCCACCGAGAACACTTCCAGCAGCTCGCCGCGCAGACGGGCTTCCAGTTGATGCTCGGCCAGTTCGGCCAGGTCGATCGCGCCCTGGCTGGTCCAGGCCACGTTCGGCAGCAACGGGAAGATCCCGGCCAGGTTCAGGCCATGCGGCTTGACCAGACGATGGGACAGTAAATGCAACTTGAGGTAAGCCTCAGGCGTGGAGCTCAGTTGCGCGTCTTCGGCCAAAATAGTCGCGACCAGCGGCTTGTGACTCTCGGCCAGACGGGTCAGCAGCGCAGCCTGGGCAGCATCGACGCCTTTCAGCGCTTCAGCCAGTTGGGACGCCTGAGCGGTGCTGAAGGCGATGGCCTGATTGCCTTCGGTGTAGCCCAGAACAGGCGCGATGGCAGCGACCAGTTCGGCCGACGGGTTGAGCAGTGGCTGCGCGTAAAACACTTCCAGCCATGCGCCTTGACGGTTTTGAGTGCCGACACCAAAGGCCAGGCTGAACAGGGTAGTGGACATGTTGATACCTCTAACAAAATGGAACGGGCTGCCTTACTTGAGTGCGGCCGCGTAGATATCTGGCTTGAAGCCAATCAGGGTTCGGTCACCGAGATCGAGCACCGGGCGCTTGATCATCGAGGGTTGTGCGAGCATCAGTTCGATGGCTTTCGGCTGGTCGAGATCGGCTTTGCGTTCGTCGTCGAGCTTGCGAAAGGTCGTACCTGCACGGTTCAACACCACTTGCCAGCCGTGCTCATCGCACCATCGGCTCAGGTGTTCACGGTCGATTCCGACCGTTTTGTAATCATGGAAGTCATAGCTGACAGCGTGTTCATCGAGCCAGGTGCGCGCCTTTTTCATGGTGTCGCAGGCTTTGATGCCGAAAAGGTGCAACGTTTTGCTTGAAACGGTCAAGGAATTGCCCCCTTTGCTGGTACTGAAAATAAAAGGTGACGGATTATGCCATGACCGGACGGTTTCGCGTCGGCTGTGGTCGGGTTTGTCTTTTTGACTTGGCCATGGGCTGTTCCATGCAGCCTAGGTGCAGCAGTCGGCCTGCATTCTAAGCGGCGAATGTGGCACTTCAATGGCCGGCCTAAGCACAAACGTTCGGGGATTTGCCGGAGCGGCATTTGTGTTTGAAGGCGCTGCGGGCGCAGCGCCTGGAGTTTATGCCGGCGCGAGGTTATTTGCGGCGCTGTACGAAGTTACGAATTCGTTCGGCGGCTTCCACGCACTCCGCCAGCGGTGCAACCAGCGCCATCCGTACACGCCCGGCGCCCGGGTTGACGCCATCCGCTTCACGGGACAGGTAAGAGCCCGGCACCACGGTCACGTGTTCCTCGGCAAACAGATCCCGGCAGAATGCCGCGTCGTCGCCTTGCACGTTCGGCCACAGATAGAAACCGCCATCCGGGCGCTGCACATCCATCACCGGGCTGAGAATCTCCAGCACCGCATCGTATTTCTCGCGGTACAGCGCGCGGTTGGCGCGCACATGCACTTCATCATTCCATGCAGCAACGCTGGCCAGTTGGGTCTGAACCGGCATCGCGCAGCCGTGGTAGGTGCGATAGAGCAGGAAGCCCTTGAGGATGTCGGCATCACCGGCCACAAAGCCCGAACGCAGGCCCGGCAGGTTGGAGCGCTTGGACAGGCTGTGGAACACCACGCAACGCTTGAAGTCCTTGCGGCCCAGTTCCACGCAGGCGCTGAGCAGGCCCGGCGGTGGGGTTTGTTCGTCGAAGTACAGTTCGCTATAGCATTCGTCGGCGGCGATCACGAAGTCGTATTCGTCGGCCAGGGCGATCAGCTTCTTCAGGGTGTCGACCGGAATCAACGCGCCGGTCGGATTGCCCGGCGAGCACAGGAACAGGATTTGGCAGCGCTTCCAGATGTCTGGCGAAACGGCGTCGAAATCCGGGTTGAAGCCGTTTTCATCCAGGCATGGCAGGTAATGCGGCTTGGCCCCGGCCAGGAACGCGGCGCCTTCATAGATCTGATAGAACGGGTTCGGGCTGACTACCAAGGCATCGTCGCCACGGTTGACCACGGTCTGGGTGAAGGCGAACAGCGCTTCACGGGTGCCGTTGACCGGCAGTACGTTGCGCGCCGGGTCGAGCCAGTCGTTCGGGACGCTGAAGCGACGTTCGCACCAGGCGGCAATGGCTTCACGCAGGGCCGGAATGCCGAGCGTGGTCGGATATACGGCCATCTGATCCAGATTGCTCGCCAGCGCTTCGGCGACGAAGCTCGGCGAACGGTGTTTCGGCTCGCCGATGGACAGCGCAATGGCGCGTTTGTCCGGGTTTGGCGTGACGCTGCCGAGCAGGGCGCGGAGCTTTTCGAACGGGTAGGGCTGCAACTGGTTCAGAGCGTTGTTCATGGGGGCCTCTTTTAATGTGGAGGCGGGCTTTGTGTGGGAGCCGGGCTTGCCCGCGATTCAGGCGCCTCGGTGCGTCAGATGCACCGAGGTGATGCTATCGCAGGCAAGCCAGCTCCCACATAGGCTCGCTCCCACAGGGGGAAGTTTGTAAATTCAGATACTAATGCGCGAAAGTTTGATATCGGGTTCCTGGCTGACGCTCAGCTGTTCGACGATTGCATCCTGCAAACGGCTGCACAGCAACGGGTCGGATAGCGGCTGATTGTTCGCGTCGGTGATGAAGAACACGTCTTCCACGCGCTCGCCCAAGGTGGCGATCTTGGCGTTTTGCAGCGACAGATCGAACTCTAGGAAAATCGTCCCGATCCGTGCCAGCAGCCCAGGGCGGTCGGGCGCACTGAGCTCCAGCACCGTCACCGGACGCTGGGCGTCGTTGTGGATCGTCACCTGTGGCGCAAACGCGAAATGCTTGAGCTGGCGCGGTACCCGACGCTGGATGATGGTCGGGTAGTTGTCCGGATTGCGCAGGGCTTCGGTCAGGCCTTCGCGGATCTGCTTGACCCGTGCCGGGTTGTCGCCGATCGAGTCGCCATCGGTGTCGAGCACGATATAGGTGTCGAGGGTGAACTGGCTGCTGGAAGTGATGACCCGGGCGTCGTGAATGTTCAGATTGAGCTGGTCCATCGCCGCCACGGTCACGGCGAAGAAGTCGTGTTGATCCGGTGCATAGATGAAGATCTGCGTACCGCCCTCGAACTCGCGCTGGGTGGTTTCCTTGATCAGTACCAGCGGGCCGCCGTCGGCCGGCTGCTGCAGGATCGCGTCGGTGTGCCAGGCCACGTCGCCAGCGGTGTGGCGCAGGAAATAGTCATCACCCAATTGCGCCCAGAGCTGCTCGACATCGTCCGGATCGTTGCCGCCGCGTACCAGGATGTCCAGTGCCGCGCTCTGGGTCTGGCGGATCTGCTCTTCGCGGTCCACCGGGTTTTCCAGGCCGCGACGCAAGGCGCGCTTGGTCTCGGTGTAAAGCTGGCGCAACAGGCTCGCGCGCCAGGAATTCCACAGCGTCGGGTTGGTTGCGTTGATGTCTGCAACGGTCAGCACATACAGATAATCGAGGCGGGTTTCATCGCCGACGGTCTGCGCGAAATCGTGGATCACGTGCGGGTCGGAAAGGTCCTTGCGCTGGGCCGTGGTCGACATCACCAGATGGTTCTGCACCAGCCACACGATCAGGCGGCTGTCCCAGATCGGCAATTGGTGGCGCTGGCAAAAGGCTTCGGCATCCACGGCGCCGATTTCCGAATGATCGCCATGCCGGCCTTTGCCGATGTCGTGGTACAGGCCGGCCAGGTAAATCAGTTCGGGTTTGGGCAGTTTGGCCATGAGCTTGCTGGCCAACGGGAATTTTTCCGACACCTGGGTGTACTGCAGCTTACGCAAGTGCTTGATCAGATTCAGGGTATGGGCATCGACCGTATAGATATGAAACAGGTCATGCTGCATCTGCCCGACAATGAAGCCGAACTCTGGCAGATAGCGCCCAAGGATGCCGTAACGGTTCATCCGCCGCAGATTGCGGTGGATGCCGATCTTGCACTTGAACAGCTCGATGAACAGGCTGGTATTACGAATGTCGTTGCGAAAATCGTCGTCGATAAGATGACGATTTTCCCGCAGCAGGCGGATGGTATCGGCGCGTACGCCTTTGATCTCCGGTTGCTGGGCCATCAGCACAAAGATCTCGAGCATGGCGAATGGCGTACGGCGGAACACGTTGTCGTTACGCGCCTCGATGTAGCCGTCGTGCAGCTGGAACCGCGAGTTGATCGGTTGTGGTGGCGCTTCGTCTTCGGGGGCCAGGATCACTTCTTCGAAGTGCTGGATGATCAGGTCGCTGAGCTGGGCAATGCTCATGACCACCCGGTAGTACTGCTGCATGAAGTTTTCGATGGCTTGCTTGGCGTCATTGCCTGCGAAACCCAGCAATCCCGCAATCGAGCGCTGGTGATCGAACAGCAGGCGGTCTTCGGAGCGGCCGGCGAGCATGTGCAGGGCGTAACGTACCTTCCACAGAAACTCCTGGGACGAGGCCAGCAGGGCGTTTTCGCTCTCCACCAGGAAACCTTCGCCCGCCAGAGCCCGCAGGTTCAGGGTGCCGTATTCACGACGGGCCACCCACAGAATCGTCTGAATATCCCGAAGGCCACCGGGCGAGCCTTTGACGTTGGGTTCCAGGTTGTATTCAGTGTCATTGTATTTGTGGTGACGGGCCTTTTGCTCGGCGCGTTTGGCCAGGAAGAATTCCTTGCTCGGCCACATGTGCGCGGTGCTGGTGACATCCAGCATGCGCTGGCGCAACCGCTCGGGGCCGCAAATGGTGCGGCTTTCCATCAGATTGGTGACGACCGTCAGGTCGGCACGGGCCTCGACGGCGCATTCGTCCACCGAACGAACGCTCTGGCCGACTTCCAGGCCGATGTCCCACAGCAACGTCAGAAAGCGTTCGATGGAATCCCGAAAAATTTCGTGATCGGCGCTGTCCAGCAAAATCAGCAGATCGATGTCGGAATAGGGGTGCAGCTCGCCGCGACCGTAGCCACCGACCGCCACGAGGGCGATATCGGCGTCTTCGCTCCAGTTAAACTGTTCCCAGGCCTGTTGCAGGATATTGTCGATAAACCAGGCGCGATCCTCGATCAGCCGGCGAATATCCCGGCCACTGCGAAACCGCTCGTCGAGCACTTCGCGGGCCTGACGGATCGCCTTCTTGAAAGCAGCAATAGGGCTTGCTTTCAGGGCCAGTTCAGCCTGGAACTGGCCGCGGTCGAAGAGTTCGGGATCCACCTGCGGCATCGATTGGCTTTCCTTTCTGTAAGGCTGGGAACGGTGCGGGCGGGATCAGGCCGAAACGCGCGGGATCGTATCGTCGCTGCGCAGGGTGAAGATCTCGTAGCCGGTTTCGGTCACCAGCAGGGTGTGTTCCCACTGAGCCGACAGCTTGCGATCCTTGGTGATGGCGGTCCAGCCATCGCCCAGCACCTTGGTGTCGGCCTTGCCCTGGTTGATCATCGGCTCGATGGTGAAGGTCATGCCGGCTTTCAGTTCCATGCCGGTGCCGGCGCGGCCGTAGTGCAGGATCTGCGGTTCTTCGTGGAACACCTTGCCGATGCCGTGGCCGCAGAACTCGCGAACCACCGAGAAGCCGTTCTTTTCCGCGTGCTTCTGGATCACTTCACCGATATCGCCCAGGCGGCAGCCGGGTTTGACCAGTTCGATGGCCTTGTACATGCATTCCTGAGTCACCTGGGACAGACGCTCGGCCCAGACCGGAACGGAACCGACGTGGAACATGCGGCTGGTGTCGCCGTGGTAGCCGTCCTTGATCACAGTGACGTCGATGTTCAGCGTGTCACCATCCTTTAACGGTTTCTCGTTCGGGATGCCGTGGCAGACCACGTGGTTGATCGAGGTGCAGATTGACTTCGGAAAGCCCTTGTAGTTGAGCGGGGCAGGGATGGCTTTCTGCTCATTGACGATGTAGTCGTGGCAGATGCGGTCCAGCTCTTCGGTGGTGACACCCGGTTTGACATAATCAGCAATCATTTCCAGCACGTCGGCGGCCAATTTGCCGGCGATCCGCATTTTTGCGATGTCCTCTGGGGTTTTGAGGGTGACGGTCATACAGGCTCTCTCTGCGCTCAATGGCGCCTTCTAAAACGAAATGGGCGTTGCGCGAACAATTGTCGCGGCCCTGAAAAACACGATTCTATCAGACGATCAGCGCAAATCTGAGCCTCTGTGCATCGCTTCCCTCTATAGGATGGCGCATTCTGAGGGGATTCCAAGGCGGGGGCCAAAAGCATTCCCCAGGTTTTCAGAATCCGGGTTCCGTTTTTTTCTGCCTTGTGATATAAAATGCGCCGCTTTCCGGGGATACCCTGAAAAGCTTAAATCCACACACGTGTCGACACGATGACCTGGGTGCCTTCAGCTGAAGCTGCTGGTTGGTCATTGGGATACGTGGAGGCCAAACCCGACTTATTAAGGAACTATCATGTCCCAAGTCAACATGCGCGATATGCTGAAGGCCGGTGTGCACTTCGGTCACCAGACCCGTTACTGGAACCCGAAAATGGGTAAGTACATTTTCGGCGCGCGTAACAAGATTCACATTATCAACCTTGAAAAAACCCTGCCAATGTTCAACGAAGCTCTGACTTTCGTAGAGCGTCTGGCCCAGGGCAAAAACAAGATTCTGTTCGTCGGCACCAAGCGTTCCGCTGGCAAGATCGTTGCTGAAGAAGCAGCACGTTGCGGTTCGCCGTACGTCGATCACCGCTGGTTGGGCGGCATGCTGACCAACTTCAAAACCATCCGTGCTTCCATCAAGCGTCTGCGTGACCTTGAAGTACAAGCCGAAGACGGTACTTTCGCCAAGCTGACCAAGAAAGAAGCGCTGATGCGCACTCGCGATCTTGAGAAGCTGGATCGTTCCCTGGGTGGTATCAAGGACATGGGCGGTCTGCCAGACGCTCTGTTCGTTATCGACGTTGATCACGAGCGCATCGCGATCACCGAAGCCAACAAGCTGGGCATCCCGGTTATCGGCGTAGTCGATACCAACAGCAGCCCGGAAGGCGTTGACTACATTATCCCAGGCAACGATGACGCAATCCGCGCTATCCAGCTGTACATGGGTTCGATGGCTGACGCTGTAATCCGCGGTCGCAACCACGTTGCTGGCGGCACCGAGCAGTTCGTTGAAGAAGCTCCGGCAGCTGCAGCTGAGTAATTGACGCCCTGGCGTTGACTCAGTAAGCAAAAAGGGGGCTTGGCCCCCTTTTTGCCACCTCGAAAACCATTTGTGAGCAGCGCAGCTACAGCATCTGTAACGTGCAGCGGCTAACAAGGGTGGTTCGGGAAGAATTGAACGCCCGTTCGATCGGGTGGAATGGTTGAAAACCTATCCAAGAGGAATTTGAAAATGGCAGAGATTACTGCAGCGTTGGTCAAAGAACTGCGCGAGCGTACCGGCGAAGGCATGATGGATTGCAAAAAGGCCTTGACCAAGGCCGGCGGCGACATCGAAAAAGCCATTGATGACATGCGTGCTTCGGGCGCCATCAAGGCTGCCAAAAAAGCTGGCAACGTTGCCGCTGAAGGCGCGATCGCTCTTAAAGAAGACGGTAAATCCGCCGTTCTGCTGGAAGTGAACTCGCAGACCGACTTCCTGGCCCTGCAAGACGACTTCAAGGCATTTGTTGCTTCCAGCGTAGAAAAGGCATTCGCTGACAAGCTGACTGATGTCGCTCCGCTGGTCGAAGCTCAAGAAGCCGATCGCCTGGTTCTGGTCGGCAAGGTTGGCGAAAACGTCAACATCCGTCGCCTGGCTCGCGTTGAAGGTGATGTTGTTGGTGGTTACCTGCACGGCAACAAGATCGGTGTCGCGGTTGTTCTCAAGGGCGGCAACGTTGAGCTGGCCAAGGACATCGCTATGCACGTAGCGGCCACCAACCCTGAATTCCTGCTGCCATCGGAAGTTTCCGCTGAAGCGATCGAGCGCGAGAAAGGCGTGTTCCTGACCCTCAACGCTGACAAGATCGCTGGCAAGCCAGAAAACATCGTTGAAAACATGGTCAAAGGTCGTATCAGCAAGTTCCTGGCTGAAGCGAGCCTGGTTGAGCAGGCGTTCGTCAAGAACCCTGAAATCAAGGTCGGCGAACTGGCCAAGAAAGCCGGTGCTGAAATCGTTTCTTTTACCTACTTCAAAGTAGGCGAAGGCATCGAGAAGCCGGTCGACAACTTCGCTGAAGAAGTTGCTGCCCAGCTGGCTGCCGCCAAGCAATAAGACGGTTTTTTAACTGTCGCCCTGAAGAGGCTGCCCGCTCACGCGCGCAGCCTCTTTTCAGATGGGGTTGCCAATTTTAATTGGTTTCCTTTTGGAACTGGCTTACAAAGCCATGTTCCGATGGCGCTGAAGCAGTGCCAAGCTAGAGTGAACGCCAGCTGTAAACAGCTCGCAAAGAATTTTTAAAATACGCCGCAGGAGAGATTCGCAATGGCTCAGCAGGGCAGTGGTTATCAGGCTCGCTATAAACGCATTCTACTCAAGCTTAGCGGCGAGGCCCTGATGGGCTCGGAAGAGTTCGGGATCGACCCCAAAGTTCTGGATCGCATGGCTCTGGAAGTTGGCCAACTGGTCGGCATCGGTGTTCAGGTCGGTCTGGTGATCGGTGGTGGCAACCTGTTCCGCGGCGCGGCGCTCAGCGCGGCGGGCATGGATCGGGTTACTGGCGACCACATGGGCATGCTGGCCACTGTGATGAACGCCCTGGCGATGCGCGATGCGCTGGAACGTGCCAATATCTCGGCCATCGTGATGTCGGCCATTTCCATGGTTGGCGTGACCGATCACTATGATCGCCGCAAAGCCATGCGTCACCTGAACGCCAAGGAAGTCGTGATTTTCGCGGCCGGTACCGGTAATCCGTTCTTCACCACGGATTCGGCAGCCTGTTTGCGTGCAATCGAAATCGACGCTGACGTCGTGCTCAAGGCAACCAAGGTCGATGGCGTTTACACGGCTGATCCATTCAAAGACCCGCATGCCGAGAAGTTCGATCATCTGACTTATGATGAAGTACTGGATCGCAAGCTGGGCGTGATGGATCTGACGGCCATTTGCCTGTGCCGCGACCACAAGATGCCGTTGCGCGTATTTAACATGAACAAGCCCGGCGCCCTGCTGAACATCGTACATGGCGGCGCTGAAGGGACCCTGATCGAGGAAGGCCAACAATGATCAACGAAATCAAGAAAGACGCTCAAGAGCGCATGAAAAAATCCGTCGAGTCGCTGGCTCACAACTTCGGTCGTATTCGTACGGGTCAGGCCCACCCAAGCATTCTGGAAGGTGTGATGGTTCCGTACTACGGCTCCGACACTCCGATCAAACAGGTGGCGAACATCACCGTTAAAGACGCCCGTACCCTGCAAGTAGTTGCCTTTGAGCGCAACATGCTGGGTGCCGTCGACAAAGCCATCGGTAGCGCGGGTCTGAACCTCAACCCGACCAACCTCGGTGAGTTGTTGCTGATCTCCATGCCGGCCCTGACTGAAGAAACCCGCAAGGGCTTCACCAAGCAGGCTCGCGATGTCGCTGAAGATGCCCGTGTTGCGGTGCGCAACATCCGTCGTGACGCGAACAGCCAGCTCAAGGACCTGGTCAAGGAAAAGGAAATCAGCGAAGACGAAGAGCGTCGCGCTACTGGCGAAATTGATGATCTGACCAAAAAATACGTGGCTGAAATCGACGCGAATTTGGCGCAGAAAGAAAAAGACCTGATGGCCGTATAAGGGTCACGTTTTAATGGATAAGACAAAGCAGACTGCGCCGTCCGCGGTGCCGCGCCATGTCGCGATCATCATGGATGGTAATAATCGCTGGGCGAAAAAACGCTTTATGCCGGGTGTCGCCGGGCATAAAGCAGGCGTGGATGCGGTGCGTGCGGTCATCGAGGTGTGTGCCGAGGCCAAGGTTGAAGTACTGACCCTGTTCGCCTTCTCCAGCGAGAACTGGCAGCGCCCGGCCGATGAGGTCAGTGCCTTGATGGATCTGTTCTTCAAGGCGTTGCGTCGCGAGGCCAAGCGCCTCAACGACAACAACATCAGTTTGCGCATCATTGGCGATCGTTCGCGTTTTCACCCGGAGCTTCAGGCCGCCATGCGCGAAGCCGAGGCGATGACTGTCGGTGCCAACCGCTTTGTCCTGCAGATCGCCGCCAACTATGGCGGTCAGTGGGATATCGCGCAAGCCGCGCAGCGTCTGGCTCGCGAAGTTCAGGCCGGGCATCTGCGTCCGGAGGACATTACCCCAGAGCTGTTACAAACCTGTCTGGCGACCGGCGATCTGCCGCTGCCAGACTTGTGTATCCGTACCGGTGGCGAGCATCGCATCAGTAACTTCCTGCTGTGGCAGCTGGCTTACGCCGAGTTGTACTTCTCCGACCTGTTCTGGCCGGACTTCAAACACGACGCCATGCGCAATGCGCTAGCCGATTTCGCTTCTCGCCAGCGTCGCTTCGGTAAAACGAGCGAGCAGGTCGAGGCTGGAGCCCGGGTTTAATGCTTAAACAACGAATCATCACGGCGCTGATTCTGCTGCCGATTGCCCTGTGCGGGTTTTTCCTGCTCGAAGGGTCCGGTTTTGCGCTGTTCATCGGGCTGGTGGTGACGCTCGGGGCGTGGGAGTGGGCGCGGTTGGCAGGTTTCGCTGCTCAGTCGATTCGCCTTGCCTATGCCGCTGTGGTCGCGTTGATGCTGTTTTTCATGCACATCCTGCCGGGGCTCGCGCCTTGGGTGTTGGGTGCTGCAGTGCTCTGGTGGGGCGTGGCCACGTATCTGGTGCTGACCTATCCACAGTCCAGTCAACATTGGGCCAGTGCTGCCTGCAAACTGGTGATCGGTTTGTTGATTCTGTTGCCGGCCTGGCAAGGCCTGGTTCTGATCAAGCAGGAACCCTTGGGTAACTGGCTGATCATGGCCGTAATGGTGCTGGTCTGGGGTGCCGATATTGGTGCGTACTTTTCCGGTCGGGCCTTCGGCAAACGCAAGTTGGCGCCCCAGGTCAGCCCTGGCAAGAGCTGGGAAGGCGTATACGGCGGCTTGCTGGTGAGTCTGGTGATTACCGCAATCGTCGGTTTTGTGCGGGACTGGAGTTTCGCTCAGATGCTGATGGGCCTGTTCGGTGCCGCAATTATCGTATTCATTTCAGTGGTCGGCGACCTCACCGAAAGCATGTTCAAGCGCCAGTCGGGGATCAAGGACAGCAGTAATCTGCTGCCCGGCCACGGCGGCGTGCTGGACCGCATCGACAGCCTGACGGCAGCGATTCCGGTATTCGCAGTGCTGCTGTGGATGGCAGCATGAGCCGCCCACAACAGATTACCGTGCTGGGAGCGACCGGTTCGATTGGCCTGAGCACCCTCGACGTCATTGCCCGTCATCCCGAGCGTTATCAGGTTTTCGCCTTGAGCGGTTTCACTCGTTTGAGTGAGTTGCTGGCACTGTGTGCGCGTCATTCGCCGCGCTTCGCCGTCGTGCCGGAATCTGGCGCTGCCTCAAGGTTGCAGGACGATTTGCGCGCAGCCGGTCTGTCGACCCGCGTTCTGGTAGGGGAGGAGGGCTTGTGTCAGGTCGCCTCCGATCCGGAAGTCGATGCGGTGATGGCGGCCATCGTCGGTGCGGCGGGCTTGCGTCCGACCCTGGCGGCGGTCGAGGCCGGCAAGAAGATTCTTCTGGCCAATAAAGAAGCGCTGGTGATGTCCGGTGCGCTGTTCATGCAGGCCGTGCGCAAAAGCGGTTCGGTGCTGCTGCCGATCGACAGCGAGCACAACGCGATTTTCCAGTGCATGCCACAGGATTTCGCTCGTGGACTTGGTGCGGTCGGTGTGCGTCGGATTTTACTGACAGCCTCTGGCGGACCGTTCCGGCAGACACCCATGGCCGAACTGGCGCATGTTTCTCCCGAGCAAGCGTGTGCGCACCCGAATTGGACCATGGGGCGCAAGATTTCGGTGGATTCGGCCAGCATGATGAACAAAGGGCTCGAGCTGATCGAAGCCTGCTGGCTGTTCGACGCCACGCCGTCCCAGGTCGAAGTGGTGATTCACCCGCAGAGCGTGATTCATTCGCTGGTCGACTACATCGATGGTTCGGTATTGGCGCAGTTGGGCAATCCGGACATGCGCACGCCGATCGCCAATGCCCTGGCCTGGCCAGAGCGAATCGACTCGGGCGTTGCGCCGCTGGACCTGTTTGCCATCGCTCGCCTGGATTTCCAGGCGCCCGATGAGGAGCGTTTCCCTTGCCTGCGCCTTGCGCGTCAAGCCGCCGAGGCTGGCAACAGTGCGCCGGCCATGCTCAATGCCGCGAATGAGGTGGCTGTGGCGGCGTTTCTCGACGGACGGGTTCGCTACCTGGAAATCGCGAGTATTATCGAGGAAGTGTTGAACCTCGAGCCTGTGGTTGCGGTAGATGATCTCGAGGCAGTGTTTACGGCTGATGCGAAAGCACGGGTACTGGCCGGGCAATGGTTGAGCCGTCACGGGCGATAAGTGCTGCAATACGTTGCCCCATGCAGCACTGATAGGATTGCGGAGAAAGTACATGAGCGCGCTCTATATGATTGTCGGCACCCTGGTAGCGCTGGGTGTGCTGGTCACCTTCCACGAATTCGGCCATTTCTGGGTCGCGCGTCGCTGTGGGGTCAAAGTGCTGCGTTTCTCCGTGGGCTTCGGCATGCCGCTGCTGCGCTGGCACGACAGTAAAGGCACTGAATTCGTGGTCGCGGCCATCCCGTTGGGTGGCTACGTGAAGATGCTCGATGAGCGCGAAGGCGAGGTCCCGGCCGATCAGGTCGATCAATCCTTCAATCGCAAATCTGTCCGTCAACGCATCGCCATCGTCGCGGCCGGCCCGATCGCCAACTTTCTATTGGCCTTGGTGTTTTTCTGGGCGTTGGCCATGCTGGGCAGCGAGCAGGTGCGGCCGGTTATCGGTGCGGTCGAGTCCGGCAGTATTGCCTCCAAGGCAGGTTTGAGCCCTGGCCAGGAAATTATGGCCATCGATGGCGAGCCAACCTCCGGCTGGGCCGCGGTGAACCTGCAACTGATCCGCCGTCTGGGTGAGAGCGGTTCCCTTCAATTGCTGGTCCGCGAACAGGGCTCCACGGTGGACTCTCCCCGTGAGTTGGTGCTGGACAAGTGGCTCAAGGGGGCCGAGGAGCCAGATCCGATTCGCTCGCTGGGTATTCGTCCTTGGCGTCCGGCGTTGCCTCCAGTCCTGGCCGAGTTTGATCCGAAAGGGCCGGCGAAGGCTGCGGGCCTGAAGCCGGGTGACCGCTTGTTGGCCCTTGATGGCAAGGCGCTGGACGACTGGCAGCAGGTAGTCGACATCGTCCGTATGCATCCGGATACCAAAATCATGCTGCGCGTGGAGCGCGATGGTGCTCAAATCGACGTCCCTGTGACGTTGGCCGCACGCGGCGAGAGCAAGTCACCCAATGGTTATCTGGGTGCCGGGGTGAAAGCGGTCGAATGGCCGCCAGAGATGATTCGCGAAGTCAGTTACGGTCCGGTGGCTGCGATTGGCGAGGGTGCCCGACGCACCTGGACCATGAGTGTACTGACCCTCGATTCGCTCAAGAAAATGTTGTTCGGTGAGCTCTCGGTAAAAAACTTGAGTGGACCGATAACCATTGCTAAAGTGGCGGGCGCTTCTGCCCAGTCGGGCGTCGCTGATTTCCTGAATTTCCTTGCTTATCTGAGTATTAGCCTGGGGGTTCTGAATTTGTTGCCCATTCCTGTACTGGATGGGGGACATTTGTTGTTTTATCTGATCGAGTGGGCGCGTGGTCGTCCCTTGTCGGATCGGGTGCAAGGTTGGGGGATACAGATCGGTATCAGTTTGGTGGTCGGGGTGATGTTACTTGCTCTGGTCAATGATCTGGGTCGACTGTAACGCTTCGCTGAATTGCGAATCTGCCGCATTTTGCGGCAGTTTTTATTGCCAGTTGGAATAAGAAAGGACTTCATGAAACGTCTGCTGCTAACTGCGGTTCTCACCGTATTGATGATCGCCGAAGTTCACGCCGAGTCCTTCACTATCTCTGATATTCGCGTCAATGGCCTCCAGCGGGTCTCCGCGGGTAGCGTCTTTGGTGCCTTGCCGTTGAACGTCGGCGAACAGGCGGATGATCGTCGCCTGGTGGAATCCACTCGTGCGTTGTTCAAAACCGGTTTCTTTCAGGATATCCAGCTGGGTCGCGATGGCAACGTCCTCGTCATCACTGTAGTCGAGCGTCCGTCGGTCGCCAGTATCGAGATCGAAGGCAACAAGGCGATCTCCACTGAAGACCTGATGAAGGGCCTCAAACAATCCGGTCTGGCCGAAGGCGAGATCTTCCAGCGCGCCACCCTTGAAGGTGTGCGTAACGAGCTGCAGCGTCAATACGTCGCTCAGGGCCGTTACTCGGCCACCGTCGATACCGAAGTGGTGCCGCAGCCGCGTAACCGCGTGGGCCTGAAGGTCAACATCAACGAAGGCACCGTTGCGGCTATCCAGCACATCAACGTGGTGGGTAACACGGTCTTCCCTGATGAAGACCTGATCGACCTGTTCGAACTCAAGACCAGCAACTGGCTGTCGTTCTTCAAGAACGATGACAAGTACGCTCGTGAAAAACTCTCCGGTGACCTGGAGCGTCTGCGTTCCTACTATCTGGATCGCGGCTATATCAATATGGATATTGCTTCGACCCAGGTGTCCATCACCCCGGACAAGAAACACGTCTACATCACTGTCAACGTCAACGAAGGCGAGAAGTACACCGTTCGTGACGTCAAGCTCAGCGGCGACCTGAAAGTGCCTGAAGACCAGGTCAAGTCCCTGCTGCTGGTTCAAAAAGGCCAGGTGTTCTCGCGCAAGCTGATGACCACCACGTCCGAACTGATCACCCGTCGCCTGGGTAACGAGGGTTACACCTTCGCCAACGTCAACGGCGTGCCTCAGCCTCACGATGAAGACCACACGGTCGACATCACGTTCGCTGTCGATCCGGGCAAGCGTGCTTACGTGAACCGCATCAACTTCCGTGGCAACACCAAGTCCGAAGACGAAGTGCTGCGCCGTGAAATGCGTCAGATGGAAGGTGGTTGGGCTTCGACTTACCTGATCGATCAATCCAAGACGCGTCTGGAACGTCTGGGCTTCTTCAAGGAAGTCAACGTCGAAACGCCGGCCGTACCCGGTGTCGACGATCAGGTTGATGTGAACTACAGCGTTGAAGAACAGGCGTCCGGTTCGATTACCGCCAGCGTCGGTTTCGCCCAGAGTGCCGGTTTGATCCTCGGTGGTTCGATCACCCAGAACAACTTCCTCGGTACCGGTAACCGAGTCAGCGTCGGCTTGACCCGCAGTGAATACCAGAGCCGCTATAACTTCGGTTATGTCGACCCCTACTGGACTGCTGACGGTGTGAGCCTGGGTTACAACGCGTTCTATCGCACCACCGACTACGACGACCTCGATGTCGACGTGGCCAGCTATGCCGTTGACAGCCTGGGTGCGGGCGTGAGCGTCGGCTACCCGATCAGCGAGACTTCGCGTCTGACCTTCGGCCTGACCGCGCAACAAGACAAGATCAAGACGGGTCGCTACACCGTTGATGAGATTTTCGACTTCGTTAACCAGGAAGGCGACAACTACCTGAACTTCAAGGCCTCGGCCGGTTGGTCCGAGTCCACGCTGAACAAAGGTGTATTGGCAACCCGTGGTCGTTCCCAGAGCCTGACTCTGGAAGCCACCACCCCTGGCAGTGACTTGTCGTTCTTCAAACTCGATTACCGTGGCCAGTTGTTCCAGCCATTGTCTGAAAACTACACAATGCGCCTGCACACTGAACTGGGTTACGGCGATGGTTACGGTTCTACCGACGGCCTTCCGTTCTATGAGAACTACTATGCTGGTGGTTTCAACTCGGTTCGTGGCTTCAAGGACAGTACCCTTGGTCCTCGCAGTACACCAAGCCAGGGCACTAACCCGGGTACTCTAAGAGACCCGGACCAGGATCCACTGCCATTCGGTGGTAATGTCCTGATCCAGGGCGGTGTTGAGGTTCTGTTCCCTCTGCCGTTCGTCAAGGATCAGCGTTCCCTGCGTACTTCGGTATTCTGGGACGTAGGTAACGTGTTCGACTCGACGTGCAAAGAAACCAGGAACGCTGACGGTTCGAAGTCCAATACGCAGTGCAACGACATTAGCCTGAGCAACATGGCCAGTTCCGTTGGTATCGGCGTGACATGGGTTACCGCGCTCGGTCCTTTGAGCTTCGCATTGGCGATGCCGGTCAAGAAACCGGATGACGCTGAGACTCAAGTGTTCCAATTCTCCCTCGGCCAGACGTTCTAAGCGTCTGACCCAAGATAACGACAATGGATTTTGTAGGAGTGCATCGTGCGTAAGTTGACTCAATTGGTTCTCCTGGCGACCGTACTGGTAGCAGGCCCGGCTTTTGCCGACATGAAAATCGCCGTTCTGAACTATCAGATGGCCCTGCTGGAATCCGATGCGGCGAAGAAATACGCCGTGGATGCCGAGAAAAAGTTCGGCCCGCAACTGACCAAGCTCAAAAGCCTGGAAAGCAGCGCCAAGGGTATCCAGGACCGTCTGATGGCTGGTGGCGACAAAATGCAGCAAGGCGAGCGTGAACGTCTGGAACTCGAATTCAAGCAAAAGGCCCGTGATTTCCAGTTCCAGTCCAAGGAACTGAACGAAGCCAAGGCCGTTGCCGACCGTGAAATGCTGAAACAGCTCAAGCCGAAACTGGACAGCGCTGTGGAAGAAGTCATCAAGAAAGGTGCTTTTGACCTGGTCTTCGAGCGTGGCGCAGTGATTGATGTCAAGCCTCAGTACGACATCACTCGCCAGGTTATCGAGCGCATGAATCAGCTGAAGTAACCCATGACAGCGACTATAAAGCTCGGCCAGTTGGCAGAGTTCCTCGGCGCCACCTTACGTGGCGACCCGAAGAAAGAAATTACTGGGCTAGCCACTTTGCAAGAGGCTGGCCCAGCTCAGTTGAGCTTTCTGGCAAATCCTCAATACCGTAAATACCTGGCTGACAGCCAGGCCGCAGCTGTTTTGCTGAAGGCCGCTGACGCTGAAGGTTTTGCCGGTGATGCATTGGTGGTGCCGGATCCATACCTGGCCTACGCGCGCGTTTCCCATCTGTTCGATCCCAAGCCCAAGGCGCTTGCCGGTATTCATCCGACAGCGGTGGTGGCAGTGGATGCAGTGGTCGACCCGGCGGCGAGCATCGGTGCTTTTGCGGTGATCGAAAGTGCAGCGCGTATTGGCGCAGGTGTGACCGTTGGGGCTCATTGCTTCATCGGTGCGCGTTGCGAAATCGGCGAGGGCGGCTGGTTGGCCCCGCGTGTCACGCTGTATCACGATGTGCGCATCGGCAAACGGGTGGTGATTCAGTCTGGTGCCGTGCTCGGCGGTGAAGGCTTCGGTTTTGCCAACGAGAAAGGCGTCTGGCAGAAAATCGCCCAGATTGGTGGTGTTTCGATCGGCGATGACGTGGAAATAGGCGTAAATACGGCTATCGATCGCGGCGCACTGGCCGATACCGTTATCGGCAATGGTGTGAAGCTCGACAACCAGATTCAGATTGCTCACAACGTCCAGGTCGGTGACCACACCGCCATGGCCGCCTGTGTGGGGATCTCCGGCAGCACCAAAATCGGCAAGCATTGCATGCTCGCCGGTGGCGTAGGGTTGGTGGGGCATATCGAGATTTGCGACAACGTTTTCCTGACCGGGATGACCATGGTGACCCACTCGATTACCGAGCCGGGTTCCTATTCTTCCGGAACGGCGATGCAACCGGCAGCCGAATGGCGCAAAAGCGCGGCACGTATCCGTCAGCTCGATGACATCGCGCGACGTCTGCGACAGCTGGAAAAGCGTGTAGGGGACGTGACCCCTGACGGTAATGCTTCATCAGATGGCTGATACCATTTCCATATCAAGTGTGCACAGCCGCTAGACTGCCTCCTTGATTTGCTAGAGGAGTGCGCGTCAGTCGCGCGCTCCCAATCTTTACATAGGCTTCCCCCCCGAAATGATGGACATCAACGAGATTCGCGAATACCTGCCTCACCGTTACCCGTTCCTGCTGGTGGACCGGGTCGTGGATCTGGATGTGGAAGGCAAGCGCATCCGCGCCTACAAGAATGTCAGCATCAACGAGCCATTCTTCAATGGTCACTTTCCTGCGCATCCAATCATGCCGGGCGTATTGATCATCGAAGCGATGGCTCAGGCTGCCGGGATCCTTGGTTTCAAAATGCTCGACGTGAAGCCTGCCGACGGCACGCTGTATTACTTCGTCGGCTCTGACAAGCTGCGCTTCCGCCAGCCCGTGCTGCCAGGCGACCAGCTGATCTTGGAAGCCAAGTTCCTGAGCTGCAAGCGTCAGATCTGGAAGTTCGAGTGCCAGGCTTCGGTCGATGGCAAGCCAGTCTGCTCCGCTGAAATCATCTGCGCGGAACGCAAACTATGAGTTTGATTGACCCTCGCGCAATCATCGATCCGACGGCCGTTCTGGCCGACGACGTCGAAGTCGGCCCTTGGTCGATCATCGGCGCAGGTGTGGAAATCGGCGAGGGGACAGTGATCGGGCCGCATGTGATTCTCAAGGGCCCGACCCGAATCGGTAAGCACAACCGCATCTACCAGTTTTCTTCGGTAGGCGAGGACACGCCCGATCTGAAATACAAAGGCGAAGAAACCCGTCTGGTCATCGGTGACCATAACGTCATTCGCGAAGGCGTGACGATTCACCGCGGGACCGTTCAGGATCGTTCGGAAACGACCCTGGGCGATCACAACCTGATCATGGCCTATGCCCACATCGGTCACGACAGCGTTATCGGTAACCACTGTATTCTGGTCAACAACACCGCGTTGGCGGGCCATGTGCACGTTGAAGACTGGGCGATCCTGTCCGGTTTTACCCTGGTTCACCAGTATTGCCACATTGGCGCCCACAGCTTTTCCGGCATGGGCACTGCCATTGGCAAGGACGTTCCAGCCTACGTCACGGTATTCGGCAACCCGGCCGAAGCCCGCAGCATGAATTTCGAAGGCATGCGCCGTCGCGGTTTCAGCGAAGATGCAATCCACGCGCTGCGTCGTGCCTACAAGGTGGTTTACCGCCAGGGCCTGACGGTCGAACAGGCGCTGGCCGAGCTGGCGGAACCCTCGCTTCAGTTCCCGGAAGTCGCGGTGTTCCGTGACTCTATCCAGTCTTCGACCCGCGGCATCACCCGTTAACCATGGCCAATTTGCGTATTGCGCTGGTGGCGGGAGAGGCTTCCGGTGACATTCTGGGTGCGGGTCTCATGCGCGCGCTGAAGGCTCGGCATCCAGCAGTCGAGTTCATCGGTGTCGGCGGTCCGCTGATGCAGGCCGAAGGCCTGACCTCGTATTTCCCGATGGAACGCCTGTCTGTCATGGGCTTGGTGGAAGTGCTGGGCCGTTTGCGTGAGCTGTTGGCGCGTCGCAAGAAACTGGTCGCGGACCTGATCGCCGAGAAGCCGGACGTGTTCATCGGTATCGATGCCCCGGACTTCAACCTCAATATCGAACTCAAGCTGCGTCAGGCCGGGATCAAGACCGTGCATTACGTCAGCCCGTCGGTCTGGGCCTGGCGACAGAAGCGGGTGCTGAAGATTCGCGAAGGTTGCGACCTGATGCTGACGCTGTTCCCGTTCGAAGCTAAATTTTATGAAGAGAAGGGTGTGCCGGTGCGGTTTGTCGGCCATTCCCTGGCCGATGCGATTCCGCTTGAGGCTGATCGCGCCGCAGCGCGGGCCGAACTTGGTTTGCCGGACGGGCCGCTGGTCGCCCTGATGCCGGGCAGCCGTGGCGGTGAGGTCGGGCGCCTTGGTGCGCTGTTCCTCGACACCGCCCAGCGCTTGCGGGCCATGCGTCCGGGCGTACGGTTCGTCATGCCATGCGCGAGCCCACAGCGCCGGGCGCAGCTTGAAGAGCTGCTGGCCGGTCGCGATCTGCCGCTGACCTTGCTCGACGGCAAATCCCATCTGGCCCTGGCTGCTTGCGACGCGGTGTTGATCGCTTCGGGCACGGCTACGCTGGAAGCATTGTTGTACAAGCGACCGATGGTGGTCGCTTATCGCTTGGCACCGCTGACGTTCTGGATTCTTAAACGGATGGTGAAGAGTCCCTACGTCTCCTTGCCGAATCTTCTGGCCCAGCGTTTGCTGGTGCCGGAGTTGTTGCAGGACGATGCGACGGTTGAAGCCTTGGCCCAGACCCTGTCGCCACTGATCGAAGGTGGCCAGGAACAGACCCGAGGCTTTGACGAAATCCACCGAACCCTGCGCTTGGACGCCTCCAATCAGGCAGCGGATGCGGTACTGAACCTGATTGGCAGAGCATAATGAGCAAAGCAAGCAAACAGCTGGGCCTGGATTTTATGCTGGTCGATGAACTTGAAGATCTGGTGGCAGGTGTCGATGAAGTCGGTCGCGGCCCGCTGTGTGGCGCCGTGGTGACGGCGGCAGTGATCCTCGATCCGAGCCGCCCCATCCTGGGCCTCAACGACTCGAAGAAGCTCACCGAAGCTCGCCGTGATGCGCTTTACGACGAAATCTGCGAAAAGGCCCTGAGTTGGTATGTCGCTCGCGCTGAAGTAGAAGAAATCGACGAACTGAACATTCTTCACGCCACCATGCTGGCCATGCAGCGTGCCGTCGAAGGGCTGCACATTCAGCCGAAACTGGCGATGATCGACGGCAACCGTTGCCCGAAGCTCTCGATGCGTGCGGAAGCGGTGATCCAGGGCGATGGCAAGGTACCGGCCATTGCTGCCGCTTCAATTCTGGCCAAGGTCAGTCGTGATCGAGAAATGGCGGCATTCGAACTGATTTATCCGGGTTACGGGATCGGCGGCCATAAAGGCTACCCGACACCCGTTCATCTGGAAGCGCTGGCCCGCTTGGGGCCGACCCCAATCCATCGCCGCTCGTTCGCCCCGGTACGCTTGGCGTATGAAGCGCGGGAAAACCTGATCGAGAGTTAGTCGCAGGCTGATGTTTTACTCAAGGCCCGGTACAATCCGGGCCTTGTTGTCTTCACGTTTCTAGTTTCTAGACAGGATCACTATGCCGGCTTCATTCGTTCATCTACGCCTGCACACTGAATATTCCCTGGTCGACGGTCTGGTGCGGATCAAGCCGCTGGTCAAGACCCTGGTCGGCATGAACATGCCTGCCGTGGCGGTCACCGACCAGAACAACATGTGTTCCCTGGTCAAATTCTATAAAGCCGCCATGGGCGCGGGGATCAAGCCGATCTGCGGCGCCGACCTGTGGCTGTCGAACAAGGATCCGGACAACCCCTTGAGCCGGATCAGTCTGCTGGCGATGAACGCCGTGGGTTATCGCAACCTCACCGAACTGATCTCCCGCGGTTTCATCGACGGCCAGCGCAATGGCTCGGTCATCATCGAGCGCGAGTGGGTGGCCGAAGCCAGCGAAGGCTTGATCATGCTGTCGGCGGCGAAAGAGGGCGAAATCGGTCTGGCCATGCTCAGCGGCAACCCGGACGAAGCCGAAACCCTGGCGCGCGAATGGATGGCGGTGTTCCCGGATCGTTTCTATCTGGAAGTCCAGCGCACCAGCCGCCCCAATGACGAAGAGCAACTGCACGGTGCCGTGGCCCTGGCGGCGAAAATCGGCGCGCCGCTGGTGGCGACCAACGACGTGCGCTTCATCAAGCAGGAAGACTTCGAGGCCCACGAAACCCGCGTTTGCATCGGTGAAGGCCGCGCCCTCGACGATCCGCGGCGTTCGAAGAATTACAGCGATCAGCAATACCTCAAAAGCGCCGAGGAAATGGCCGAGCTGTTCAGCGACCTGCCCGAGGCGCTGGAAAACACCGTCGAGATCGCCAAGCGCTGCAACATCGACGTGAAACTGGGCAAGCACTTCCTGCCCAACTTCCCGATTCCCGATGGCATGACCATCGACGAGTACTTTCGCAAGGTTTCCTTCGACGGTCTGGAAGAGCGCCTCACCGTTCTGCTGCCCAAGGACACCACTGAAGACTACGAAGCCAAGCGCCAGGTCTACGTCGACCGGTTGAATTTCGAGCTGGATATCATCATCCAGATGGGCTTCCCCGGTTACTTCCTGATCGTGATGGACTTTATCCAGTGGGCCAAGAATAACGGCGTGCCGGTAGGTCCGGGGCGTGGGTCGGGTGCCGGGTCGTTGGTGGCCTATGTGCAGAAGATCACCGACCTCGACCCGTTGGAATATGACCTGCTGTTCGAACGTTTCCTTAACCCGGAACGGGTTTCCATGCCCGACTTCGACGTCGACTTCTGCATGGACGGCCGTGACCGGGTCATCGATTACGTAGCCGAGAAATACGGTCGCAACGCGGTAAGCCAGATCATCACCTTCGGTTCCATGGCGGCGAAAGCGGTGGTCCGTGACGTGGCGCGGGTGCAGGGCAAGTCTTACGGCCTGGCGGATCGTCTGTCGAAGATGATTCCGTTCGAAGTCGGCATGACCCTGGAAAAAGCCTACGAGCAGGAAGAAATCCTGCGCGACTTCATCAAGGTCGATGAAGAAGCCGCGGAAATCTGGGAAATGGCGCGCAAGCTTGAAGGTGTTGTGCGTAACGTCGGCAAGCACGCCGGTGGTGTGGTGATCGCGCCGACCAAGCTGACCGACTTCTCGCCGATTTATTGCGATGAAGCGGGCGATGGCCTGGTAACCCAGTTCGACAAGGACGACGTCGAGGCTGCCGGTCTGGTGAAGTTCGACTTCCTTGGTCTGCGGACCCTGACGATCATCGACTGGGCGCTGAAAACCATCAACCGCGACCGCGCCAAGGTCAACGAGCCGCCGCTGGATATCGCCTTTATCCCGCTGGACGACAAACCGACTTACACGCTGCTGCAAAAAGCCGAAACCACCGCGGTGTTCCAGCTCGAGTCGCGCGGCATGAAAGAGCTGATCAAAAAGCTCAAGCCCGACTGCCTGGAAGACTTGATCGCACTGGTGGCCCTGTTCCGTCCGGGCCCGTTGCAATCGGGCATGGTGGACGACTTCATCAACCGTAAGCACGGTCGCGCGGAACTCGCGTACCCGCACTCGGATTACCAGTACGAAGGCCTCAAGCCAGTCCTGGCGCCGACTTACGGCATCATCCTGTATCAGGAACAGGTGATGCAGATTGCCCAGGTCATGGCAGGCTACACCCTTGGCGGTGCAGACATGCTGCGTCGAGCCATGGGTAAGAAAAAGCCCGAAGAAATGGCCAAGCAACGTGGCGGTTTCATTGAAGGTTGCGCCACCAACAATATCGACGCCGACCTGGCCGGTAACATCTTCGACCTGGTAGAAAAATTCGCCGGTTACGGCTTCAACAAATCCCACTCCGCCGCGTACGGTCTGGTGTCGTACCAGACCGCGTGGCTGAAAGCCCACTACCCGGCGCCGTTCATGGCTGCGGTACTGTCGGCGGATATGCACAATACCGACAAGGTCGTGACCTTGATCGAAGAAGTGCGGACCATGAAGCTGCGCCTCGACGCACCGGACGTGAACACCTCGGAGTTCAAGTTCACGGTGAACGACGAAGGCCGGATTATTTACGGATTGGGCGCGATCAAGGGTGTTGGCGAGGGCCCGGTCGAAGCGATCACCGAGGCGCGTCAGGAAGGCCCGTTCAAGGATCTCTTTGATTTCTGCGCCCGGGTTGATCTCAAGCGCATTAACAAGCGCACCCTGGATGGTTTGATCCGCAGTGGCGCGCTGGATCGTCTTGGTCCGTACTTCCACGATGAGCCGAAAGCCTATCAGGCCAACATCGACCGCAACCGGGCGGTCTTGCTGAACGCCATGGAAGGGGCGATCAAGGCTGCCGAACAAACCGCTCGCACCCACGACAGTGGTCATGCCGATCTGTTTGGCGGCCTGTTCGTCGAGGAAGACGCCGATGTTTATGTCAACCACCGCAAGGCCAAGGAACTGACCCTCAAGGAACGCCTGAAAGGGGAGAAAGACACCCTGGGCCTGTACCTGACCGGTCACCCGATCGACGAATACGAAGGCGAGATTCGTCGCTTCGCCCGTCAGCGCATCATCGACCTGAAGCCGGCTCGCGATACCCAGACGGTCGCGGGCATGATCATCGCCCTGCGAGTGATGAAGAACAAAAAGGGCGACAAGATGGGTTTCATCACCCTCGACGACCGCTCCGGGCGGATCGAAGCCTCGCTGTTCGCCGACGCCTTCCATTCCGCGCAGTCGCTGTTGCAGACCGACGCGATGGTGGTGGTCGAAGGCGAAGTCAGCAATGACGACTTCTCTGGCGGCCTGCGGCTGCGGGTCAAGCGGGTGATGAGCATGGAAGATGCGCGCACCAACCTGGCCGAAAGCCTGCGCCTGAAATTGCACACCAAGGATTTGAAGGGCGATCAGCTACGCTGGCTGGGTGAGTTGTTCAAGCGCCACCGCGGCGCGTGCCCGATCACCATGGAGTACACCAGTCCCGATGCGAAGGCCTTGTTGCAGTTCGGCGAGACTTGGCGGATCGATCCGGCGGATGCCTTGATTCAAGCCCTGCGTGACCAGTTCGGGCGAGACAACGTCTTCCTCCAATACCGTTGACGGTCAGGTGCCATTCCTTACCATTGGAACGCGCCTGATCCCGACCCGAATTTTTAATCTCGACCTGAACGCGCCTGTCCCTTAAGGTAGGGCGCGAATAGACAACCGGCCGGCCCAAGCTCTCTTGGAGGTCGACCCAAGACGGACGCCTATGAACCCGAATTTTCTAGATTTCGAACAGCCGATCGCCGACCTGCAAGCCAAGATCGAAGAGTTGCGCTTGGTCGGTAATGACAATTCGCTGAATATCGGCGATGAGATCTCCCGCCTGCAGGACAAGAGCAGCACGCTGACCGAAGACATCTTCGGCAAGCTGACCAGCTGGCAGATCGCACGTCTGGCGCGTCACCCGAAACGTCCTTATACCCTGGACTACATCGAACACATCTTCACCGAGTTCGACGAACTGCACGGCGACCGTCACTTCTCCGACGACGCTGCCATTGTCGGCGGTGTTGCCCGTCTGGACGATCAACCGGTGATGATCATCGGTCACCAGAAAGGCCGCGAAGTGCGCGAGAAGGTTCGCCGTAACTTCGGCATGCCGCGTCCGGAAGGCTACCGCAAAGCGTGCCGCCTGATGGAAATGGCCGAGCGTTTCAAAATGCCGATCCTGACCTTCATCGACACCCCGGGTGCTTACCCAGGCATCGACGCTGAAGAGCGTAACCAGAGCGAAGCAATTGCCTGGAACCTGCGCGTCATGGCTCGCCTGAAAACCCCAATCATCGCCACCGTGATCGGTGAGGGTGGTTCCGGTGGTGCGCTGGCAATCGGCGTCTGCGATCAGCTGAACATGCTGCAATATTCGACCTACGCGGTGATTTCTCCGGAAGGTTGCGCCTCGATTCTGTGGAAAACTTCCGAGAAAGCTCCAGATGCCGCTGAGGCGATGGGCATCACTGCCGAGCGTCTGAAGGGCCTGGGCATTGTCGATAAAGTGATCGGCGAGCCATTGGGCGGCGCTCATCGTGACCCGGCCGCTGCGGCTGCCTCGATCCGCGCCGAACTGAGCTCGCAACTGGCGATGTTGAAGAAGTTCGATAACGAGGCGCTGTTGGCCCGTCGTTACGAGCGTCTGATGAGCTACGGTCTCTGATCTGACGCTGCTTCGGCAAGTGCTGGATAACCAATGTGGGAGCGGGCTTGCTCGCGAAAGCGGTATAACTGACAACCGATGTGTTGAATGTTAAGCCGCTTTCGCGAGCAAGCCCGCTCCCACATTTGATTTGTGCGAAGTGACCGATATGAGCCAGCCTACGATTGATTTGCCAACCAGGCTCCTGCTGAATCTTGCACCTT